>CAYYJB010000079.1:3713-8722 GCA_964472135.1 uncultured Gemmobacter sp.
GGAATTCACAATGAATTCAATGATGATTGGCGGAGACGAAGGGATTCGAACCCTCGAGACGGTTTCCCGTCTGCACCCTTAGCAGGGGTGTGCCTTCGACCACTCGGCCACGTCTCCATGAAGCGGGGTATCTGCTCGGGGGGCGTCGTGCAAGGGATTTTGGAAAGCGGCGGCAATGCCTCGTTGATCATGGGATCGGATGCGCCGGGCCGAGAGGCAGTCGGAGGGGGCGGTTGGCGCATCTGGGACCTGAAGGTACGGTTTCCTCGGGATCGGCTTCGGCACGGAACAGGTGCGGGAACTCCGCAAGGGGGACCTTCCCAACCAGCGGGCCACGCGCGTCTTCCTCGGGCGTATAGGTTGGGCGCATTTATGTTGCTGGTCTGTTGCGGTACCGGATCCAGCCGGGGGGGCAGGAACTCGGATTGCGCCCGTGCCGGCAATTCAGACTGCGGGCGCCTTCTCGAGGATGGTGACCACCGCACGGCCATGCCGGCGCTGGTCAAGGAGGGTGAAGCCCGGCGGGATGGCGGGTGGTGCGCCTTCTTCCCAGACGATCGTCGCGCCCTGAGCAAGCCATCCGCCGGCCATCGCCGAGGCCAGCGCGGCCTCGCCCAGCCCGGCGCCATAGGGCGGATCGAGAAAGACGAGCGAATAGGGCGCGCCGCGATTGATCCCGAGATCGGTCGCGTCGCGCCGCCAGACGTCGGTCGCGCCCTGAAGCTGCATCCGCTCGATGTTGCGCCGCTGGAGCGCGCGTGCGGCCGCGCCGTCATCGACCAGTGCTGCCCGCACCGCGCCGCGGCTCAGCGCCTCGAGGGCCATCGCGCCGGTGCCGGCAAAGAGGTCGAGCACGCGCGCCCCCGTCACCCGATCGCCGAAGCGGCCCTGGGTGAGCATGTTGAAGACGGCCTCGCGCGTGCGGTCGGCGGTTGGTCGCAGATGGGCGTCGGCATCGCCTTCGCCGACCTCAGCGAGTTTCGTGCCTCGAAATCTGCCGCCGATGATGCGCACGTCAACCGAGCAGCGCGCGCAGGTTGGTGGCGGGGTCCGCAAGCAGCGCCGCGGCGGGGGTGCGGCCGGCCTCGAGCAGGCGCTTGCCGACCATGTAGGCGCGCGGATCGTTGATGGCATCGACCGCGAGAAGGGTTCCAGCGCGGAAATACCAGTGCGAGCGGCCGCCGCCCTGGCCCGTCGCCTCGCGCACCACGATCCGGTCGTGGCCCGTGCCGAGCCCCGCGATCTGGAGTTTCGCATCGAACTGGTCGGACCAGAACCACGGCACCGGCGCGTAGGGCGCGCCCTCGCCCATCATGTCGGCGGCGACGGCCTCGGCCATGTCGATGGCGTTCTGCACGCTCTCGAGCCGCATCCGCCCGCCTGGTCCGGGGAAAGAGGCGCAATCGCCCGCCGCCCAGATGGCGGGGTCGGCGGTGCGGCCGGTCGCGTCGGTCGCGATGCCGTTGTCGATGGTCAGGCCCGCGGCGGCGGCGAGATCGGTCGCGGGGCTGACGCCGATGCCGACGATGGCCAGATCGGCCGCGATGCGGCTGCCGTCGGCCAGTTCCGCACCCGTCAGCTGCGTCTTGCCCTCGAGGCGCGCAAGCCCGACCCCTTCGCGGATCTCGACGCCGTGGCTGCGGTGGAGGTCGCGGAACCAGTCGGCCGTCTCGGCGCAGGCGACGCGGCCGAGGATGCGGGGCGCGGCCTCGATCAGCGTGACCGACAGGCCGAGGGCCGCGCAGACCGCGGCCGCCTCTAGCCCGATGTAGCCGCCGCCCACGATCAGCGCGCGCCGGCCCGGGCGCAAGGCGGGGGCGAGGCCGTCAGCGTCGGCAAGATTGCGCAAAACATGCACGCCGGGAAGCGCGCCGCCGATGGCAGCCGGAAGGGTGCGCGGGGACGCGCCCGTCGCGAGGGCGAGCTTGTCATAGGGGATGCGCGCGTCACCCGCGCGGACGATCCGCGCCGAGCGGTCGATCGCCTCGACGCGCACCCCGGTCAGAAGCTCGATCCCGGCTTCGGCGAAGAAGCTCTGCGGGCGCAAGAGCAGCCGGTCGATCCCCGCCTCGCGCTTGAGGTAGGCCTTGGAGAGGGGCGGGCGCTGATAGGGCGGGACGGGTTCTTCGCCGATGAGCGTGATCGGCCCGTCATGGCCGAGCGCGCGCAGCCGCTGGGCGAGCGACAGCCCCGCCTGACCTGCCCCGACGATGACGATGCGTGACGACATTTTTCGTCGCTTCTCTGGCCATTGCGATGAACCCTCTTATAAACAGCCTCTCGCAGTTTCAACGCATGAGGGTGAAGATGACGATATCGGTGGGTGACCGGCTGCCCGAGGCTGGCCTTCTGCGCATGGGTACGAACGGGGCCGAGACGGTCTCGCTCGGCGGTCTGACCAAGGGGCGCAGCGTCGTGATCTTCGCCGTGCCCGGCGCGTTCTCGACGACCTGCGACAAGGCCCATGTCCCGAGCTTCATCCGCGCCATGCCCGAGTTGCGCCGCAAGGGGGTTGAGGATGTGATCTGCCTCGCCGTCAACGATCCGTTCGTGATGAAGGCGTGGGGCGAATCGACAGGGGCCACGGCCGCGGGCATCCACATGCTTTCGGATGGCGATGGGGCGTTCACGCGCGCGGTCGGCCTTGGCCTCGAGGTGCCGGCAATCGGATTTCACGGCCGCTCGCAGCGTTATGCGATGCATGTCGTCGACGGGGTCGTGAAGGTGCTGCGCTTCGAGACCCAGCGCGGCGTGTGCGAGTTGACGGCGGGTGAGGCGCTCGCTGCGGCGATCTGAACGGGCAAAGCGGCTTGCCCCGGCCGCGCGACTGCGGCAACCTCTGAGCGCATTCGGGTTCAGGGGATGACAATGGCGCGCATGGCTGCATTCGGGGTGATCGCGTTCGGGATCGCCGCCTGTGGCGCCACCGCCCCCGGCGACAGCGCGGCAGTGACCCGGGGCAAGGCCCTCTATGAAACACATTGCGTGGCCTGCCACGGTGCGACCGGTGCCGGCGACGGACCCGCCGCGGGTGCGCGCCGCCCGGCCGATCTGACGCGGTTGCAGGCCCGCAACGGCGGGATCTATCCGGCGGTGCGCGTGATGGGGCAAGTCTATGGCTATTCGCTCGGGACGGCCGTGCACCCGCCGATGCCGGAATTCGGCCCGCTGCTCGAAGGCGACACCGTTCTGGTCGAAACCGGGGAAGGCGTTCTGACGCCGACCCCGTCTCGTCTTGTCGATATCGCGGACTATGTGGCCACTCTACAGCAGTGAAGCCCCGCGCGCGGCGTGATCATCAGCGCGGGGCAGGTGAGGAGGACATCCCATGCGTTCCGCGATCTTTCCGCCACGGCGCAGGCCGCAACTGACCGACCCGAAGCCTTCCGAGGTCACGCCGCGCGACCTCTGGCTCGGCCGGCGCGCCTTCATCGCCGCCGCGGGCGCCGCGGCGGTCGGGCTGCCGGCGTCAGCCGCGAGCAGGTTTTCCACCGACGAGCCGCCGACCTCCTACGAGGATGTGACGACCTACAACAACTTCTACGAGTTCGGCCTCGACAAATCCGACCCCTCGCGCCGGTCCGATCGGTTCGAGACCGCGCCCTGGTCCGTCACGATCGACGGGCTTGTCGATCGGCCCGGCGCCTATGCGCTCGAGGAACTGCTCGACGGCATGGTGATCGAGGAACGGATCTATCGGCTGCGCTGCGTCGAGGCGTGGTCGATGGTCGTGCCGTGGATGGGGTTCGAACTGGGCGCGCTGCTCGCCAAGGTGGGCGTGCAGGCGAGGGCGCGCTATGTCGCCTTCGAGACGGCCAATCGCCCCGACCAGATGCCGGGGCTTTCCTCTCCGGTGCTCGAATGGCCCTATCGCGAGGGGCTGCGCCTCGATGAGGCGATGCACCCGCTGACCATCCTCGCGACCGGGCTCTATGGCGAGGCGATGCCGCGCCAGAACGGCGCGCCCATCCGCCTTGTCGTGCCGTGGAAATACGGCTTCAAGTCGATCAAGTCGATCGTGCGGATCAGCCTCGTGGCCGAACAGCCGCATGCGAGCTGGAATGTCGCGAACCCCGGCGAATACGGCTTCTATTCCAACGTGAACCCCGAGGTCGACCATCCGCGCTGGAGCCAGTCGAGCGAACGGCGCATCGGCGACGGTCTGTTCGCGCGGCGTCGGCCGACCCTCATGTTCAATGGCTACGGCGAGGAGGTGGCGGACCTCTACGCCGGCATGGACCTGCGCGTCTTCTACTGATGCGCGGTGCCGGCACGCCCCCGGGCCCGGGCGCGGCCATCAGCCGGCTGGCGCGTCGCGTCCCGGTCGGCGCGGTCTATCTGGCCGGGCTCGTGCCGGTCGCGGCGCTCGGCCTCGAGGCGCTCCTGGCCGGGCTCGGCCCCGATCCGGTCAAGCGCATCGAGCACGCGCTCGGTCTCGCGGCGCTCCAGTTCCTGCTGGCCGGGCTCGCGATCACGCCGCTCCTGCGATTCGCCGGCGTGAACCTCATGCGGTTCCGCCGCGCGTTCGGGCTGGTGGCCTTCGGCCTCGCCGCCGCGCATCTGGCCGTGTGGGTCGTGCTCGACCTGCAATTCCGCTGGTCCGAGATCGCGGCCGACCTGACGCGGCGCCCCTACATCATCGCCGGCATGGCCGCCTTTGCGCTGCTCGTGCCGCTCGCCTTGACCTCGAGCGATTCGGCCCTCCGCCGCCTCGGGACGCTGCGCTGGCGGCGGCTGCACCGCCTCGTCTACCCCGCTGTCCTGCTCGGGGCGCTCCATCATCTGCTCACCTTCAAGGTGCCCACGCCCGAGGCCTACGCCTATCTCGGGATCGCCTCAGCCCTTGTGGCGTTGCGTCTTTTGCCCCTGCGCGGCTGATCCGTCCCCCGCTGCGGGGGTGGGCTTCGCGACCCCTCGGGCGGCCACCGTCAAGAAATGTGACAGTGATGTGTGATTTCCCTCTTGCGTGTGTCTGGTGTGTTGACTAGTTAGGCGCGGCTCGGGTTTGG
>CAYYJB010000080.1:0-8621 GCA_964472135.1 uncultured Gemmobacter sp.
GGATGAGCTCGGGCACCTTGTAGGCCGCGATGCCGCCCCCGACGATCAGAAGGATGCGCTTGCCTGCAAGCATGGCGGCCCCCGGAAACCGGCCCCAAGCTGTAGGGGGCGGGCGCGCGCTTGGCAACACCTCGCGGGCAGGTCAGCCCGCGTCGGTGCGCCCGCGCCGGTCGTTGCGGAGGCAGGCATAGAGAACATGGTTGCGCCAGCGCCCCGCGATCTGGAGATAGCTTTGCGCCACGCCTTCGTATTTGAAGCCCGATTTCTCGAGCAACCCGCGCGAGGCGGCGTTCTCGGGCAGGCAGGCGGCCTCGAGCCGCGAGAGGTCGAGCGTCCAGAACGCATGGTCGACCACCGCCGCCACCGCCTCGCGCATGAAGCCCCGCCGCGCGTGGGCGGCCCCGATCCAGTAGCCGAGCGTCGCGGTCTGCGACGGGCCGCGCCGGATATGGTCGAGCGTGACCGCGCCCAGCACCACCCCATCGGCGGCGCGCACGAGCAGGAAGGGCAAGGCGGTGCCCTGTTCGGCCGATTGCGCGGCCCAGCGCACCCGCGCGCCAAAGGCCCGGCGCGAGAGGTGATCGTCCGACCACGACGGCTCCCACGGGCGGAGGAATTCGGCGCTGTCGCCGCGCAGATCGGCCCATTGGCGAAAATCGCCCGCCTCTGGCAGGCGCAGGATCAGCCGCGCGGTCTCGAGCGTGACCTTGCGGCGGCGCAGGAACATCAGGCGGCAAGCCTCGCGGCGAGGGTCGCGGCATCGGGCGCGCCCTCGGCCGGGCCATAGAGGGCCATCGCCAGCCGCCCGCCCCCGGCAAGCCCGGCGGCAAAGCCGCGCGCCTCTGCCAGGCCGACCGCATCGATGCGCGCCACGATCTCCTCGATCGGCGGCACGCGGCCCCAGATCGCGAGGTGGCGCGCCAGACGCTCGGCCCGCGCCGAGGGGCTTTCCTGCCCCATCAGCAGGCCCGCGCGCAGCTGCGCCCGCGCCCGGTCGACCTCGGCGGGGGTGATGTCGGAGGGGGCGCGGCGCAACTCGGCGATGGTGCGCTCGGCCAGCTCGGCCACATCCCCCGCCCCCGTCCCGGCATAGAGGGTCAGGATCCCCGTATCCTCATGCGCCGAGGCCTGGGCGAAGACGCTGTAGCAGAGCCCCGCCTCTTCGCGCAGCGTCTGGAAGAGGCGCGAGGACATGCCCCCGCCCATCAGCGTGGCATAGACCTGCGCCGCATAAAGGTCGGGGGCGGACCACGCGGGCGCGGGAAAGGCCATCGCCAGATGCACCTGCTCGAGATCGCGCAACTCGCGCCGCTCGCCCCCGGCAAAGCTGGCGGGCACCTGCGCCGGGCCCGCGCGCGCGGGCAGCCCCCCGAACAGCGCCTCGGCCCCGGCAACGAGACGCGCGTGATCGACCGCGCCCGCGGCCGCGAGTATCATCCGCTCGGGCGCGTAATGGCCCTGCACGAAGCGACGGAAATCGGGCGCCTTGAACCCCGCGACATTCTCGGCCGGCCCAAGGATCGGGCGCCCCATCGGCTGGTCGGGAAAGGCCGTTTCCTGCAGCCAGTCGAAGATGATGTCGTCGGGGGTGTCGAGCGCCTGCCCGATCTCCTGCAGGATGACATGCCGCTCGGTCTCGATCTCGGCCGGGTCGAAGGCGGGGTTGAGGACGATGTCGGCGATGACGTCGAGCGCGAGCGGCACGTCGGCCGCGAGCACGCGCGCGTAATAGGCTGTCGTCTCGCGCGAGGTGTAGGCGTTGATGTAGCCCCCCACATCCTCGATCGCCTCGGCGATCTCGCGCGCCGACCGCCGCGCCGTGCCCTTGAAGGCCATGTGTTCGAGGAAATGCGCGATGCCGGTCTGGGCGGCCGTCTCGTGCCGGGCACCGGCGCCGACCCAGATGCCGACGGTCGCCGATTGCAGCCCCGGCATGGTGTCGGTGACGATGCGGAACCCGTTCGAAAGGGTGGTGAGGGTGATCATGCCGCCTGTCCGATCCGTTCGAGGATGAGGGCGCGCAGACCCCCGAGGTCGTTGGCGATGCGCGTCACGCGTTCAGGCCGGCGGTGCAGGTCGGCCATGCGCTCGGGCAGCGCGGGGCGGATGCCGGTCGCGGCCTCGACCGCGTCGGGGAACTTGGCCGGATGCGCGGTCGCGAGCGTCACCATCGGCGCGGCACCCAGATGCCGCTCGGCCACCGCCACGCCCACCGCCGAATGGGGGCACAAAAGCTCGCCCGCCTGGGCCTGCGTGCGGGCGATGGTGGCGCGCGTCTCCTCCTCGGACACGCGGCCCGAGGCGAAGGCCGCGCGCAGCCGCGCGAGCGGCCCGGGCGCGATGGCGAAGGGCCGGCCCGCCTTCTGCTCGGCCATCAGCGCCGCCACGGCCGCCGCGTCGCCGTCATGGGCGAGATAAAGCGCGCGCTCGAAGTTCGAGGACACCTGGATGTCCATCGAGGGGCTGATCGAGGGGCGCACGGGTTCGGGCGTGGCGGTGCCCGTCTCGAGCGTGCGGTGCAGGATGTCGTTGTGGTTCGTCGCGACGATGAGCCGCCCGATCGGCAGCCCCATGCGCCGCGCCATCTCGCCCGCGAAGACATCACCGAAGTTGCCCGTGGGGACCGTGAAATCGACCGCCCGGTGCGGCGCGCCGAGCGCGGTTCCGGCGGCGAAGTAATAGACGATCTGGGCGAGGATCCGCGCCCAGTTGATCGAGTTGACGCCCGCAAGCCCCACCCGGTCGCGAAAGGCGTGATCGTTGAAGAGATCCTTCACCCGCGCCTGGCAATCGTCGAAATCGCCCGAAAGGGCGAGCGCATGCACGTTCGGGGCGTCGGGCGTCGTCATCTGCCGGCGCTGGACGTCCGAGACGCGCCCGTCGGGGAAAAGGATGAAGACATCGACGCCCGCAAGCCCCGCGAAGGCCTCGATCGCGGCCGAGCCCGTATCGCCCGAGGTGGCGCCCACGATGGTGACGCGCCCGCCCGAACGCGCGAGTGCCGCCTGCATCATGCGGCCCAGAAGCTGCATGGCGAAATCCTTGAAGGCGAGCGTCGGGCCGTGGAAAAGCTCGAGCAGGAAATGCCCCGGCCCGATCTGCACGATCGGGGCGCGCGCCGGATGGCCGAAGCCCGCATAGGCCCCGGCGATCAGGCGGGAAAGCGTAGCACTGTCGAAGGCCTCGGCCACGAAGGGGCGCATGACGCGCAGCGCGATCTCCTCATAGGGGGCGCCGGCCATGGCGGCGATCTCGGCCGCGGTCAGATGCGGGATGCTCTCGGGCAGATAGAGGCCACCGTCGCGGGCGAGCCCCGTCATCATCGCGGCCTCGAAGCCGAGGACGGGGGCGGCGCCGCGGGTCGAGATATAGCGCATGGGTCGGGGCTTTCTTCAGGCGGTCCTGCGCCTGATACGCCAGACGAACAGGGCTGTCATCCCCGCCCAGACGGCCGCGAGCGAAAACCAGGTGACGGCGTATTGCAGGTGGTTGTTGGGGATGGTGGCGGTATCGAGCGGCAGGGGCGTCACGGCCGGGTCGGCGGGATCGGCGCTGCGCGCGACGATCAGCACGGGCTCGGTGCCAAGCGCCGCGGCCATCGCCGGCAGGTCGCGCGCGAACCAGATGCCGCGGCCCGCGTCGGGTTCGGGGGTGAAGCTGTCGATCTCGGCCGGCCAGTGCAGGTTGCCCTCGATCCGCGCGGGGCCGGTCGCGGGCGGGGTGGCGGCGCGGGCGGCCTCGGGGATGAAGCCGCGATCAACGAGCACGCGCCGGCCCTCGGCGGTCTCGAACGCCGCGACCAGCCGGAACCCCGCCCCCTTGCTCTTCACGCTCACGAGGACGGGCAGCGCCTCTCCGGTGAAACTCCCCATGACCGCGACGGGCAGATAGCGGTCGGCCTCGGGGTCGGGCGCGGCGGGCAGGGGCGCGGGCGGGGCGGTGATGCGGGCGGTGATGTCGGCGAGAATGCCCTCTTTCCACGCCAGCCGCTGCGACTGCCAGAGGCCGAGCGCGATCAGCACCGCGCAGCCCGCCACCCCGATCACGATCGCGCCCATGAGCCGGACCATCCCGCCCCCCCCAAACCGAAGGGCGCGGGCCACCCGGACCCGCGCCCCCAATGCCGCCAGATGATAGGCCCTCAGCGACCCCAGATGTAGATCGCGAGGAAGAGGAAGAGCCACACCACGTCGACGAAGTGCCAGTACCAGGCGGCAGCCTCGAAGCCGACATGCTGACGCTCGGTGAAGTGCCCCTTCATCGCGCGCAGCAGGCACACGAGCAGGAAGATCGTGCCGATCACGACATGCGCGCCGTGAAAGCCCGTCGCCATGAAGAAGTTCGCGCCATAGATGTTGCCGGCAAAGCCGAAGCCCGCATGCGAGTATTCATAGGCCTGCAGGATCGTGAAGAAGACGCCGAGCACGACGGCAAGCACGAGGCCGCGCTGGATTTCCTTCCGGTCGTTGCCGTGCACGAGGTAGTGGTGCGCCCAGGTCGCCGCCGCCCCCGAGCAGAGCAGGATGAGCGTGTTGATGAGCGGCAGGTGCCAGGGATCGAAGGTCTCGACCCCCGCGGGCGGCCAGACGCCATCGACAGCCGGGCTGAGGGGCCCCATCGGATAGAGGGCGTGCTTGAAGAACGACCAGAACCACGCCGAGAAGAACATCACCTCGGACATGATGAAGAGGATGAAGCCGTAGCGCAGCCCGATCTGCACGACGGGGGTGTGGTCGCCCGTCTCACCCTCGTGCACGACCTCGGCCCACCACGCATACATGGTATAGAGCACCCCCACGAGCCCGGCAGCGAAGAGCCAGGGCGTGATGTCGTGCATCCAGAGCACGGCGCCGAACAGCATCGCGAAGCCCGCGACCGCGCCGACGAAGGGCCAGATCGAGGGCTGAAGGATGTGATAGTCGTGGTTCTTCGAATGGGCCATGGCCTCTTGTCCCTCTTGTCGTCAGTTCGCGGCGACCGTCGCGGCGGGAAGGGCAAGCGCGGCGGCTTGCTCTTCGGGCAGGTCGGTCAGGTGGAAGGTGTAGGAGAGCGTGATCGTGTGCAGGCCCTTGGCCTCGCGATCCTGAAGGATCTCGGGATCGACGTAGAAGGTCACCGGCATCTCGACCCGCTCGCCGGGTTGCAGCACCTGCATCTCGAAGCAGAAGCAGGCGATCTTGGCGAAATAGGAGCCCGCCGAATAGGGCGCGACGTTGAAGCTCGCCGTGCCCGCGACGGGCCGGTCGGTCGGGTTCACCGCCTCGTAGAACACCAGCGCCGTCTCGCCGAGGCGCACCTCGATCTCGCGCTGCATGGGGCGGAAGGTCCAGGGCATGTCGCGATCGACCGAGGCATCGAAGCGCACCTTGATCGTGCGCTCGAGGACGCGCTCCGACGGGGCGGCGGCCGTCGTCGTGGTGCCGCCATAGCCCGTGACGCGGCAGAACCAGTCGTAGAAGGGCACGGCGGCGAACGACAGCGACCCCATCAGCACGACCACGCCCAGAAGTTGCAGCGCCGTGACCTTGCGCGCGCGCTCGAGCGTCATTGGCCGGCCCCCTGCGCTGGCGGCACGAGTTCGGGGCGCAGCACATGGTCGAACGCCTGCAACCCGTTGCCCTGCGAGACCTTGACGATGGTCAGCCCGAAGATCAGCACCACGAATGCCACCAGCACCACCCCGAGGCCGAGGTTGCGCCCGAGGCGGCGGCGGTGGATCTCGTGTTCGACGCGCAGCATCACCACCCCCCGAGGCCGGCGGCGCCGAGCGCGCGCTCGATCAGGAACGAGCCGAACACCGCAAAAAGATACCAGAGCGAAAAGCGGAAGAAGCGCCGCTCGACCGTGTGCTGATCGGCAGCGCAATCGGCATCGTCGCGCCGGCTGATCCGCCAGGCGCCCATGACGAAGACCGCATTCGCCCCGAGCGCCACCGCGAGCGCCACCGGCCCCCCGATCTGCGAGAGCGCGGCCGCGACCGAGACGGGCGCCAGCGCCAGCGCATAGATCAGCACCTGCCGCCGCGTCGCCGCGCGCCCGTGCGTCACCGTCAGCATCGGCACGCCCGCATTCTCGTAATCGCCCTTCATGAACAGCGCGAGCGCCCAGAAATGCGGCGGTGTCCACATGAAGATAAGCGCGAACATGAGCACGCTCTCGACCGAGATGCCGCCCGTCGCCACCGCCCAGCCGATCATCGGCGGAAAGGCCCCGGCCGCGCCGCCGATGACGATGTTCTGCGGCGTCAGGCGCTTCAGCCACATCGTGTAGACGACGGCATAGAAGAAGATGGTGAAGGCGAGGAAGGCGGCCGAAAACCAGTTCGCCGCGAGCCCGAGCATCACGACCGAGATGCCCGACAGCCCGAGCCCCAGCCCCAGCGCCTCGCCGGGCGCGATGCGCCCCGCGGGGACGGGGCGGGTGCGCGTGCGGCGCATCCGCGCGTCGATGTCGGCATCCCACCACATGTTCAGCGCGCCCGAAGCCCCGGCCCCGAGCGCGATGAAGACGATCGCGGCCAACCCCACCACCGGGTGCACCGTCACCGGCGCGACCAGAAGCCCGACCAGCGCCGTGAAGACCACAAGCGACATCACCCGCGGCTTGAGCAGGGCGACATAATCGGCAAAGCCCGGCTCTGCCGCCGCGACGCCAAGATCGGTCGATCGGATGTCGGTCATCGGCCCCGCGCCATCCGCCGCGTCAGTTCGACTGCGCGACGTCGATCGCGCGCGGCTTGCCCGCATACTCGGCGATCGCGCCATCGAGCCAGGCGGTATAGACCTCTTCGCTCACGACCTTGACGGTGATCGGCATGTAGGCGTGCGCGATCCCGCAAAGCTCGGAGCACTGGCCGAAATAGACGCCTTCCTTCTCGGCCTTGAACCACAGCTCCGCCAGGCGCCCCGGCACCGCGTCCTGCTTCACGCCGAAGGCGGGGATCGTCCAGGAGTGGATCACGTCCGCCCCCGTCACCTGCATCACCACCGTCTTGCCCACGGGCACGACCACGGCCGTGTCGGTCGCGAGCAGGAATTCGTCGCGGGTGTAGCCCGCCTCGACGAGCTGGGCCTCGACCTCGGGCGTCAGGCGGAAATCGCCCCCCGCGGCGGCAGAGCCGATCATGTAGCTGTCGAACTCGAATTCGTGGTCGACATACTCATAGCTCCAGAACCACTGCTTGCCGGTGACCTTGATCGTGACATCGGCCTCGGGGATCTCGAGCTGCTTGAAGAGGACGGGCAGCGAGAAGGCACCGATGAAGACGAGGATGAGGATCGGCACGACCGTCCAGGCGACCTCAAGCGGGGTGTTGTGGGTGAATTTCGCGGGCTTGGGGTTCGCGCGGCTGTTGTGTCGCACGATCACGATCGCGAGGAGCACCACGACGAAGAGCGAGATCGCGGTAATGATCCACAGCAGCAGCGTATCGAGCCACACGATGTCGCGCATCAGCTCGGTCGCCGCGGGCTGAAAGCCCATCGCGCCATCGACCGGGCGGCCAACGATTTCCAGCGCCTCCTGCGCCCGCGCGGCGCCGGCAAGCCCGACGACAGCCGTGGCCACCCCGAGACGCTTAAGCAGAGTTGCAACCTTCATGTCCGACCCCGTGCTAATGGCCCCGACGGCGGGCTTGGCGCCCGCCCCTCCGGCGGCCCGGCCCCGGACGCAAAGGTCGCGCGGGCCCTTCCCTTGTTCACGACCCGCTTGAAACCATATTGCTTCGCGAACGACAAGCGAAACCGGCGCGGCAAAAGCGCGCCGTCCAGCCCCCCGGCGCAAACCCGAAAAAGGAAATACCATGTCCGACAACCCCTTCCGCCCCTTCGAGACGCAGATCGACGAGGCGGTGGCGCTGGCGGTGCTGCGCGATGCGCTGAGCGGCGCGGATGACGGCGAGCTCTTCCTCGAGCGGCGGCGCTCCGAGGTCATCATGCTCGACGACGGGCGGATCCGCACGGCGAGCTATGACGCGGGCGAGGGCTTCGGGATGCGCGGCGTCGCGGGCGAGGCCACGGGGTACGCGCATGCGAGCGAGATCAGCGAGGGCGCGCTGCGCCGGGCGGCCGAGACAGTGCGGCTGGCGGTCGCCGCCGGGGGCGGGCGGCTCGCGCCGCCGCCGCAGGGCACCAACCGGCGCCTCTATTCGGCGGACGATCCGCTGGCCGATGCGGCCTTTGCCGCCAAGATCGAGACCCTGCGCGAGATCGACGCCGCCGCCCGGGCGGCCGATCCGCGCGTCGTGCAGGTGAGCGCGACGCTCGCGGCCAGCCATCAGGAAATCGAGATCCTGCGCCCCGAGGGGATCAGGCTCGGCGATGTGCGGCCGATGGCGCGCCTCAACATCTCGGTGATCCTCGAGGATGGCGGGCGGCGCGAATCGGGCGGGGCCGGCGGGGGCGGACGCTTCGGGCTGGCGGGGCTGATGGCGCGGGACCACTGGCGGGGCGTCCTCGAGGAGGCGCTGCGGATCGCGCGGGTGAACCTCGCGGCCGAGGCGGCACCGGCGGGCGTCATGGATGTCGTGCTCGGCGCGGGCTGGCCCGGCGTCATGCTGCACGAGGCGGTGGGCCACGGGCTCGAGGGCGATTTCAACCGCAAGCGCACCTCGGCCTTCGCGG
>CAYYJB010000081.1:0-8516 GCA_964472135.1 uncultured Gemmobacter sp.
CCCGTGACCTCGATCACGAGGTTCGGGCCGGGGCCGTCCGCGACCTCGGCGAGGGCGGGCAGGGCGCAGGTGGCAAGCGCCGCGGCAAGGATGAGCTTACGCATCGGCGGCCACCCTCACGCGGATCATGCGGTCGGGGTTCGCCGGCGGCTCGCCCCGCACGATCTTGTCGACATGCTCCATCCCCGAGATGACGCGGCCATAGACGGTATACTGGCCATTGAGGAAATGGTTGTCGGCGAAGTTGATGAAGAACTGGCTGTTGGCGGAATTGGGGTTCATCGACCGCGCCGCCCCGAGCGTGCCGCGATCATGCGGGAGCTTCGAGAACTCGGCCGGCAGGTCGGGCAGGTCCGACCCGCCCGTGCCCGCCCGGCGCAGGTTGAAGCCGCGCTCGGCGTTGCCGTTCGCGACATCGCCGCTCTGGGCCATGAAGCCCTCGATCACGCGGTGAAAGACGACATTGTCATAGGCGCCGGCGCGGGCAAGCGTCTTCATCCGCTCGCTGTGCTTGGGGGCCACGTCGGGCAGCAGCGCGATGACGACATCGCCGTCCTTCAGCGTCATGATGATGGTGTTCTCGGGGTCGGTGATCTCGGCCATGCGGGGTCCCTTTCAAAATCGGACGGAGCCTAGGCGATGGGGCCGGGCAAGAAAAGCCCCCGCGGGCGAGGCGATGGTTGACGGGGCGGGGCGGCCGCGCGATAGGGCGCCTGAGGCGGGCAGGGGTGGCGGCGATGGGCTGGAAGACACTCGAGGACATGGATCTCGCGGGGCGGCGGGTGATCGTGCGCGCCGACCTCAACGTGCCGATCGAGGACGGGCGCGTGACCGACGCGACCCGGATCGAGCGCCTTGTCCCGACCCTGCGCGACATCCTCGCGCGCGGCGGGCGGCCCGTGGTGCTGTCGCATTTCGACCGCCCCAAGGGCCGCGTCGTCCCGTCGATGAGCCTCGGTCAGGTGCTGCCCGCGCTGCGTGCGGCGCTCGCGCCCGCGCCTGTCGCCTTCGCGCCAGACTGCATCGGCACCGAGGCCGCCGCCCCCGTGCCCGAGGGCGGGGTGCTGTTGCTCGAGAACACGCGCTTTCATCCGGGCGAGGAGGCGAACGATCCGGCCTTCGCCGCGGCCCTCGCGGCGGCCGGCGAGGTCTATGTCAACGACGCCTTCTCGGCCGCGCACCGCGCCCATGCCTCGACCGAGGCGATCGCGCGGGTCCTGCCCGCCTGCGCGGGGCGGGCGATGGCGGCAGAGCTTGCGGCGCTCGACGCGGCGCTGGGCAAGCCCGCCCGGCCCGTGGTGGCGGTGGTGGGGGGGGCCAAGGTCTCGACCAAGATCGACCTCCTGAAGAACCTCGTCGCCCGGGTCGATCATCTGGTGATCGGGGGCGGCATGGCCAACACCTTCCTTGCGGCCGAGGGCGCGCCCGTCGGCCGCTCGCTCTGCGAGGGCGATCTGGCCCCGACCGCGCGCGAGATCCTCGCGGCCGCCCGCGCCGCGGGCTGCACCGTGCATCTGCCCGTCGATGTCGTCGTCGCGCGCGACTTCGCCGCCCACGCCCCGCACGAGGTCGTGCCGGCCCGCGCCTGCCCCGCCGATGCGATGATCCTCGATGCCGGGCCCGCGACGGTGGCGGCCGTCTGCGCGACCTTCGATGCGTGCCGGACGCTTGTGTGGAACGGCCCGCTCGGCGCCTTCGAAAAGCCGCCCTTCGATGCCGCGACGACGGCCTGCGCGCGCCATGCCGCGGCGCGCACCGCCGCCGGGCAGCTCGTGTCGGTCGCGGGCGGGGGCGATACGGTCGCGGCGCTCAATCACGCGGGCGCGGCCGAGGGGTTCAGCTATGTCTCGACCGCAGGCGGCGCCTTCCTCGAATGGATGGAGGGGCGCGAGTTGCCGGGTGTCGCGGTCCTGACGGGGGGGGGCGCATGAGCTTCGATCGTCGCATCCGCATCGCGCCCTCGATCTTGGCTGCCGATTTCGCGGCCTTCGGCGCCGAGTGCCGCGCCGTCGAGGACGCGGGCGCGGACTGGATCCATGTCGATGTGATGGACGGCCATTTCGTCCCGAACATCACCTTCGGGCCCGCCACCTGCGCCGCACTCCGCCCGCATGTGCGCGGCACGATGGATGTCCACCTGATGGTCGCCCCCGTCGATCCCTGGATCGGCGCCTTCGCCAAGGCGGGCGCCGACATCCTGACGGCGCATGCCGAGGCCGGCCCCCACATCCACCGCACCCTGCAGGCGATCCGCGACGCGGGGTGCAAGGCGGGCATCGCGCTCAACCCCGGCACCGGGATCGAGACGGTGGCCGAGGTCATCGACCTCATCGATCTCGTCTGCGTCATGACGGTGAACCCGGGCTTCGGCGGGCAGTCCTTCATCGCCGCCCAGTGCGACAAGATCGCCCGCCTGCGCGCGCTGATCGGCCCGCGCCCGATCCACATCGAGGTCGACGGCGGCATCACCGCCGAAACCGCGCCGCTGGCCGCGCGGGCGGGCGCGGATGTGCTGGTCGCGGGCTCGGCCGTGTTCCGGGGTGGTCCGGGGAGCTATCGGGGCAACATCGCGGCCATCCGCGCCGCCGCCGAAGGCGCGACGGGCGTGCGCGCATGAAGGCCATCGTCTTCGACCTCGACGGCACGCTCGTTGACAGCGCGCCCGACATCGTGGCGGCGGGGAACGCGCTGCTCGCGGCCGAGGGCGCGGCGGCCATCCCCTTCGAGGTCGCGCGCGGCTTCATCGGGGCGGGGGCGGATGTGTTCGTGCGCCGCATGATGGCGGCGGCGGGGATGGGTGACGATCCCGCCCATGCCGCGCGGCTGCACGCGGCCTTTCTCGACCGCTACGAGGGTGCCGTGGGGGCGACCGCGCTCTATCCCGGGGTGATCGGGGCGCTCGATGCGCTGGCCGCGCAGGGCTGGCGGATCGGCATCTGCACGAACAAGCCCGAACGTCCGACGGCCGCCCTCTTGCGCCATTTCGGGCTCGGGGCGCGCTTTGCGGCCGTGATCGGGGGCGATACGCTCGCGGTCCGCAAGCCCGATCCCGCCCCGCTCGCGGCCGCGATCGCCGCCCTCGGCGGCCTGCCCACCGTCTTCGTGGGCGACAGCGAGACCGACAGCGAAACCGCCCGTCGCGCCCGCGTGCCCCTCGCGCTCTATACCGAGGGCTATCGCAAGACCGCGCTCGGGGCGCTGCACCACGATGCGGCATTCTCGGATTTCGCCGACCTGCCCGGGATCGCGGCGCGGCTGGTCGCGCGCTGAGGGGCGCGGCGCGTCAGCCCCAGAGGTCGGTGAACTCGCGCCACTCGCCCTTGCCCATGCCGGAATCCTCCTGCGTCACCACCTCGCCCGCAAGGCGCCGCTTCAGCACCGCGACCGCCTTGGCCGAGAGGGTCGCGCCCCCCATGCGATAGTCCTCGAACGCCGCCGCCGCGATCGGCACCCAGTCGGCGACGATGCGCAGGATCGCCTCGGCATAGACGCGGATCTCCATCTGCGCATGAGGATCGGCGCGCAGGCGCAGGAAATGAAAGAGATTGTGCAGATCCGTCTTCCAGTACCACTGGGTATAGATGTTCATCGGCAGGTTCATCCGCGCAAGCTCGCGCGCCAGCCCCTGCTGGCCTTCGGTCGAGAGCATCGCCTCGTAATGGTCGTAGGCGCGCGCCGCATCCTCGCGCAGCCAGCCCAGCACGCGCGCGGCCTCTTCGGGCGCCAGCACCGCGCCCCGGCCCTGGTTGTTGACCGAGGACTGCGCCGCGAGGTCGCCCGCGGCGGGGATGTAGAATTCGCGGTCGAGGATCGAATAGCGCGCCGAGTATTCGTTCACATTGGCGGTGCGGTGGCGGATCCACTGGCGGGCGACGAACACCGGCAGCTTCACATGCAGCTTCACCTCGCACATCTCGAAGGGGGTCGAGTGCCAGTGGCGCATGAGGTAGCGGATCAGCCCCTCGTCGTTCTGCACATGCTTCGTGCCCGCGCCATAGCTGACCCGCGCGGCCTGCACGATCGCGGCATCGTCGCCCATGTAGTCGATGACGCGCACGAAGCCGTGGTCGAGGACGGGGTGCGCGACATAGAGGTGGCGCTCCATCCCCTCGGAGACGGCGCGCAGCGTCGGGCGGGGGCTGGCGCGCAGGGCGTCGATTTCGGCCTGCTGGTCGGGCGTGATCGGCATGGGGCATCCTCCGGGTCGCGATCCTCCATCCCCCAAAACGGGGCGCCGCGCAACCGCCGTTGCCTTCGCCGGCCGTTCGGCTAGTTCTGGGCGCGACAAGGGAGGCGCGCATGACGATCCGCTATCTGCACACCATGGTCCGGGTGCTGGACCTCGAGAAATCCATCGCCTTCTACCGGCTGCTCGGCCTCGAACAGACCCGGCGGAGCGATTACGAGCAGGGGCGCTTCACCCTCGTCTTCATGGCCCCGCCCGGCCAGCCCGAATGCCCCGTGGAGCTCACCTGGAATTGGGACGGCGATGCGGGCCTGCCCTCGGACAGCCGCCATTTCGGGCATCTCGCCTATCAGGTCGACGACATCTACGCGACCTGCGCGCATCTGATGTCGAACGGCGTCACCATCAACCGCCCGCCGCGCGACGGGCGCATGGCCTTCGTGCGCAGCCCCGACAACGTGTCGGTCGAACTGCTGCAAAAGGGCACGCCGCTCGCGCCGGCCGAGCCCTGGGCATCGATGCCCAACACCGGCCACTGGTAGGGTGCTTGCGCCCGGGCGCGCGGCGCGGCAGGAATGTCGCGCCGGCCCCGATCCCCGACCGGCCGACGGAGGGCACCATGCGCCACGCGACCGACCACAACCTGACCCTCGAAGAGCGCGACAAGCGTTACTTCTTCCACCCCTCCAGCTCGATCTCGGACATCCTGACGAACGGGCCGCGGATCATGGACCGCGCGGCGGGCGTGCGCGTCACCGACATCGACGGGCGCAGCTATATCGACGCGGCCGGGGGGCTGTGGTGCGTGAACGTGGGTTATGGCCGGCAGGAGATCGTCGAGGCGATCACGCGGCAGGCATCGAAGCTCGCCTTTTACCATTCCTTCACCGGCATGTCGAACGAACCGGCCATCCTGCTTGCCGAGCGGGTCATGGGCATGGTGCCCGAGGGCATGGCGCGGGTCTTTTTCGGCAATTCGGGCTCGGATGCCAACGACACCAACATCAAGCTCGTCTGGTATTACAACAACCTGCGCGGCAAGCCGCAGAAGAAGAAGATCATCTCGCGCAGGCGGGCCTATCATGGCGTCACGATCGGCGGCGGCTCGGCCACGGGCCTGCCCATCAACCACGACCATTTCGACCTGCCGCTGCCGCAGTTCCGCCACGCCCGCCCTGTCGATCAGTATCGCGAAAAGCCCGAGGGCATGGACGAGGAGGGCTTCGCCGCCATGCTCGCGGCCGAGCTCGAGGCGATGATCGAGGCCGAGGGGCCCGAGACGGTCGCCGCCTTCATCGCCGAGCCGGTCATGGGCACGGGCGGGGTGCTGGTGCCGCCCAAGGGCTATTTCGAGAAGGTCCGCGCCATCTGCGACCGTCACGACATGCTCCTGATCGCCGATGAGGTGATCTGCGGCTTCGGGCGGCTGGGATCCATGTTCGGATCCCTGCACTATGGCTTCACCCCCGACCTCATGACGCTCGCCAAGGGGTTGTCGTCGGGCTATCAGCCGATTTCGGGCTCGGTCGTTTCCGAGCGCGTCTGGCAGGTGCTCGAATCCACCGCCCCCTCGATGCCGGGCTTCGGGCACGGCTTCACCTATTCGGCCCATCCGGTCTGCGCGGCGGCGGCGCTTGCCAACCTCGACATCCTCGAGCGCGAGGATCTGACCGCCAACGCCGGCCGCGTCGGCCCCTATCTGCGCGCGCAGATGCAGCGCGCGCTCGCGGGGCACGAGATCGTGGGCGACATCCGGGGCGAGGGGCTGATGATCGGGGTCGAACTGGTCGCCGACCGGGCGAGCAAGCGCGCCTTCGACCCCGCGCTGAAGGTCGGGCCGCGGACGATGAAGGCGGGCATGGCGCGCGGCATCCTCTGCCGGGCGCTGCCCCATCGCGACGTGCTGGCCTTCTCGCCGCCGCTGATCCTGACCGAGGCCGAGGCGGACGAGATCGTGGCGGCGCTCGTGGGCGCCGTCGGGCAGATCCGCGATGAGCTGATGGCGAAGGGCGACTGGCGGCCGGCCTAGGCCGGAGCGCCCCGCAGCACCGCCCCGTCGGTGCCCGCGATGCGCACGGGCAGGATGCGCCCGACGGGCGCGTCGGTGTCGAGTGCGACCTCGAAGAAGCCCTCGGTGCGGCCCATGCGGGGGGCCTCGGTCAGCACCTGCCGGATCCGCCCGACCTCGGCCGCGAGGTGGCGCGCGAGCGCCGCCGCACCCGCCGCGCGCAACCGCTCGGCCCGCGCGCGCACCTCGGGGGGCGGCACCTGCGGCATCCGCGCGGCCGGCGTGCCGCGCCGGGGGCTGTAGGGGAAGGCATGCAGATGCGCGATCCCGCACTCCTCGATGAGGTCGAGCGAGCGGGCGAACATCGCCTCGGTCTCGGTCGGAAAGCCCGCGATGATGTCGGCGCCGAACACCGCATCGGGGCGCAGCCGCCGCACCTCGGCGCAAAAGGCGACCGCGTCGGCCCGCCCGTGGCGGCGCTTCATCCGCTTGAGGATCAGATCGTCGCCCGATTGCAGCGACAGGTGCAGATGCGGCATGAGGCGCGGCTCTTCGCCCAGCGCCGCGATCAGCGCGGGATCGGCCTCGATGCTGTCGATCGACGACAGCCGCAGCCGGGGCAGGGCGGGGACAAGCCGCAGGATGCGCCGCACCAGATCGCCCAGCCGCGGCGCCCCGGGCAGGTCCGCCCCCCAGCTCGTCAGATCGACGCCCGTCAGCACGACCTCCTGATGGCCCGCATCCGCAAGCCGCGCGATCTGCTCGACCACGACGCCCGCGGGGACAGAGCGCGAATTGCCCCGCCCGAAGGGGATGATGCAGAAGGTGCATCGGTGGTCGCAGCCGTTCTGGATCTGGACATGGGCGCGCGCGCGCGTCCCGAAGCCGTCGATCAGGTGATGGGCCGTCTCGCGCACCGACATGATGTCATCGACCCTGACGCGCTCCGTCTCGCCGATGAGGTCGGGGGCCGCGACGCGCGCCCAGGTCTCGGGCGCCATCTTCTCGGCGTTGCCCACGACCTGATCGACCTCGGGCATGGCGGCGAAGGTCTCGGGTTCGGTCTGGGCCGCGCAGCCCGTCACGATCAGCCGCGCGCCGGGGTGGGCGCGGCGCAGGCGGCGGATTTCCTGCCGGGCCTTGCGCACCGCCTCGGCGGTGACGGCGCAGGTGTTGACGACGACCGCCCCGGCAACGCCCGCCTCGGCCGCGAGGCGCTTCATCGCCTCGGTCTCATAGGCGTTCAGCCGGCAGCCGAGGGTCGCGAAGACGGGCGCGGTCATGGCGCGACGGATGCGAGGAATTCGGCCGTCAGCACGCCCTCGAAGACATGCGCGGTCGGGCCCGCGAGCCAGACGCCATCGGCGCGCCAGTCGACCTGAAGCGTCCCGCCATCGACCTCGACCCGCACGCGCCGCCCGGTCAGCCCCCGCCGCGCCGCCGCCACGGCGGCCGCGCAGGAACACGACCCCGAGGCGAGCGTGATGCCCGTGCCGCGCTCCCAGATCCGCAGGCGGATCGCATCGGGCGCGAGGATCTGCACGAACTCGACATTCGTGGCCTGCGGATAGAGCGGGTGATGCTCAAGCGCCGCCCCCTCGCGCGCGAGGTCGACGGCCTCGGCATCGGCGACGAAGAACGTCAGATGCGGGTTGCCCATGCCCGTCGCCACCGGATCGCCCGCGATCGGCAGGTGGAGCGTGTCGACCTCATGGGCAAGCGGCACCTCGGCCCAGTCCAAGAGCGGCGCGCCCATGTTCACGCGCACCTCGCCCCCGGCGCCCCGCTCGGCCAGCAGGATCCCGCGCCCGGTGCGCAGCCGCAGCCGCGCGGCCCCCCTTTCGGCCATCAGCGCGTTCGCGATGCAGCGCGTGGCGTTGCCGCAGGCGGCCGAGGTGGAGCCGTCGGGGTTGTAGAAGGTCAGACGCGCATCGGCGTCGGCGCACGCGTCGATCAGCGCGAGCTGGTCGAACCCCACGCCCCTGTGCCGGTCGGCGAGCGCCCGGATCAGCGCGGGCGCGACCTCGACCGGTGCCGCCCGGCGGTCGATCACCACGAAGTCGTTGCCCGCGCCGTGCATCTTGGCAAAGCGCAGCCCGCCCGGCGGTGTCGGGGCTTGGTCCGGGGATGGTGCGGGGCGCATGGACATGGCGGCCCTATAGCGCGCCGCCGGGCGTCGCGCCAGATGGGCCGCCCCGCATTTACCCTTGACCCCCCGGCGCGAACTGCCTAGGGAAGCGCCCGTGGGGCCCGTAGCTCAGTGGTAGAGCAACTGACTTTTAATCAGTGGGTCGATGGTTCGAACCCATCCGGGCTCACCAC
>CAYYJB010000082.1:0-8412 GCA_964472135.1 uncultured Gemmobacter sp.
CCCCCGAGATCCCCCCCGGCACGCCGATGCGCACCATGACCGTGCGCGAGGCGCTGCGCGAGGCGATGGCCGAAGAGATGCGCGCCGACGGCCGCGTCTTCCTCATGGGCGAGGAGGTCGGCGAGTATCAGGGCGCCTACAAGATCAGCCAGGGGCTGCTCGACGAATTCGGCGCCCGCCGCGTCATCGACACGCCCATCACCGAACACGGCTTCGCGGGCCTCGCGGTGGGCGCGGCCTTCGGCGGCCTGCGCCCCATCGTCGAGTTCATGACCTTCAACTTCGCGATGCAGGCGATGGACCACATCGTCAACTCGGCGGCCAAGACGCTCTACATGTCGGGCGGGCAGATGGGCTGCCCGATCGTCTTTCGCGGCCCGAACGGGGCCGCCGCCCGCGTCGCCGCCCAGCACAGCCAGGATTACGCCGCCTGGTACGCCCAGATCCCCGGCCTCAAGGTCGCGATGCCCTATTCGGCCGCCGACGCCAAGGGGCTGCTCAAGACCGCGATCCGCGACCCGAACCCGGTCATCTTCCTTGAAAACGAGATCCTCTACGGCCGCAGCTTCGAGGTGCCCGACCTCCCCGACCACACGGTGCCCTTCGGCAAGGCGCGCGTCTGGCGCGAGGGCACCGACCTCACCATCGTGAGCTTCGGCATCGGCATGTCGCATGCGCTCGACGCGGCCGAGGCGCTCGCGCGCGAGGGGATCTCGGCCGAGGTGATCGACCTGCGCACGCTGCGCCCCATCGATTACGACACCGTGCTCGCCTCGGTGCGCAAGACGAACCGCTGCATCACCGTCGAAGAGGGCTGGCCGGTCGGCGCCATCGGCAACCACCTCGCGGCCCACATCATGCAGCAGGCCTTCGACTGGCTCGACGCGCCGGTCCTGAACCTCACCGGCAAGGACGTGCCCATGCCCTATGCCGCGAACCTCGAGAAACTCGCCTTGGTCACCGTGGCCGAGATCGTCGCGGCGGCGAAATCCGTCTGCTACCGCTGAGGGGGGCGCGCCATGGCAACCGAGATCCTGATGCCCGCCCTCTCGCCCACGATGGAAGAGGGCACGCTCGCCAAATGGCTGGTCGCGCCCGGCGCGACGGTGAAGGCCGGCCAGATCATCGCCGAGATAGAGACCGACAAGGCCACCATGGAATTCGAGGCGGTGGATGAGGGCGTGATCGCCCGGATCCTCGTCCCCGAGGGCACCCAAGGCGTGAAGGTCAACACCCCGATCGCGATCCTGACCGAGGCGGGCGAGGCCCTGACCGAGGCGCCCCGCGCCGAGGCGGCCGCCAAGGCGGCCCCCGCCGGGGGCCCCGCGAAGGCCGCACCCCCCGCCCCCGCACCGGCCGCGCCAGCAGCCGCTGTCGCCGCCCCCGCCGCCCCCGCTGGCGCGCGCATCCTCGCCTCGCCGCTCGCCCGCCGGATCGCGGCCGAGCGGGGCATCGCGCTCGGCGCGCTGCGCGGCTCGGGCCCCGGCGGGCGCATCGTGCGCGCCGATCTCGACGCGCCCCCCGCAGCGGCGCCGGCACCCGCCATCGCCGCCCCCGCTCCTGCCGCAGCCGCCCCTGTCCCGGCCCCGGCGGCCGCCCCGCCCGCCCCGCCGCGCGGCGATGTCGCGAAGCTCTACGAGGGGCGCGCCTTCACCGAGGTCACGCTCGACGGGATGCGCCGCACGATCGCGGCCCGCCTGACCGAGGCGAAATCGACGATCCCGCATTTCTACCTGCGCCGCGACGTGCGGCTCGATGCGCTGCTCGGCTTGCGCGAGCAGGTCAACGCCTCGCTCGCGCCCCGGGGCGTCAAGCTCTCGGTCAATGATTTCATCATCAAGGCCACCGCGCTTGCGCTCCAGCAGGTGCCGGCGGCGAATGCCGTCTGGGCGGGCGACCGCATCCTGCGCCTTGCGGCCTCGGACGTGGCGGTGGCGGTCGCGGTCGAGGGCGGGCTCTTCACGCCGGTGATCCGGGATGCCCACCTCAAGACGCTCTCGGCGCTCTCGACCGAGATGAAGGACCTCGCGGCACGGGCGCGGACGCGCAAGCTCGCACCGGCCGAGTATCAGGGCGGCAGCATGGCGATCTCGAACCTCGGCATGTTCGGGATCGACAGCTTCGATGCGGTCATCAACCCGCCGCACGGCGCGATCCTCGCGGTCGGGGCAGGCACGAAGCGCCCCGTGGTCGGCGCGGATGGCACGCTCGGGGTCACGACGGTGATGACCGTGACGCTCTCGGTCGATCACCGCGTGATCGACGGGGCGCTCGGGGCGGAATGGCTCGGCGCCTTCGTCGGGCTGATCGAGGCCCCGCTCGGGATGCTCGCCTGACGCGCTTGCCGCCGGACGCCCGAGCGGCTACCACCCGTCCCGTGGCCTCGGGCGGGTGGGGGATGCGCGAGTATCTGGTGGATCTGATCCTGCGCGCCCTGATCGCGGCGGCCTGCGCCATTCCGTGGCGCGCGCGGGTGGCGCTGATGGGCTGGATCACGGCACGGATCATCGCGCCCTATGCCGGCTATGACCGGCGCATCCGCGCCAACCTCGCGCTCGTCTGGCCCGACCTGCCGGCCACCGAGGTCGCGCGCCTCGTGCGCGCGGTGCCCGCCAACGCCGGGCGCACGCTGATCGAGGTCTATTCGGGCGCGGAGTTCGTCGATCGTGCCGCGGCCGCGCCGATCCGGGGCGCGGGGCTGGCCGCGCTGCAATCGGCGCGGGCGCGCGGTCAGGGCGCGATCCTCATCTCTGGCCATTTCGGCAATTACGACGTGGCGCGCGCGGTGCTCGGGCGGCTGGGAATGCCGGTCGGGGCGCTCTATCAGCCATGGTCGAACCGGCGGTTCGATGTCCATTACCGCAAGATCATCGGCGCCATCTCAGGCCCTATCTTTCCGCGCGGCCGGCAGGGGCTGGCCGAGATGCTCCGCCACCTGCGCGCGGGCGGCTTCGTCGGCATCCTGCACGATCAGCGGATGGAGCACGGCGCGCCCTTGCGCTTCTTCGGGCACACCGCGCCCACCGCGCTGTCGGCGGCCGAGATGGCGTTGCGCCATGATCTGCTTCTTGTCCCCGTCTACGGCGTGCGCCACCCGGACGGGGTCGGCTTCGACCTCGTGATCGAACCGCCCATCCCGCACACCACCCCCGAGGCGATGATGCAGGCCGCGAACGACAGCCTCGAGGCGATGGTGCGCGCCCACCCCGAGCAGTGGTTCTGGGTCCATCGCCGCTGGGGCGCGGGCGGCTGAGGGGGTCAGCCGCCGCCGGCCAGATCGGCCCGCAGCGCATAGAGGAAATCGAGCGCCTCGCGCGGGGTCATCTCATCGGGCGCGGCATCGCGCAGGCGCGCGATGATCGCGGCGTGGGGGTCGGGGGCGGGCTCGGGGAGGGGCCGCGCCGCGGCGAAGAGCGGCAGATCGTCGATCAGCGCCTGCGGGCGCGCGCCGCCGCCCGCCCGCGCGCCCGCCTCGAGCGCGTCGAGCACCACGCGCGCCCGATCCGTCACCGATGTCGGCAAGCCCGCAAGGCGCGCCACCTGCACCCCGTATGAGCGATCGGCCGCCCCCCGGCGCACCTCGTGCAGAAACACGACATCGCCCTTCCATTCGCGCACCGCGACGGTCGCGTTCTCGACCCCGTCGAGTTTCGCGGCGAGCGCGGTCAGCTCGTGATAATGCGTCGCAAAGAGGCCCCGGCAGCGGTTCGCGCCCTGCAGATGCTCGAGCACCGCCCAGGCGATCGAGAGGCCGTCCCATGTCGCGGTGCCCCGCCCGATCTCGTCGAGGATCACAAGCGCGCGGTCGTCGGCGCGGTTGAGGATCGCGGCCGTCTCGACCATCTCGACCATGAAGGTCGACCGCCCGCGCGCCAGATCGTCGGCGGCACCCACCCGGCTGAAGATCGCGCTCACGAGGCCGATGCGCGCGCGCCGCGCCGGCACGAAGGCCCCGCAATGCGCGAGCAGCGCGATGATCGCGTTCTGGCGCAGAAAGGTCGATTTGCCCGCCATGTTCGGCCCGGTGACAAGCCAGATCGCGGGGGCCTCGCCCGTGCTCAGCGTGCAGTCGTTGGCGACGAAGGGCGCGCCCTGGCGGCGCAGCGCGGCCTCGACGACGGGGTGGCGGCCGGCCTCGATCTCGAAGGCGCGGCTGTCGTCGAGGACGGGCTCGCACCAGTCGCCCGCGCGCGCGATCTCGGCCCAGGCGGCGGCGACATCGACCTCGGCCAGAGCACGCGCCACCCCCGCGATCTCGGCCGCGGCCCCGAGAACGCCCGCGCGCAGCCGCGCGAAGATCTCGAGCTCGCGCTCGATCGCGCGCGCGGCGGCGTTGACGATGCCAAGTTCGAGTTCCGCAAGCTCGGTCGTGGTGAAGCGCAGCTGGTTGGCGGTGGTCTGGCGGTGGATGAAGCGCGCCGCGAGCGGCGGGGCCAGCATCCGCTCGGCGTGGGTCGCGGTCGTCTCGATGAAATAGCCCAGCACGTTGTTGTGCCGGATCTTGAGGCTCGCGATCCCGGTCTCGGACGCATACTGCGCCTGCAGGGCGGCGATGACGCCGCGCGCCTCGTCGCGGAGCGTGCGCGCCTCATCGAGCGCCGGATCGTGGCCCGGAGCCACGAAGCCCCCGTCGCGCGCCAGAAGCGGCAGATCGGGCGAAAGCGCGGCCGCGAGCGGCGCACCGATCGCCTCGTGCCCGCTGAGCGCGGCGGCGGCCTCGGCCATGAGCGGGGGCGGATCGCCGGGGCCGATGAGGGCCGCGACCGCCTCTGCGGCCTCGAGCCCCGCGCGGATCGCGCCCAGATCGCGCGGCCCGCCCCGGTCGAGCGCCAGCCGCGACAGCGCGCGGTCGATGTCGGGCACCGCGCGCAGCGCCCGGCGCAGCGCATCCGCGCGCAGCGCATCCCCGTGCAGCCAGCGCACCGAGGCAAGCCGCGCCCGGATCAGCGCGGGATCGCGCGCGGGTGCTGCGAGCCGCGCCTCGATCAGCCGCGCCCCCGCCGCCGTCACCGTCCGGTCGACCGCCTCGATGAGCGAGCCCTCGCGCCCGCCCGACAGCGCGCCCAGGATCTCGAGGTTGCGCCGGGTCGCGGCATCGATCTGCACGGCATCCTCGGCCGCCTCGCGCACGGGGCTGAGCATGAGCGGCAGCCGCCCGCGCTGCGTGAGGTCGAGGTAATCGACTACCGCCCCCATCGCCGCGAGTTCCGCCCGCTCGAAACTGCCGAAGGCATCGAGCGCGGCCACCCCGTAAAGGCGCTGCAACCGCCCCTCGGCCGCGGTGCTGTCGAAG
The DNA here is from genome assembly GCA_964472135.1 of uncultured Gemmobacter sp. Lineage (GTDB taxonomy): Bacteria > Pseudomonadota > Alphaproteobacteria > Rhodobacterales > Rhodobacteraceae > JAUREX01. The sequence goes on from CAYYJB010000082.1 coordinate 5,294, forward strand.
CTCGCGCGCCCGCGGAGCGTCGCGACCGCGCCCGCCTCGGCGACAAGCGCCGCAAGATCGCCCGTCAGCCCCTCGGGCAAGAGCACCTCGCGCACCTGAAGGCGCGCGAGTTCCGTCCCGAGGCGCGCGCGTGGGCAGGCCATGACGCGAAAGGCCCCGGTCGAGATGTCGACCCACGCCAGCGCGCCCGCCTCGCGCAATTCGGCATAGGCGGCCAGATAGTTGTGCCGCCGCGCCTCGAGCAGGGCATCCTCGGTCAGCGTGCCGGGGGTGACGAGGCGGACGATCTCGCGCCGCACGACGGCCTTGGCGCCGCGCCGGCGCGCCTCGGCGGGATCCTCCATCTGCTCGGCGATGGCGACGCGAAAGCCCTTGCGGATGAGGGTCAGCAGATAGGCCTCGGCGGCGTGGACGGGCACGCCGCACATCGGGATCTCCTGCCCCAGATGCAGCCCGCGCTTGGTCAGCGCGATGTCGAGCGCGCCCGACGCCGCCACCGCATCCTCGAAGAACATCTCGTAGAAATCGCCCATGCGGTAAAAGAGCAGCGCGTCGGGGTGCTGCGCCTTGATCTCGAGATATTGCGCCATCATGGGCGTCGGCGCGTCATCTGCGGCCACGGCTGAAATCCCCCCTGCGGGCCGCGACCCTAACCAACTGGCGCGGGCGGGAAAAGGGCGCTTCGGGCTTGCGCCCCGCCACAGGGCGGAGGATGCTGCGCCAGACCCATGCCGAGCGGGGGCCCATGCGGGCGCGCCTTCCCTTCGTCTTCATCGTCATGACGCTTGCGATCGACGCGATCGGCATCGGCCTCATCCTGCCGGTGATGCCGTCGCTCATCGCCGAGGTCTCGGGCGGGGCGATCGCGGATGCCGCCCTCTGGGGCGGGGTTCTGACCACCTCGTTTGCGGTCATGCAGTTCCTCTGCGGCCCGGCGCTCGGGGCGGCATCGGACCGCTGGGGCCGGCGGCCGGTGCTGCTTGTCTCGCTCGTCACGCTCGGGGCGGATTATGTGGTGATGGCGCTCGCGGGGTCGGTGTGGCTCTTGCTGGCGGGGCGGATCGTGGGCGGCATGGCGGCCGCGACCTATGCGACCGCGGCCGCCTATATCGCCGACATCTCGCCGCCCGAGCGCAAGGCCGCGAATTTCGGGCTGATCGGCGCGGCCTTCGGGGTGGGCTTCATCCTCGGGCCGCTGATCGGCGGGCTGCTCGCGGAATACGGCACCCGCGCGCCCTTCATCGCGGCGGCGGCGCTGGCCTTCGCCAACGCCGCCTTCGGCTGGCTCGTGCTGCCCGAGACGGTGACGCCGGAGCGGCGGCGGCGGATCGGGCTCGCCGACCTCAACCCCCTTGGCGCGATCCGGCGGATCGGGGCGCTCAGCGGCGTGGGCGTGCCGCTCGCGGTCTATTTCCTCTATGAATTCGCGATGGTCGCCTATCCCGCGACCTGGGCCTATTTCGCCACCGCGCGCTTCGGCTGGGGGCCGGGGACGATCGGGTTGTCGCTCGCGCTGTTCGGGATCGCCTTTGCGCTGGTGCAGGGGGGCCTCATCCGCCTCGTGCTGCCGCGTCTGGGCGAGCGGCGCACGATCCTTGCGGGGCTGGGGCTGAGTGCGGCGGTCTTCGTCATGCTCGCGCTCGTCGCCGATCCGAGGCTTGCGCTCGTGCTTTCGCCCATGGGGGCGCTCGGGGCGGTGGTGGTGCCCTCGCTGCAGGGGCTGATGTCGCGCGCGGTCCCGCCCGACCGGCAGGGCGCGCTGCAGGGCGTCGTCGCCTCGGCCCGGGCGGTGTCGATGATCCTCGGGCCGCTGGTGATGACGTCGATCTTCTTCGCCTTCACGCGCGAGGGGGCGGGGCTGCACCTGCCCGGCGCGGCCTTCGTGCTGTCGGCCATGCTGATGGTCGTGTGCGGCGCACTCATCGTCGCTGGCGGGCCAGCGCGCGCGCAGGCGGCGGGCGAGACAGGACAAAACGACAGGGGGCAGGCATGAAGCTGCGCGATCTCGAGGTTCTGACGGTGGCACCGCCCGCGCCGGGCTGGGGCGGGCGATACTGGATCTTCGTCAAGCTCGTGACCGATGACGGCATCCACGGCTGGGGCGAGTGCTATGCCTCGAGCGTCGGGCCCGTCGCGATGGAGGCGGTGATCCGCGATGTCTTTGCCCGCCACATGGAGGGGACATCGCCCGAGAACATCGAGCTGATGTATCGGCGCGCCTATTCCTCGGGCTTCACGCAGCGCCCCGACCTGACGGTGATGGGCGCGTTCTCGGGGCTCGAGATGGCGTGCTGGGATATCGTCGGCAAGGCGCGCGGCCGGCCGGTCTGGGCGATGCTCGGCGGGATGATGAACCCGCGCGTGCGCTCCTATACCTATCTCTATCCCGAGCCGGGGCAGGATGCGGGCGAGTTCTGGGTCAATCCCGACTGGCAGGCCGAGGCGGCGGCGAAATGCGTGGCGCAGGGCTTCACGGCGGTCAAGTTCGATCCCGCCGGCCCCTATACCATCCGCGGCGGGCATGAGCCCGCGCAGCGCGACATCGCGCGCTCGGTCGCCTTCTGCCGGGCGATCCGCGAGGCGGTGGGCGACCGGGCTGATCTGCTGTTCGGCACGCATGGCCAGTTCTCGACCCCCGGCGCGATCCGGCTCGGCCGCGCGATCGAGCCCTTCGATCCGCTGTGGTACGAAGAGCCGATCCCGCCCGACAACCTGCCCGAATTCGCGGAAGTTGCGCGCGCGGTGCGGATCCCGCTTGCCACCGGCGAGCGGCTGACGACCAAGGCCGAGTTCGGCGCGCTCTTGCGCCTCGGGGGGGTGAAGATCCTGCAACCGGCGCTCGGCCGCGTGGGCGGGATCTGGGAGGCGCGCAAGATCGCGGCCATGGCCGAGGTCTACAACGCCCAGATGGCGCCGCATCTCTATGCCGGGCCGGTGGAATGGGCGGCGAACATCCAGCTTGCGGCGGCGATCCCGAACCTGCTCATCGCCGAGACGATCGAGACGGGCGGGGCGTTCCACCTGCGCCTCATCCGCAACGCGATCCACTGGGAGGGGGGCGAGATCGTGGTGCCCGACGCGCCCGGCCTCGGGATCGAGATCGACGAGGATCTGGCGCG
>CAYYJB010000083.1:0-8364 GCA_964472135.1 uncultured Gemmobacter sp.
GCGGCGGCGGTGAGCGATACGGTGGTGAAGGACACCGCGGCGCCGGCCTATTCGGTCTGGTGGGGAACTTCGCCCGAGATCACGGGGCAGACCTTCGGGTCCTTCAACATCTCGGGTGCCACGGTCGGGGCGTCGGGCGCATGGACGATCACGAGTTCGGGCGGGGCGGGGAGCGTCAGCGGAACCATCGCCTCGTTCTCGGGCCCGACGCGGGGGGTTTCCAACGTCTATCTGGGCGACCTGCCGGACGGGACGCTGACGGTGTCGTTCGTGCAGACGGTCTCGGGTGTCGCGGGGCCGGCGGCGACGGCCACGATCGGCAAGAGGACGCTCGATTGCACCGATGCGGCGGCGCTGGCGGCGGCGACGCCCGGGGCGCGCTGCCAGGACGGGGCGATCTATGCCGGCACCATCAACGGGGCCTACTATCTTACCCATCGCGCCGGCTGCGGGCACAACCCCGGGAGCGGCCTGCCCTCGAGCGCCGCAAGCAGCGATTTCACGCCATCCTGCACGACCCTGACCGACTCGATTTCCAAGATCTGGTCGGATTCGGGCGGCTTCAACGAAGGCGCGAACGATGGAGGGAACGGGGCCCTCAATACGCAGACGCTGATGGCCGATGCGCAGGCGACCAATCCGGCCGCCGCCTATTGCCACCACCTTGTCATCAACGGCAGGTCGGCGTGGTTCCTGCCGTCGGCGGGTGAAATCGGGCTATTGTGGACCTACCGCTCGGGGATCCTCGGCCTCTCGGGCACCTACTGGACCTCCACGCAAAGCCACCTCAACCCGACGACGAGTGTCCGCTCGCGCAGCTTGAGCCTGGGCAACACGCCCGACACCCTCAAGACCAGTTCGGCACGACTGCGCTGCATGCATGCGGCGCCCTGAGCGGGCGGGCCTCAGCGCCGGGGCGCGCCATAGCCCCGCCCGCCCGATCGAGGCCCGCACCCGAACCGTTCGATCACGGCGGGAAGGTGCGTCCCGGGCGCTCCGGGTCCGTGGGGGCGCGCGTTCGCCATGCGGACGTGCGCGGCCGGGTTTCTGCGCGTGGTGCCGCCCGAGGTGCCGCCCGAGGCGCCACCCTGGGCCCGGCCCCGAGATCGGGCGCGCGGCATGGCGCGAGGTATCGAGATTGCCTGCCGCCACCGCGCGCAGCCGGGCAGGCGCATGGCGGAAACGGCATCAGCCATGGCGTAAACCGATGGCCCCTGCCCTGCCGGCGCGATAAAGAGAGGTGTCGATCCGTGGGGGGCAAATCGGTCATGCGCTATTCCGGGCTGAGGGTGATCGCGGAGGCCCTGACCGGCCACAAGGGCTGGACGCCCGTCTGGCGCGATCCGGCGCCGCAGGCGGCATATGACTTCGTTATCGTGGGCGGGGGCGGCCACGGGCTGGCGACCGCCTATTATCTGGCCAAGGAATTCGGCCAGTCGCGCATCGCGGTGCTCGAAAAGGGCTGGCTTGGCGGCGGCAATGTCGGGCGCAACACCACGATCATCCGCTCGAACTACCTGCTCGATGGCAACGAACCCTTCTATGAATTCAGCCTGCGGCTGTGGGAGGGGCTCGAGCAGGATTTCAACTACAACGCGATGGTCAGCCAGCGCGGGATCATCAACCTCATCCACACCGACGCGCAGCGCGATGCCTTCACCCGACGTGGCAACGCGATGATCCTGAACGGCGCGGATGCCGAGCTGCTCGACCGCGAGCAGGTGCGCGCGATGTATCCGTTCCTGAACTTCGACAATGCGCGCTTTCCGATCAAGGGCGCGCTGATGCAGCGCCGGGGCGGCACGGTGCGCCACGATGCGGTCGCCTGGGGCTATGCGCGCGGCGCCGACGCGCGGGGGGTCGATCTGATCCAGAACTGCGAGGTGACCGGGATGCGGATCGAGAACGGCCGCATCCTCGGGGTCGAGACGACGCGCGGCTTCATCGGGGCGCGCAAGGTCGGGGTGGCGGTGGCGGGGTCGTCCTCGCGCGTGATGGCGCATGCGGGCATGCGCCTGCCGATCGAGAGCCATGTCCTGCAGGCCTTCGTATCCGAGGGGCTGAAGCCCTTCATCGACGGGGTGATGACCTTCGGGGCGGGGCATTTCTACGTCAGCCAGTCCGACAAGGGGGGCCTCGTCTTTGGCGGCGACATCGACGGCTACAACTCCTACGCCTCGCGCGGGAACCTGCCGGTGATCGAGGATGTGGCCGAGGGGGGCATGGCGCTGATGCCCGCGATCGGGCGGGCGCGCCTCCTGCGGATCTGGGGCGGCATCATGGACATGTCGATGGACGGCAGCCCGATCATCGACCGCACCCCGGTCGAGGGGCTCTATTTCAACGGCGGCTGGTGCTATGGCGGCTTCAAGGCGACGCCCGCCTCGGGCTGGTGCTTTGCCCATCTGCTGGCGCGGGATGAGCCGCACCCGACCGCGCGCGCCTATCGCTTCGACCGCTTCCTGCGCGGCCTCATGATAGACGAAAAGGGCCAGGGCGCCCAACCGAACCTGCACTGAAGGCGCACGCATGATCATCGATCATCCCATTCTCGGCCCGCGCGACGCGCAGGAGTTCGTCTATCTCGGCGATGCCGCGCTGATGAACCGCCCCGACGGCATGACGGCCGGGATCGAGGCGTTCCACGACTGGCTCTATCAGCGCGACAACCCCGCGGGCGAGCACCGCGAGCTCTGGTATCACGAGCAGGGCGACCGCTCGTGGCTCGTGGTCACGCGCAACACGCTCACGCATGAAATCCTCAAGGTCGAACTGGCGCGCGACGTGGCCCGCGCCATGGGACGGACGAAATGACCCAGACCCACCGCATCGACGGCGGCCAGATCGACCGCAGCCGCACGCTGCGCTTCAGCTTCGACGGCCTGCCCTATCAGGGGCATCCGGGCGACACGCTGGCCTCGGCGCTGCTGGCGAACGGGGTGCGCCTGATGGGGCGCAGCTTCAAGTATCACCGCCCGCGCGGCCCCCTGTCGGCGGGGTCCGAAGAGCCGAACGCGCTCGTTCAATTGCGCGCCGGCGCCCGGCAGGAGCCGAACACCCGCGCGACCGTGGTCGAGCTCTACGACGGGCTCGAGGCGATGAGCCAGAACCGCTGGCCGTCGCTGCGGCTCGATGCGATGGCGATCAACGACCGGCTGAGCAGCTTCTTCGCGGCCGGTTTCTACTACAAGACCTTCATGTGGCCCGCGACCTTCTGGGAAAAGGTCTATGAGCCGCTGATCCGGCGGGCCGCGGGCCTCGGATCGCTCAGCGGGGCCGAGGATCCCGACAGCTACGACAAGGGCTTTCGCCATTGCGACCTGCTCGTGATCGGGGCGGGGCCTGCGGGGCTGATGGCGGCGCTGACGGCGGGGCGGGCGGGGGCGCGCGTCATCCTGGCCGACGAGGATTTCCGCATGGGCGGGCGCCTCAATGCCGAGACCTTCGGCGTGGGCGGCATTGCGGGGGCGGATTGGGCGGCGGGGGCGGTGGCCGAGCTTGCCGCGATGGCGAACGTGCGGCTGATGCCGCGCACGACCGTCTTCGGCGCCTTCGACGATGGCATCTTCGGCGCACTCGAGCGCGTCTCGGACCACCTGCCCGAACCGCTGCCCGGCCGGCCGCGCCAGACGCTCTGGCGGATCTATGCGCGCCGTGCGATCCTTGCCGCCGGCGCGACCGAGCGGCCGATCGCCTTCGAGAACAACGACCGCCCGGGCATCATGCTCGCCGGCAGCCTGCGCGCCTATGCCAACCGCTGGGGCGTCGCGGCGGGCGCCCGGGTCGCGATCTTCACCAACAACGCCGACGGGCTGCGCAGCGCGGCCGACCTGCGCGCGGCCGGGGTCGAGGTGGTGGCGGTGATCGACGCGCGCGCCGATGCCGAGCCCCTGCCCGGCATCCGTCACCTTCGCGGGGCCGAGGTGATCGACAGCGCGGGGCGGCTCGGGCTGCGTTCCGTCACGGTGCGGCGCGCGGATGGCCGGACCGAGACGCTCTCGGTCGAGGCGCTGGGCGTCTCGGGCGGGTGGAACCCCAACGTCAACATCGCCTCGCACCACGGCACCCGGCCCGTCTGGCAGGAGGGCATCCTCGCCTTCGTGCCGGGCGCGGGCGGGCCGCGCGGCCTTGCGGCGGCGGGTGCTGCGGCGGGCGCGCTCTCGACCCACGGCGCGCTCGCGGGCGGGCAGGCGGCGGCGCTCGCCGCGCTCGGCGATCTCGGGCGCGACGCGCGCGCCCATGCGCTGCCCGAGGCCGAGGATGCGCCCGTCTCGATCGTGCCGAAATGGCATGTCGGCGGCGGGCGCGGCCGGGCCTGGATCGACCAGCAGAACGATGTGACCGTCAAGGATGTCGTGCTCGCCCATCAGGAGAACTTTACTTCGGTCGAGCATCTCAAGCGCTATACCACACTCGGGATGGCGACCGACCAGGGCAAGACGGGCAACGTGCTCGGGCTCGCGGTCATGGCCGAGCTGACCGGCCGGACCATCGCCGAGACCGGCACGACCATCTATCGCCCGCCCTATACCCCCGTCGCGATGGGCGCGCTCGCCGGCCGGTCGCGCGGGCCCGAGTTCAAGCCCGTGCGCCTGACGCCCTCGCATGTCTGGGCGTCCGAGCAGGGCGCGGTGTTCGTCGAGGTCGGGATGTGGCTGCGCACCCAGTGGCTTCCGCGCGAGGGCGAGACGCACTGGCGCCAGAGCGTCGACCGCGAGGTGCTGGCGACGCGCCGGTCGGTCGGGATCTGCGATGTCACGACGCTCGGCAAGATCGACATCCAGGGCACCGACGCGGGCGCGTTCCTCGACCGGGTCTATTGCAACACCTTCTCGACCCTGCCGGTCGGCAAGTGCCGCTATGGCCTCATGCTGCGCGAGGACGGGATGGTCTTCGACGATGGCACCACGGCGCGGATGGGCCCCCACGAATACGTCATGACGACGACGACCGCCAACGCGGTCACGGTGTTTCGCCATCTGGAATACTGCCGGCAGGTGCTCTGGCCCGAGATGGACGTCCAGCTCATCTCGACGACCGAGGCGTGGGCGCAATTCTCGGTCGCGGGGCCGAACGCGCGCAGGCTGCTCGAACGCATCGTCGATCAGGACATCTCGGACGCGGCCTTTCCCTACATGGCGGCGGGGAACGTCACCGTCGGCGGGCTCAGGGCGCGGCTGTTCCGGATCTCTTTCTCGGGCGAGCTGGCCTATGAGATCGCGGTGCCGACACGCTATGGCGACGCGCTGATCCGCCGCCTGATGGCCGAGGGGCGCGACTTCGACGCGGTCGTCTATGGCACCGAGGCGCTCGGCGTCATGCGGGTCGAGAAGGGGCATGTCGCGGGCAACGAACTCAACGGCCAGTCGAGCGCGCTCAACATGGGCCTCGGCAAGATGGTCTCGCGCAAGAAGGATGCGGTCGGGGTCGTGCTGTCGCAGCGCGAGGGGATGGTCGATCCGGGCGGCTATCGCCTCGTCGGGGTGAAGCCGGTCGATCCGGCAGGCAACCTCGTCGCCGGCAGCCACCTGCTCGAGCAGGGCGCGGCGGCGGTGATCGCGAACGATCTGGGCTGGCTGACCTCCAAGGTCCATTCGCCCCATCTCGGCCACGACATCGCGCTGGCCTATCTGCGCGGCGGCGAGGGGCGGATCGGCCAGCGCCTGCGCGCGGTGAACCTGCTGGCCAAGCCCGCGACCGAGACGCTGGTCGAGATCACGAGCCCGCATTTCTTCGATCCCGAGGGAGAACGCCTCCGTGGCTGAACCGCTCCATGCCCTGACGGCGCTCGGCCGCGCCGAACCCCATGCCGAGACGATCGGCACCCTGCGCCTGACCGAGCGCGTCGATCTCGCGCTCGCCTCCGTCGCGATCCGCAAGGGGCGCGAGGGGGATGTGGCCACGGCGGCGGCGGCGGCGGGCATCCCCCTGCCGCCGCCCGCGCGCCGGGCCGGGGGGCAGACCTTCGCCGCCTTCTGGGTCGCGCCGGGCATGTGGTTCCTCGAGGCGCCCTTCGCCACGCACGAGGACATCGCCGCCCATCTGCGCCCGATCTTCGGCGATGCGGCCTCGATCACCGAACAGACCGACGCCTGGATCTGCCTCGACCTCGCGGCCCCTGACCTCGTGCCGCTGTTCGAGCGGCTCTGCGCGGTCGATCTGGCCACGGCGCCCGACGGCCTCGCGACGCGGACGGTGATCGAGCATCTGGGCTGCTATCTGATCGTGATGGGGCGCGGGGAGGTGCGGCTTTATGGCGGGCGATCGTCGGCGGGCAGCCTCTTGCATGCCATCGCGGCGGCGGCGGCCTCGATCGGCTGACGCGCCGCTTGAATCGCGCTTTTTTTCCTATTAGGAAAATCCCGATAGGGACGGCCCTCGGAAAGCGCGGATGAAGCCAGAGCAAAACCCCTCACTGCCCAAAGGCAAGCCCGCCTTCGAGCAGGACCCCCACCGCGTGCGCGAGGTCGCCGAGCGCACGCTCGAGGCCGCGATCGGGCGCGAGGTGCGCAACCTGCGCCGGCAGCACGGCATGACGGTCGCCGACCTCGCCGCCGTGACCGGGCTCTCGATCGGGATGCTTTCCAAGACCGAGAACGGCAACACCTCGCCGTCGCTGACGACGCTTCAGGTGCTGTCGCATGCGTTTTCGGTTCCCGTCACGGCGTTCTTTCGGGGCTATGAGGAACGGCGCGAGGCCCAGCACGTCCGCGCGGGCGAGCACCTCGAGATCGAGCGGCGCGGCACGCGCGCGGGGCACCAATACAACCTTCTGGGTCACATCGGGTCGAATGCCTCGGGCGTGGTCCTCGAACCCTATCTCATCACCCTCACGACCGAGAGCGACACCTTCCCCACCTTTCAGCACGAGGGACTCGAACTGCTCTACATGCTCGAGGGTGAGGTGGACTATCGCCACGGCGACCAGATCTATCCGCTGAAGCCCGGCGACAGCCTGCTCTTTGACGCCGACGCGCCGCACGGGCCGGAGAACCTCGTGCGGTTGCCCGCCCGCTATCTGTCGGTCATCGCCTACCCGCAGGGCTGAGATCATGCCCGCCCCACTTACCGCGCGGGGAAAAAAAGTTTCTCTGTAGTTGATGACGCCGCGACATGGTGCTAGCGTTCGCGCAGCCAGCCGAAGGAGGCGAATCCATGTGTGGCATCGTTGGCCTGTTTCTGAAGGATCCCAAGCTTGAGCCGAAGCTCGGCGCCATGCTGGCGGACATGCTCATCACCATGACGGACCGGGGGCCGGATTCGGCCGGCATCGCGATCTACTCGGGTGCCCGCGACGGGATCGGCAAGATCACCGTGCAGTCGGCCGATCCGGGCCGCGACTTCCGCAATCTCGACGCCGATCTGCACGACGCCATCGGCCAGCCGGTGCTGATGCTCGAAAAGAGCACGCATGCCGTGCTCGAGGTGCCGATCGGCCAACTCGAGGCCGCGCGCACCGCGATCGGCCATCTGCGCCCGGACATCAAGATCATGAGCGTGGGCGACTCGATCGAGATCTTCAAGGAGGTCGGCCTGCCCAAGGACGTGGCGGCGCGCTTTGCCGTCTCGAAGATGAAGGGCACGCACGGGATCGGCCACACCCGCATGGCGACCGAGTCGGCCGTGACCACGATGGGGGCGCATCCCTTCTCGACGGGGTCGGACCAGTGCCTCGTGCACAACGGATCGCTCTCGAACCACAACGCGGTCCGGCGCGAGTTGCGCCGCCATGGCATGACCTTCGAGACCGAGAACGACACCGAGGTCGCGGCCGCCTTCATCAGCCACAAGCTGAGCGAGGGCCAAAGCCTCGGCTCGGCGATGGAAGCCACGCTGACCGATCTCGACGGCTTCTTCACCTTCGTCGTCGGCACCCGCAACGGCTTTGGCGTCGTGCGCGACCCGATCGCGTGCAAGCCCGCCGTCATGGCCGAGACCGACGCCTATGTCGCCTTCGGGTCGGAGTATCGCGCCCTCGTGAACCTGCCCGGCATCGAGGAAGCCCGCGTGTGGGAACCCGAACCCGCCACCGTCTATTTCTGGGAGCGCTGAGAGAATGCAGACCTTCGACCTCGAAGCCCAAGGGCTGCGTGCGCTCAATGCGTCGCTGCACGCCCTGAAGGGGCAGACCAACATGACGTCGTGGGAGGTGGTGAACCCGCGCGGGGCGCATGCCATCGCCGCGGGCGTCGATGCGCCCGTCGACATCACCGTGCGCGGCTCGACCGGCTATTACTGCGCCGGGATGAACAAGCTCGCCACCATCCGCGTCAAGGGCAGCGTCGGGCCGGGCGTGGCCGAGAACATGATGTCGGGCACCGTCATCATCGACGGCGACGCCAGCCAGTATGCCGGCGCCACGGG
>CAYYJB010000084.1:0-6818 GCA_964472135.1 uncultured Gemmobacter sp.
CAGACCTCGACCAACGCGGTGCGCCAGGACTTCCAGGCGCTGATCAAGCAGTGGTGGTCTGAAATCGGGGTCGAGACCGAGCTCAAGAACATCTCGGCCTCGGTCTATTTCGGCGGCGATCCGAACTCTCCCGACACGTACCAGAAGTTCTATGCCGACGTCGAGATGTATGCCAACAACTTCGACGGCACGGACCCCGAGGCCTATCTCGCGGCCTATACCTGCGACAAGGCCCCGCGGCCCGAAACGCAGTGGCAGGGCGAGAACATCAACCGCTTCTGCGATCCGGCCTATGACGCGCTGGTGGCCGAGCTCGGCCGCACGGGCGAGATCTCCAAGCGCGGCGAGATCGCCAAGAAGCTCAACGACATGCTGACCAAGGACAGCTATGTCATCGTCCCGCTCGTCGATCGCGGCCGTGTCTCGGCGCATTCGAACACGCTGGGCGGCGTCATCCTCAACACCTGGGACAGCGAGCTTTGGAACGCTGCCGACTGGTATCGCATCAAGTGATGCCCAAGGGGGGCCCGGCACCCGGGCCCCCCGCCCCTTGCTCCGAGGCGGACGGATGCTGAACTATACCCTGCGCCGGCTCATCATGGCGGTTCCGACGCTGATCTTCATCAGCCTCGTGATCTTCCTGCTGCTCGAACTCGCACCCGGCGATCCGCTGGCGGACATGCCGCTCACGATCCCGCCCGAGGTGCGCGAGAAGATCCGCCTGTCGATGGGCCTCGGCGAGGCGATGCACATCCGCTATCTCAAGTGGCTGACGAACTTCTTCGTCACCGAACCGCTCTACTGGACGGATGCCGTCTTCGGCACCGACCTCGCCGAGGGGCGGCAGCGCATCCTGTCGTTCCAGACGCGCAGCCCCGTCTTCATGACGATCGCCGAGCGCCTGCCGCAGACGCTGCTGGTCGTCGGAACGGGCTTTGCCTTCGGGCTTCTGATCGCGGTGCCGATCGGGATCTATTCGGCCTATCGGCAGTATTCGTGGTTCGACCAGATCGGCACCTTCGTCAGCATGGTGGGCTTTTCGGTGCCCGTGTTCGTCACGGGCGTCGTGCTCATCGTCGTCTTTTCGGTCTGGCTCGGCTGGTTCCCCTCGATCTACGACACGACGCTCAAGGTCACCGACTGGGCGTCGTTCTGGCAACAGGTGCGCCAGATGGTCCTGCCCGTCTTCGTGCTGGCACTCTATTTCGCCGCGCAGATCAGCCGCTACATGCGCTCGGCGATGCTCGACAACCTCAACCAGGATTACGTCCGCACCGCGCGCGCCAAGGGGATGGGCGAGCGGCGGGTCGTGCTCGTGCATGTGCTGCGCAACTCGCTCATCCCGGTGGTGACGGTGGTGATGCTGCTCATCCCCGGCATCTTCACGGGCGCGATCATCACCGAGAACGTCTTCAAGGTGAACGGGCTCGGCCAGCAACTGCTGCTCTCGATCCAGGGCAACGACGCGCCGATGGTGCTGACGATCTCCTTCGTCTTCGCGATCCTGATCGTGCTCTTCAACCTCATCGCCGACATCGTCTATGGCCTGCTCGACCCGAGGATCCGCTATGACTGAGGCCGCGCGCCCGCCCCGCAGCCAGTGGTGGGACGTCTGGGACCAGTTCCGCACCCACAAGGGGGCGCTGGCGGGATCCTGCGTGCTGCTCGTCCTCGTCGCGGCCGTGCTGATCGGCCCGACGCTCTGGGGCGTGGATCCGCAATACATCAACATCCGCGCCCGCGATCAGGGGCCGAGCCTCCAGTTCCCCCTCGGGACCGACCAGCTCGGGCGCGACATGCTCGCGCGGCTGATGATGGGGGGGCAGACGACGCTGGCGGTGGGGCTGACGGCGATGGCGCTCTCGATCCTGCTCGGGACGCTCGTGGGCGTGCTGGCGGGGTTCTTCCGGGCGCTCGACGGGGTGCTGATGCGCACGACGGACCTGTTTCTCGCGCTGCCGCTCCTGCCGCTCCTGCTCGTGATGGTGATGCTGTTTCGCGAGCCGCTGGTGCTGCGCTTCGGGCCCGAGACGGGGATCTTCATCCTGATCGTGCTCGCGATCGGGGTGACGTCGTGGATGCAGACGGCGCGGATCGTGCGGGGCGACGTGCTCGCGCTGAAAGAGCGCGAGTTCGTCCTCGCCGCGCGCGCCATCGGCACGCCGCCCAGGCGGATCATCACCCGCCACATCCTGCCCAACGTGCTCTCGCCCATCCTCGTTTCGGCAACGCTGGGGATCGCGAACGCGGTCATCACCGAATCGGCGCTGTCGTTCCTCGGCCTCGGGTTCCCGCCCGACTTCCCGACCTGGGGGCGGCTCCTGAATGACGGGATGCCCTACATCAACCTCAACCCCGAGCGGGTGCTTTGGCCGGCGGCGGTGCTGTCGGCGCTGGTGCTGTCGGTCAACTACATGGGCGACGGGCTGCGCGACGCGCTCGACCCGCGCATCCGGGGGCGCTGATCAGCGCCGGATCGCGCCGCGCAGGATCGACATGAGGTCGACGAGCGCAGCCTCGGCACGCGGCTGGGTCAGCCGCCCCTCGGGGTCGAAGGCGTTCGCCGCATCGGCCACCAGCACCTCGGGCCCCGGCACGATGTGGGGCCGGAAGGGCACGAGGCAGTCACGCAGCGAGGATTGCGCCCTTTCCCCGCCCGACCGGCCGGCGGTGGCGGACATGATCGCCACAGGCTTGTCGCGCCAGACCGGCGTCTTGACACGGCTCACCCAGTCGAGCGCGTTCTTGAGCACACCCGAGATCGCCTTGTTGTATTCGGGTGTCACCACCACCACCGCGTCGGCCGCCGCGATCGCATCGGCCAGACGCTGCACCGCCTCGGGGATGCCCTGCGCCTCGAGGTCGCCGTCATAGAGCGGCAGGCGCAGATCCCCCTCGGACCAGTCGCAGGGGCCGAAGGCGCGCCGCGCCTCGGCCATGAGCGCGCGGTTACGCGACCCGGCGCGCAGCGATCCGCACAGGCCGAAGAGGCGGGGGGAAGGGGTCATGGCAACTCTCCGAATGATTGTTCGCGCAAATTAGGGCGCCGCGCCCGCGTCGCCAGCCCCGGGCCGAAACCCTGGCGGGATCGCATCCGCCCCGGTCAGGATCAGATCGGCCAGCCGCTCGGCCGCGAGCGGGGCGATGCCGAAGCCGATGCGAAAGCCCCCGTTCGCGACGAAGGCACCCGGCCGCCCTGGGATCGCCCCCAGAAGCGGCTTGCCCGAGGCCGCGCGCGGCCGCACGCCCGCCCAGCGTTCGATCACCGGCGCCCCCGCCAGCGCGGGGCAGAGCCCGACCGCGCGCGCGAGCAGCGCGTCGAGCCGCGCATCCGTCGTGTCGGGGGCGTCGAAGGCATCCTCGGAGGTCGAGCCCACCGCCACCGTCCCGTCGGCATGGGGCACGACATGCAGGCCCGGGGCATGGAGCTGCGCCGTCCCCGCGGGGAGCGCGAGCGCGAGGCGCAGCGCCTGCCCCTTGACGCCCCGCCCGGCAAGCGGGCCGTCGTCCGCCAGCCCCTCGGCCCCGGTCGCGTGGATGATGGCACCTGCCGGCCCCGGGTCTCGCGCGCCCTCGCAGATCTCGCCCCCCCTCGCGCGCAGCGCGGCGGCAAGGGCCGCGAGCGCCCGGCGCGGGTCGATCCGCCCGGCCGCATCGTCGCGCAACACGACGCCGAGCGGCGCGGGGGGGCAAAGCGCGCCCGCCTCGGAGGCGGGGATGATCGCGCACCCCGCGCGGCCCTGCCAGAGGTCGGCGGCGGCCGCCACCCGCGCCTCGGCCCGCCTGAGCGCGCCCGCGTCGGCGATGGGGTGCAGGCAACCCGCCCGCGCATGGCCCGGATCGATCCCGCCCGCCTCGGCCACCGCCCGCCACCAGCCTTCGGCCATCATCAGGCTGTCGAACTGAAAGGCCTTGAAGCCGTCCCACGGGTCGGGCCGGTGCGGGATCAGCGCGCCCACCACCCCGCCCGAGGCCCCCGCCCCGATCCGCCGCGCCTCGATCACGCGGACCCGTGCCCCGCGCGCCTTCAGCGCCCATGCGACCGCAAGGCCCATGATGCCGCCACCCAGAACCGCCACATCCGGCGTTGCCATCGGCTGCCCCTGCCTCCATCTTGGCACCGAATCCGCTGGATAGCCGCTATGCCCCCTATCGACCAGAGCGCGCCGACCCTCTGGCAGGGCGAGGTGCCCGTCTCGGCCAGCCACGACGATCCCTATTTCGCGCTCCGCGATCCGCTGGGCGAGGCGCGGCACGTCTTTCTTGCCGGCAACGGGCTGCCCGGCCGCTTCGTGCCGGGCTTCGCGGTGGCCGAGCTCGGCTTCGGAACGGGGCGCAACCTGCTCGTCACCGTCGCGGCCTGGATCGCGGCGGGGGTGGCGGGGCGGTTCAGCTTCACCTCGTTCGAGGCCTTGCCCCTCCCCGCAGGCGACATGGCGCGCGCGCTCGCGGGCTTTGCCGAGCTTGCGCCTCTTGCCCCCGGCCTGCTCGGGCCGTGGGCCGCGGGCGCGCGGCGCTTCGCGCTCGGCCCCTGCGATGTCGAGGTGATCGCGGGCGATGCGCGCGCGACCCTGCCCGGCTGGGCGGGCGCGGCGGATGCGTGGTTCCTCGACGGCTTCGCCCCCGCCAAGAACCCCGAGATGTGGGAGGAGGCGCTTCTGGCCGAGGTCGCCCGCCACACCCGGCCGGGCGGGACGGCGGCCACCTACAGCGCGGCGGGCGCGGTGCGGCGGGGC
This sequence comes from uncultured Gemmobacter sp., assembly GCA_964472135.1. Taxonomy (GTDB): domain Bacteria; phylum Pseudomonadota; class Alphaproteobacteria; order Rhodobacterales; family Rhodobacteraceae; genus JAUREX01. The sequence goes on from CAYYJB010000084.1 coordinate 4,737, forward strand.
TTGCAGGCAGCGGGATTTCGCGTCAATCGCACCCCCGGGCATGCGGGCAAGCGGCACATGACACGGGCAGAACTCGGGCGGGGCGGGTAATGGCGGAACAGAACACGCGCCTCGGCATCTGGCTCATGATCGCGGCGGTCTTCATCTTCGCGCTGCAGGATGCCCTCTCGCGCCATCTTGCCACCGAATACAACGTTCTGATGGTGGTGATGATCCGCTACTGGTTCTTCGCCCTCTTCGTCGTCGCGCTGGCCGCGCGCAAGGCGGGGGGCATCCGGGCCGCGGCGCGCACGCGCTTTCCGCGGCTCCAGATCCTGCGGGGGCTGCTGCTCGCGGCCGAGGTCTGCGTGATGGTGCTGGCCTTCGTGCTGCTCGGCCTGATCGAGAGCCATGCGGTCTTTACCTGCTACCCGCTGCTGGTCGCGGCCCTCTCCGGCCCGATCCTCGGCGAGAAGGTGGGCTGGCGGCGCTGGACCGCGATCGGGATCGGCTTTGTCGGCGTGCTGATCGTGCTGCAGCCGGGCGTCGCGGTGTTCTCGCCCGCGGCGCTGGTGCCGCTGCTGGCGGCATCGCTGTTCGCGCTCTACGGGCTGCTCACGCGCCATGTCGGGCGGGGGGGGGACAGTTCGGCCGTCAGCTTCTTCTGGACTGGCGTCGTCGGGGCGGGGGCCATGACGGCGGTCGGCATCTGGTTCTGGGAGCCGATGACGCCCGGCGACTGGGTGTTCATGGGGATGCTTTGCTGCACGGCGGCGGCTGGCCATTACCTCTTGATCCGCGCCTATGAGGTTGCCGAGGCGAGCGCGGTGCAGCCCTTTGCCTACATGCAACTCATCTTCGCGACCGTCGTCGGCATGATCGTCTTTGGCGAGACGATCGCGCCGAACGAGGTCGTGGGCGCCGCGGTGGTGGTGGGGGCGGGCCTCTTTACCCTCTGGCGGGCGCGGCTGCGCGAAAAGAGCGGCTGAGGGCTCAGGCCGCCCGCACCGGCCGGGGGGCCACCTCGACCGTCAGGTGCGAGAGCGCCACGACCCCCTCAAGGCGCGCGCGATACGCCTCGAGCGGTTTTGGCGCGCTGCTGCGGATCGCGACGATCGCGCCGCGATGCCCCGGCCCGAGGTGCCACAGGTGCAGATCGACGACCGTGTCCTCATCGGTCTCGATCGCGGCGCGCAGGGTCTCTGCCACGCGCGGGGCGTCATCGTCGTAATCAATCAGGACCGCGCCCGCGTCGCGCGCGAGCCCCCACGACCAGCGCAGGATGACGGCTGCGCCAAGAACCCCGATCGCGGGATCGAGCCAGATCCAGCCATAGCTGCGCCCCGCCAGCAGCGCCACAATCGCGAGGACAGATGTCAGCGCATCCGCCATGACATGCAGATAGGCCGCGCGCAGGTTGTTGTCGCGCGCGCCGTGCGAATGGTCATGGTCATGGTCATGGTCATGGTAATGGTCATGGTCATGGTCATGGTCATGGCCGTGGTCGTGGCCGTGGTGGTGGTGATGCCCCTCATGCCCGTCGTGCAGAAGCCAGGCGCATGCGAGGTTCACCGCAAGCCCGATCCCCGCCACGAGCAGCGCCTGATCGAAGCTGATCTCGACCGGGTTGCGCAGGCGCACGAGGCTTTCCCACAGGATCAGCATCGCGACGATCGCAAGGATGATCGCGCTCGCAAACGCCGCGAGGTCGCCGAGCTTGCCGGTGCCGAAGGCAAAGCGCGGGTCGCGGGCGTGGCGGCGCGCGTGGCGATAGGCCAGCGCCGCGATGGCGAGCGCGCCCGCATGGGTCGACATGTGCCAGCCGTCCGCCACCAGCGCCATCGAGCCATAGATCGTGCCCGCCGCGATCTCGGCCACCATCATGGCCGTCGTCAGGGCGATGACGGCCCAGGTCCGCGTTTCGTTGCGGCCGTGGTTCGCGCCGAGATAGACGTGTTCGTGCGGGCTGGTGTCGGTCATTTCAGATACCTTCGGATGACTTCGGTCAGTTCGGCCGCCCCGCGCGCGCGGTCCGCGTCGTCGGCGACCTTCACGACATGCTCGGTCAGATGATCCTCGAGCAGTTCGACCACGAGGCCCTGC
>CAYYJB010000084.1:6918-8304 GCA_964472135.1 uncultured Gemmobacter sp.
GAGGTGGCCGAGGCGTATCTGGCGCGCATCGCGGTGCGCGAGCCCGAGATCCGCGCCTTTGCCTGGCACGATCCGGCGCATGTCCGCGCCCGGGCGCGCGCGCTCGATGCGCGGCGGGCGTCGGGGGCGCCGCTCGGGGCGCTGCACGGCGTTCCGGTCGCGGTCAAGGACGTGATCGACACGGCCGGGATCCCGACCGAGAACGGCGCGGCGCGCGATCGCGGCCGGGTGCCCGCGCAGGATGCCCATGTGGTGGCGCGGCTGCTCGCCGAGGGCGCGATCCTCATGGGCAAGTCCGTCACGACCGAGCTTGCCTTTCTCCACCCCGGGCCGACGCGCAACCCGCGCGCGCCCGGCCACACGCCGGGCGGATCCTCCTCGGGGTCGGCGGCGGCGGTGGCGGACGGGATGGTGCTGGCGGCGATCGGGACGCAGACGGGCGGGTCGGTCATCCGCCCGGCGTCCTTCTGCGGCGTCGTGGGCTTCAAGCCGAGCTTCGGCGCGATCGGGCGCAGCGGCGTGCTGCTGCAATCGCACACGCTCGACACGGTGGGCGTCTTTGCCCGCACCCCGGCCGAGGCGGCGATGGTGGCGGATGCGCTGATCGGCCCTGACGCGGGCGATGCGCAGTCGCTCGATGCCCCGGCCCCCCGCCTTGCCGCGACGCTGGCCGAGGGGGCGCCGCGGCCGCCCGTCTTTGCCTTCGTGCGGATGGCGGGGTGGGAGCGCGCCGATCCGCGGATGCGGCGCGGGATCGAGGCGCTGGTCGCGCGCCTCGGGGCGCAGGCGCATGAGGTGGAACTGCCGCCCATCTTCGCGCAGGCGCAGGATCTGCGCGGCCGGATCAACCTTGCCGAGATGGCGCATTACTACGCCCCCTATGGCGGTGCCGACGCGGACCTCCTCGGCCTGCCCACGCGCGAGGCCATCGCCGCGGGCGCGGCCATCGTCGCGCCCGACTACATCGCGGCGCTTGCGGCGCGGCCGGCGCTGCGCGCGGCCCTCGGGCCGGTTTTCGCGCGCGCCGACGCGATCCTCTGCCCCGCGGCACTCGGCCCCCCGCCCGAGGGGCTCGGGAATACGGGCGATTCGATCTTCAACGGCCCCTGGACCCTTTGCGGCACGCCCGCCGTCAGCCTGCCCCTGCTCGCGACCGCCGAGGGCCTGCCGATGGGGGTGCAGCTCGTGGGCGCGCCGGGCGATGACGCGCGGCTGCTGCGCACGGCCGACTGGCTGATGGCGCACCACCCCCGGGGCTGAGGCGAGGGGGGGCTTGCGGCCGGCTGCCGCAGGCCCACATGCTGCATCATGCCCCACAACAACACCAACACCCCCGAACCGCGCCCCGATGTCCTCGTGCGTCCCAAGCTCGAGGGCGGGCGGCGC
>CAYYJB010000085.1:0-8032 GCA_964472135.1 uncultured Gemmobacter sp.
TGCCCTTTCCCGTCCGCCTCTTGCAGGGCGAGGCCGACCGCGACGTGCCCGTGGCGACCGCGCTGCGGCTTTTTGCCCATGCGACGGGGCCCGATATCCGGCTGACCCTCGTCAAGGGCGCCGATCACCGGTTCTCGAGTGCGGCCTGCCTTGCGCTGATCGAAGACGCCATCACCGAAACCCTGGCCGGAGCCCTGCCATGATCCGCGCGCTGTTCCTTCTGTTTCTCGCCGGTGCGGTGGCCTTCGGCGCGCTCTGGGTCTGGAACCCGGTGCGCCTGCCCGCGCCGCCCCGCCTCGATGCCGCCGCGATCCCCGAGGATCTCGACGCCTATCTGGCCGGGCGCGAGGCGGTGGTGCCCGGCATCACCCCCGGCACCGAAAAGCGGATCGTGTGGGCCGGCGCGCCGGGCGTGCGCACGCCGCTTGCCATCGTCTATCTGCACGGGTTTTCCGCGACCTCCGAGGAAATCCGCCCCGTGCCCGACCGCGCCGCGGCCGCCCTTGGCGCCAACCTCTATTTCGCGCGCCTCGCTGGCCACGGCCGCGACGGCGAGGCGCTCGCCACCGCGACGGTCGAGGATTGGCTGACCGATCTGGCCGAGGCGCTGGCGATCGGGGCGCGGATCGGGGATCGGGTCATCATCGTCGGCACCTCGACGGGGGCGACGCTCGCGCTTGCGGGGATGGGGACGCCGCAGATCGCGGCCGCGCTGCCGGGCGACGGGGCGGTGGCGGGGTTCGTCTTCGTCTCGCCAAACCTGCGGCTGGCGGACAAGATCGCGGGCGCGCTCCTCGATGCGCCGGGGATCGGCTGGTGGGGGCCGTTGATCGTGGGGCGCACGCGCAGCTTCGCGACCGAGAACGAGGGCCACGCGCGTTTCTGGACCACCCGCTATCCGACGCGCGCGGTGGTGCCGATGGCCGATCTGATGGCGATGGCGCGCGCGGTCGATCCGGGCAGCATGCGCCTGCCGCTCATGCTCGTGCGCTCGCCGGCCGACCGGGTCGTCTCGCCCGGCGCGGCCGAGGCGCTCGGGCGCGGCTGGGGCGGGCCGGTCACCGATGTCGTGATCGTGCCGGGGCCCGGCATCGACCCCGCGGCGCATGTCATCGCTGGCGACATCCTGTCGCCGGCGCAGACGGGGCCTGTCGCGGACCAGATCGTGCGCTTCGCCCGGGGGCTCTGAGGCGCCTCAGACCGCGTGCAGATGCCCCGTGCGCCCGGAGGCGCCGCCTGAATGGGCATCGATGAAGTTGAGCACGAGCGGCCGGATGTTGGTGCGCCACGACTTGCCCGCGAAGATGCCGTAATGCCCCGCGCCGGGCTCGAGGTGGTGGCGCTTCATCCCGTCATCGAGGCCCGTCAGCAGATCGAGCGCCGCGACGCACTGGCCGGGCGCCGAGATGTCGTCGTTCGCGCCCTCGGCGGTCATCACCGCGACGCGGTTGATCGCGCCGATGTCGACCGGCGTTCCCGCCACCTCGAAGACATTGCGTGCGATCTCGCGGTTCTTGAAGATGCGCTCTACGGTCGTGAGATAGAACTCGGCCGTCATGTCCATGACGGCGAGGTATTCGTCATAAAAGCGGTTGTGGGCGTCACGCTCGCCGTCCTTGCCCTGCGCGGCCGCCACGATCTTTTCGGCAAAGGCGCGGCCGTGGCGCTCGGCGTTCATCGACATGAACGACGCGAGCTGCAAGAGCCCCGGATAGACCATCCGGCCCACGCCCGCGTGCTTCATCCCCACGCGCTGGATCGCGAGATATTCGAGCTGGCCCATCGTCACCCGCCGGCCGAAATCCGTGACCTCGGTCGCGGCTGCGTCCGGATCGACCGGGCCGCCGATCAGCGTCAGGGTGCGGGGCTGGGCGTCGGGGTCCTCGCCGGCCAGATAGGCGGTGGCGGCGAGGGTCAGCGGCACGGGCTGGCAGACCGAGATCACATGCAGATCCGGGCCGAGGTGACGCATGAACTCGACCAGATAGAGCGTGTAATCCTCGACATCGAACTTGCCGACCGAGACGGGGATGTCGCGCGCGTTGTTCCAGTCGGTCACATACACATCGCAATCGGGCAGGAGGCTGATCACGGTCGAGCGCAGAAGGGTCGCGTAATGGCCCGACATCGGCGCGACGAGGAGCACGCGGCGCGGCTTGGGCGGCCGATTCGTGACGCGGAAACGCACGAGGTCGCCGAAGGGCCGGGCGAGGACCGTCTCGACCTGCACAAGATGGTCGCGCCCGTCATCCCCGACGACCGCCTGGATGCCCCAGTCGGGCTTGATGACCATGCGCGCAAAGCTGCGCTCGGTCACGCGCCCCCAGGCGGACATGAGCTTGAAGGCCGGATTCGGGACCATGCCGAAGACAGGATATGAGGCAAATGCGCGCGCGGATGCGCCGAGCCATTCATTGGTGTTGCGCGCCGTTTCCATCAGGTCGTATGTGGGCAGATAGCGCATGTCGTCTCCTTCTACGGGGGCCCGTGATCTGCGTCGCTTTCCTCCCCGTCGGCGACGTTATGCCAGTACCGGAGAATAGGGGGTTAAGGTCAGCATGGCAACCGATCAGACCGATCCCACCCCGGCCTCCGAGAAGCTTCGCCAGAACATGGAGCGTATCGAGACGCTGACGCAGCGCCTTGTCGCCTCGCTCTCGAACGGCGGGGCGCCCAACCCGGCGCTGAGCGCGCCGGGCCCCGAGTTCTACGCCAAGGCGGCCTCGGCCTACATGGCCGAGATGATGACGAACCCCGCGCGCATCGTCGAGCAGCAGGTCGAATACTGGGGCAAGACCTTCGCCCACTATCTCGAGGCGCAGCAGCATCTGGCGCAGGGACGCACCAGCCTGCCCGTCGCCGATGACGCGGCGCATCGTCCACACGACCGGCGCTTTGCCAACCCGCTGTGGGATACCCACCCCTATTTCGCCTATCTCAAGCAGCAATACCTGCTCAATGCCGAGGCGGTGAACAGGGCCGTGGCGAGCCTCGAGCATCTGGAGCCGCGCGATCGCTGGCGGGCAGAGTATTTCGCGCGCCAGATCGTCGACATGATGTCGCCGTCGAACTTCTTCGCGACGAACCCCGACGCGCTCGAGCGCGCGGTCGAGACGGACGGCGAATCGCTCGTGCGCGGGCTCGAGAACCTCGTGCAGGACATCGAATCGCATGGCGGCGAGTTGCAGGTGACGCTCTCGGATCCCGAGGCGTTCCGCATCGGCGGCAACATCGGCACGACGGCGGGCAGCGTCGTCTTTCGCAACCGCCTGTTCGAGCTGATCCAGTATGCGCCGACGACCGAGCGGGTGCACCGCACGCCGCTGCTGATCTTTCCGCCCTGGATCAACAAGTTCTACATCCTCGACCTCAAGCCCGAGAACAGCCTCGTGAAGTGGATCGTCGATCAGGGCTTCACCCTCTTCGTCGTGAGCTGGGTGAACCCCGACGAGAGCTATGCCGACACCGGGTTGGATGATTATGTCTCCGAGGGCTACCTCGCGGCGATCGCGGCGGTGAAGGCCATCACGGGCGAGAAGAAGATCAACGCGGTCGGCTATTGCATCGCGGGCACCACGCTGTCGCTGACGCTGGGCTACATGGCGCGGACCAAGGACCGCTCGGTCAAGGCGGTGACGCTCTTCACCACGCTCACCGATTTCTCGGACCAGGGCGAGGTCGGGGTCTTTCTCGACGACGATTTCGTCGACGGGATCGAGCGCGAATGCGCCCGGACGGGGGTGCTGCACAAGAAATACATGTCGCGCACCTTTTCCTTCCTGCGCGCCAACGACCTCATCTATGCGCCGGCGATCCGCAGCTACATGCTGGGCGAGCGTCCGCCAGCCTTCGATCTGCTCTACTGGAACGGCGACGGCACCAACCTGCCCGGGCGCATGGCCGTGGAATATCTGCGCGGCCTGTGCCAGCGCGACGAACTCGCGAGGGGCGAGTTCAAGGTTCTGGGCAAGAAGGTGCGCCTTGGCGACATCACCCAGCCCCTCTTCGCGGTCGCCTGCGAGACCGACCACATCGCGGCGTGGCGATCCTCCTACAACGGGGTGCGGCGGTTCGGGTCCGAGGACAAGACCTTCGTGCTGTCCCAGTCGGGCCATATCGCGGGCATCGTCAACCCGCCCACCAAGCGCAAGTATGGCCATTACACCAACCCCGGCCCGATGACGACGCCCGAGGAATTCCGCCACAACGCGAACTTCGGCGCCGGCAGCTGGTGGCCGCACTGGGGCGAATGGCTGGCGAAGCACTCGGGCCCGATGGTGGCGGCGCGCGTGCCGGGCAGCGTTGATGGCTATCCGGTGCTCGCGCCCGCGCCCGGCACCTATGTGACGGCCGATCCCGAGGGCTGAACTTTTTTGCTGCGACGCAGCATTGCCACTTGAAATGCTGCGGCGCAGCATGTATGTGCGTCTCATGAATCAAGCGGGCGCGTGCCCCCCTCTGGAGAGACAGCCATGAACAAGCCGGCCGATGTGACGAAGATGATGCAGGACATGATGAACGTTTTCCCCTTCGACAACGGCGCGATGCAGGATGCGATCAAGTCGCAGGCCGCGCTGGGTGAGAAGATGACCCGCGTCGCTCTCGACGCCGCCGAGAAGTCGACCGACATCACCGCGAAGTGGACGCGCGAGACCATCACCCGCCTCGGCGAGATGACCCGCGTCAAGGCCGACCCGGCGGATTACTCGAAGGCCGCGACCGATTTCGCGACCCAGGCGGCCGAACTGGCCGCCGAGAACATGGCCGCCTTCGCCGAGATCGCGAAGAAGGTCCAGATGGAGACGGTCGAACTCATGCTCGCCGCTGGCAAGGACCTCTCGGAGGATGCCACCGCCGCGATGAAGAAGGCGACCGCCGAGGTCACCGGCGTGGCGAAGAAAGCCGCCGGCAAGTGATCTGAGGCGGCGCGCGCCGCGCCTCCCCGCGAGACGCGCCGTTTCGGTCAGGGCGGATCCCCCAGGGATCCGCCCTTCGTCTTGCGCGGGCCGGCCGCGTGCGTATGCAGAAAACGGTTTTCACGCTCGGCGCGCTCGTCTAGGTTCGTGCGATCGACGTCCACGGAGATCGGACCATGGCCGAGACCGACGGCAAGCCGCTGCTGATCAAGCGCTACGCAAGCAGGCGGCTCTACAACACCGAGACGAGCGATTATGTCACGCTCGAGGATATCGCGGGCTTCATCCGCGCCGGGCGCGATGTCGAGATCATCGACCTCAAGTCGGGCGAGAACCTGACGCGGCAATACCTCCTCCAGATCATCGCCGAGCACGAGAGCAAGGGCGAGAGCGTCCTGCCCGTCAACGTGCTGACCGACCTCGTGCGCAGCTATGCGACGGGGATGAACAGCATGGTGCCGCAGTTCCTCGCCCAGGCGTTCGATACGATGCGCAGCCAGCAGGAGCGTCTGGTCGAGAACCTCTCGGCCTTCGGCGGGCCGATGGCCGGGATGCCGGGGTTCGAGGCGATGCAGCGCCAGCAGGAAGCGTTCATGAAGGCGATGATGGGGGCCTTCGTGCCGCCCGCCCCTGGTCAGGATGCCCACCCCGCCGACAAGGTCGCCGCCCCGCCCGCCCAGGGCGACGAGATCGCCGACATCCGCGCCCAACTCGCCGCGCTTCAGGCGCGACTGGCCCGGTTCTGAGGGCTATCTGCCCTCGAACCGCGGCACCCGCTTGTCGATGAACGCGAGGACCCCCTCGCGGAAATCGTGGGTGCGGCCGCAAGCGCCCTGAAGTTCCGCCTCGAGGCGGAGTTGCGCTTCGAGCGTATTGCCCGCCGATGCCGCCATCGCCTGTTTCAGCGCGCCGAAGGCGACGGTCGGCCCCTGCGCGAGGGTCTCGGCGCGCGCCCGCCAGGTCTGCTCGAAGGTCGCATCGGGCACGGCCTCCCAGATCAGCCCCCACTCGGCCGCCTGCGCCGCACTCAGCCTTTCGCCGAACAGGGCCAGCCCCATCGCGCGCGCCATCCCCACCTGACGCGGCAGCCGCCAGGTGCCGCCCGCGTCCGGGATCAGGCCGATGCGCGTGAAGGCCTGCACGAAGACGGCCGAATCCGCCGCGATCACGACATCGGCCGCGAGCGCGAGGTTCGCGCCCGCCCCTGCGGCCGCCCCGTTCACCGCCGCGATCACCGGCACCCGCAGCCCCGAAATGGCGGCGAGCAGCGGCTCATACTCGTCGCGCAGCGTCCCCTCGAGGTCGATCGAGGCGAGCGAGCGCGCATCGCCCAGATCCTGCCCCGAGCAGAACGCCCGCCCCGCGCCCGTCAGCACCACCACGCGCGCACCCGACGAGGGTTGCGCCAGCGCGCGCAGGGCATGGAGAAGTTCCGCGCGCATCTGCACGTTGAGCGCGTTCATCACCTCGGGACGATTGAGCGTGATGACCGCGACGCCGTCGTGCTGCGCGCACTCGATCGTCCGATAGTCCATCGCCTGCCTGCCTTCCTGCCCGGCCGGGGTCATTCCTTCAGAAGGTCGCGCAGCCGCGCCTCTTCCTCGGGGCTGAGGGTCGCGGGCGACGCCGCGCGCGCCCGAGCGCGGAGATAGCCGATCGCGACGCCCCCCGCCAGCAGCAGCATGACAGGCCCCGCCAGCCACAGCAGCAGGTTCGCCCCCCCGAGCGTCGGGCGCAACAGCACATATTCGCCGTAGCGGTCGACGACGAAGGCCACCACCTCGGTGTCGCTGTCGCCCGCGACCAGCCGCTCGCGCACCAGCAGCCGCAGGTCGCGCGCGAGGCCCGCGTTCGATTCGTCGATCGATTCGTTGCGGCACACGAGGCAGCGCAGCCCCGCCGAGATGCCGCGCGCGCGTTCTTCGAGTGCCGGGTCGGTCAGCACCTCGTCGGGTTGCACCGCATGCGCGGGCGCCGACCAGAGCGCGAGCGCCACGCAGAGGGCGCGCAGGATCATTCGGCTGGCACCCCGGCGGGCGCCGTCCGCCGCGCCCCCGCCGCGATCCGATAGCGCCGGTCCGACAGGCTCAGAAGCCCGCCCAGCGCCATCAGCGCGCACCCCGCCCAGAGCCAGTTGGCGAAGGGTTTGACATAGCTGCGCACCGCCCAGCCGCCGTCCGATTGCGCGTCGCCCAGCACCAGATAGACGTCGCGCCAGAGGCCATAGTCGATGCCCGCCTCGGTCGTGGGCATGCCGGCGGCCGGATAGATCCGCTTTTCGGGCCTGAGCACGAAGCTCTGCCCGTTCTCGGTCACCTCAAAGACGCCCTGCGTCGCCAGATAGTTCGGCCCCTCGACCTCGCGCACCTCGATCAGGCGCACCTCGCGCCCGGCAAGATCGAACCCCTCGCCCGCCTGCAGCACGCGGATGTCCTCGCGCTGCCAGGCCATCATCGCCGAGACGGCAAAGATCGTGACGCCAAGCCCGCCATGCGCCACCGCCTTGCCCCAGTCGGCGCGTGGCAGCCGCGCGATGCGCCGCAGCCGCAGCCCGACCCCCTCGTGCCCGCCGCGCGCCCAGATGTCGGCGCCCGCCCCCGCTACGACCCAGAGCCCCAGCGCCGCGCCGATGGGGCCGAGCGCGCTCTGCCCCGTCTGCATGGCCCAGGCGAGCGCGCCCGCCGCCAGCGCGAGCAGCGCCGGCACCCGCAGCGCGCGCAACCCGCGCCCCGCATCGGCGCGCTTCCACGCCAGCATCGCCCCGAAGGGCAAGAGCACCGCGATGGCGACCACGAAGGGCGTGAAGGCCGCGTTGAAGAAGGGCGGACCGACCGACAGCTTGCGCCCGGCCAGCAGCTCGGCCACGAGCGGCCAGATCGTGCCGACGAAGACGACGAAGCACGACACCGACAACAGCACGTTGTTGGCGACGATCCCCGCCTCGCGGCTGAGCGTGCCGAACACGCCGCGCGCCTCCATCACGCCCGCCCGCAGCGCATAGAGCATGAGCGCCCCGCCGGTGAAGAACGCGAGGATGAGCAGGATGAAGACGCCCCGGTCGGGATCGTTGGCGAAGGCGTGCACGCTCGTGATGATGCCCGAGCGCACGATGAAGG
>CAYYJB010000086.1:0-2803 GCA_964472135.1 uncultured Gemmobacter sp.
TGACGGGGGGCGGCTTGTCTCGGGCCGGGTTTTCCGTGAAGATGGCCCCGATTTCAGGCGGAGGATTGCGGCGGTGGCGGATTTCCCGGGCATCTGGATGACCGAGAGCGAGAGCATGGCCTATCGGGTGGTGCCGAAGGCCGCGTGCTCGACCATCGGGCAGATCATGTATTTCACCGACCACGGCCGCTTTTTCGACGGCGACATCCACGACGCGACCTCGGGCATCCACAAATGGGCGCTCGAGCCGAGCCAGCCCGTGATCCGCGCCACCATCGAGGCGCGGCGCTCTTTTGCCTTCAGCGCGGTGCGCAACCCCTATGCGCGGATCCTGTCGGCCTTCCTCGACAAGATCTGCGGCATCCAGCGGTCGGGCAACCGCTATCGGCCCGACATGGCCGAGAAGATCCGCCGCGCCTATGGCATCGAGACCGAGGGCGCGTTCGACCAGATCGCGGCCTTCCGCCGCTTCCTGCTGCTCGCGCGCGACACGATCCGCTGGAAGAAGCCGTTCTGGCCCGACATCCACTGGGCCCCGCAGGCCAACCACATCGCGACGCTGGTGCGCGGGGGCGGGCGGCTCGATCATGTCTTTCACACCGAGGCCTTCAACGCCGGGATGCAGGTCGTGCTCGACCGCGCGCCGATCCGCCACGCGGTCGATCTCGCGACCATCCCGCGCTTCAACGAAAGCGAGGGGGTGGGCCCGAAGCGGGCGCATCCGGTCTCGGCCTATTTCGACGATCTCGGGCATTTCATGATGCGCGACACCTATCGGCGCGACTTCCGCCTCTTTCGCTACGACATCGACGATCCCGACCGCGCCGAACCGAAGGGCGAGATCGACCTTGCGGAGGTGCACGAGCGCCTCGCGCGGCCCGATCCCTGAACGCCGATCGCCTCAGCGCCAGTGGCCGCCCGAGGCCTTGTGCGGAAGCGGTAGCGTCGGGGCGATGCGCCCAAGGTATTCGGCATAGCCGAGGATGCGGATCGTGCCCCGCGATTCGCGCTTGCCGCCGCCGATGAGCGGCGCGAACGCGCGCGTCAGCGGGACGGGCCCGGTCTGCCACCAGGCATAGGGGTCGGGATCGGCGCGCAGCGCGCGCGCGACGCGGTCGCGGGCCGCGATGATCGGGGCAAAGCCCGGGCGCGCGGCGAAGAAGTTGTTCGCGATCGTGCCCCACCATTGCTCGATCACCACCACCGCCTCGACCCCCTCGAGCCAGTCATCGACCGGTGCGCGCGGCAGGTCGTCCGCATCCGTCCATATCCCGCCCTCCTCGCCGATCAGGCACAAGCGAAAGAGATCGGCCCGCACGGCGGGATGGCGCGCGCGTTCAAAGGCGCGCGCGGTCTGCCTGCCCAGCAGGCGCCCGACGCGATCGGTCGCCGCTGCCAGGTCGTGCAGCACGACATCGGCCGTCGGCATGACCGAGCGCCACGCCCCGAGCGCCCGGTCGAGCGCGGCGGGAACCGGCCCCTCCCAATAGAGGTTCACGCGCATCGGCACGCCCTCACCCTTTCGCGCCGGAGGCTCGAGGCGGCGCTGCATCCGCCAGAGCCTGCGCCCGATCCGCGCGATCTGCGGCCCGTCATCAGCCTGCCCCGTAGCCCCGCCGCGCAGTGCCTCGATCATGCGGCGCCGGGTGCGCCCGTCCTCGCGGGCGTCGATGAGGGGGGCGAGGGCGGCCTCGGCCGCATCCGCCTCGCCCGCGATGATCGCGCAGCGCGCGCGTCGGGCGCGCAGGCCCGGATGGTTCGGTCCGAGCGCCACGAGTGGCGCAAGGATGCGCTCGGCGCGCGCCAGCCGCGCCCCGAGCAGCGCCAGATCGCTTGCGCGCAGGCCGAGTTCGATCCGCAGCGGGGCCGGCAGGCCCGCCCGCCCGGCAACGGTGTCGAGCATCGCCTGACCGGCGATGATCTCGCCCGCCTGCGCAGCGACCGCCGCCGCGCTGGCCGCCAGCCGCGCGCGCGCCGTCAACGCGTCGGGATGGCAGCAATCGTGCAGCGCGCGCAGCATATGCAGCGCGCGATCGGGTCTGCCCACTCGGGCCAGCAACTCGCCCGCGACCGGCGCGGTCGGCACCCCCGGATGGTGCGCAGCCAGCTCGGCCTCGATCGCCGCCCAATCGTCCCGGATCAGCCGGCAGATCGTGGCCTGCCGAAAGACGCCCGGATGCCCGCCAAGATGGCGCAGCGCCGCGCGCGCATGCGCGACGAACGCCTCGAGCCCATCGCCCGCGCCTTCACCCGCCCCATCTTGCGGTTGCGCGATGCGCAGCCACATCGCATGAACGCCCGCCCCCCAGCGCCATGGAGTCGCGCCAGGGCAATCGGGCGCGATCAGCCCGAGCGCGCGGTCGTGTTCGTCGGCGCCGAGCGCCTCCTGCGCGTCGAGCAGGCGCAGATCGGCCGCACCGGCCTTGCCCGGTTCGGGTATCCGGGCACGCAGCGCGCTCGCCTCCGACACCGCCCCGAGCGCGCGCAGATGCCGGATCAGCCGGCGCAGCGCGCCGGGGGTTCGTTCGATGTCCGCGCCTAGGGTTGTCTCCTCGGCCAGCAGCGCCTCGATCCCCCCCTCGGCCAGCGCGATGTCGAAGGCGAGTTCGACGGCGCGGAAGGGCAGCGCGCCGCCGCCATCGGCCCGTAGCGCGCGAAGATGGGCGCGCGCCTCTGCCGGGTCGGCGCGATCGAGGCAGCATTCCACCGCCATGAGGCGTGCCGTCCGGCCGGCCGCCGTCGCCGCGAAGGCGGGCGTCAGCACCGCAAGCGCCGCGCCCGGCCCCCAGTCGCGCGGCCCCCG
>CAYYJB010000086.1:2903-7500 GCA_964472135.1 uncultured Gemmobacter sp.
CCCGCGCCAGCGTGGGCGCCTGCGCGGGATCGCGCGCGACGATGGCGCGCAGCCGCGCCATCGCTACCGCCCCCTCGGTCGAGCCTGCGGCATGACGCGCCGCGAGCGCGTTGATCGCGGCATCCTCGGGCCAGGCCGATGCCGCGGCACCGGCCGGCAGGGCGATATCGACACCGGCTTGCGCGAGTTGCCCGAGCGTCGCCTCGAGCGCGCCCGCCGCCATGCCCGCGATCCACTCCGCCTCGGCGGCGCGCGCCCGCAGGCGCCCGTCTTCATCGTGCCAGAGTGCGCGCGCGAGGGTCTCTCCGGCGGCCGGCAGGGTGGATGGGGTCATGCCACGCCGGTTCCCTTGCGCACGCCGCCCTCGGGGCCGAGACGCGCGGCGATGCGTGCCTCGGCCGCCTGGTCGCCCGCCGCCTGCGCGGCGATCCGGGCCCGCATCAGCCGCGCGCGCGTCGCACCGAACCGCAGCGCCCCCTCATGCGCCGCCAGCGCAAGACGCGTATCGCCCCGCCTGAGGCAGAGTTCGCCAGCCAGCCGCAGCGCCCCGGCCGCATCGGCCGCCCCTTCGCCCTGCGGCGTGTTGATCAGCCGCGGCAAGAGTGCCACGACCAGCCCACGCGCGCGCCGCGGTCGATTGAAATCAACCAGAAGCTGCAGGATGTGCCGCGCCTGCCGCATCGAGACGGCCTCGCGCCGGCCAAGCCCCGCTTCGAACCCGCTGATCGCCAGTTCCGCAAGGTGCCAGGCGCGCAGCAGATCGAGATAGAGCACCAGCATCAGCCGATCGGCGAGGGGCGTCGCCGCCGGCAGCGCCAGGTAGCCGGCCGTCCTGCCCAGAGCAAAGACCTGCCGCAACCAGGGTGTGGCCTCGAGCCGGTCACGGGCAAGCTCGATCGCCTCGCGGGCGTGGCGCGCCTCGCCCGAGTGGGCGACCATGCGGTGGCCGCCGGCGGCGACGGGGACAAGGGTGCAGAGGCATTCGAACCGGCCGCTGGCGCCATCGGATCCGGGCTTGCGGCGAAAGACGTCGATCCCGCTCTCGCCATGCACGGCGATATCGGGAACGCTGTCGTGCAGGCTGTCCATCGGTGCTGCACCGGCAAAGGAAGAGGTGATCGAACTGGCGGTATGGTGGGGGGCGCACCGGGGCGCGTCAAGCACCTTCGCGCGGCGCGTTGCGGTGTTCGGACCGATCGTCTATTGGCGGACCAGTGCGAAGGAGGTGGGCATGGCCGCGAAGGGGTTGAGTTACGCCGAGGCGGGGGTCGACATCTCGGCTGGCAATGCGCTTGTCGATCGCATCAAGCCTGCGGCGGCCGCTACAAGGCGCGCGGGCGTCATGGGCGGGATCGGCGGCTTCGGCGCGCTCTTTGACCTGCGCGCGGCAGGGTTCCGCGACCCGATCCTGGTCGCCGCGACCGACGGCGTCGGAACCAAGCTGCGCATCGCCATCGACACCGGCCGGCTTGATGACATCGGGCAGGACCTCGTCGCGATGTGCGTCAACGATCTCGTGTGCCAGGGGGCGGAGCCGCTCTTCTTTCTCGATTATTTCGCGACCGGCGCGCTCGATGTCGGGCAGGCGGGGCGGGTGATCGAGGGGATCGCGCGCGCCTGCGCGGCGACGGGCTGCGCCCTTGTCGGCGGCGAGACGGCCGAGATGCCGGGCCTCTATGCCGGGCGCGATTTCGACCTCGCGGGATTCGCGGTGGGCGCGATGGAACGCGGCACGGCCCTGCCCGCGGGCGTCGCGGCGGGCGACGTCCTCCTGGGCCTTGCCTCGGACGGGGTCCATTCCAACGGGTTTTCGCTCGTGCGTCGGGTGGCCGAGGTCGCGGGCCTCGGCTGGGAGGATCGCGCCCCCTTCGCCGACGACACGCTCGGCGCGGCGCTGCTGCGACCGACGCGGCTTTATGTGGGGGCGGCGCTCGGGGCGATCCGGGCGGGGGGCGTGCGGGGCATCGCGCACATCACCGGCGGCGGCATCACCGAGAACCTGCCGCGCGTGCTGCCCGAGGGGCTCGGGGCCGAGGTCGATCTGGCGGCCTGGGCGCTGCCGCCGGTCTTTGACTGGTTGCGCGCGGCGGGCGGGATCGCGCAGGCCGAGATGCTGCGGACCTTCAACTGCGGCATCGGCATGATCCTCGTGGTCGCGCCCGACCGTGCCGAGGCCCTGGCCGAGGTGCTGCGCGCGGACGGTGAGCGGGTCGTGCCCCTCGGCCGCGTCGTCGAAGGCGAGGGCGTCGCCTGGCGCGGCGCGCTGGGATGACGCGCGTCGCGATCCTGATCTCGGGGTCGGGGTCGAACATGGCGCGCCTGATCGAGAGCATGGCGGGCACCCATCCGGCGCGGCCCGTCCTCGTGATCTCGAACCGCCCCGAGGCGGGGGGCCTTCGGCGCGCCGCGGTGCAGGGTGTGCCGACGGCCGTCATCGACCACCGCGCCCACGCCACGCGCGCCGGGTTCGAATCGGCGCTGGCCGCGGCATTGGAGGACGCGCGGCCCGACATCGTGGCGCTCGCGGGTTTCATGCGCATCCTCTCGGCCGGGTTCGTCGCACGCTTCGCGGGGCGGATCGTCAACATCCACCCCTCGCTGCTGCCGGCCTATCCGGGGCTCGACACCCATGCGCGCGCACTGGCGGCGGGCGAGGGCTGGGCGGGGTGCACCGTGCACGAGGTCACGGCCGAGCTCGACGCGGGGCCGATCCTCGGGCAGGGGCGGGTGCCGGTGCTGCCCGGCGACACGGCCGAGACGCTCGGGGCGCGGGTGCTGGCGATGGAGCATCGCCTCTATCCGGCCGTGCTGCGCCGTCTGGCCGAGGGCGAGCGCGCGCGGCTCGACCTCGGCTGATCTCAGCCGTTGTCGCGCAGCACCGATCCGGCGAGGTAGAGCGAGCCGCAGATCAGCACGCGCGCCTGCGGGGCCTCGGCCACGATGGCGGCCAGCGCATCCGCGACCGAGGCGGCGGTTTCGGCCCGGATGCCGGCGGCGGTCGCGGCGGCGGCGGTCTCCTCCGCCGTCAGCGTGTTCTTCTCGCCGGGGATCGAGACTGCGCGCAGGCTCGCGATCCGCGCTGCAAGCGGGCGCATGTAGCCCGCGACGTCCTTGGTGTTGAGCATCCCGCAGATCGCATGCGTCGGCCGGCGCGCCATGTCCGCGAGCGTCGCCGCGATCGCGCCCCCCGCGCCCGGGTTGTGGCCGCCGTCGAGCCAGAGCTCGACCCGAGGGGCCGATTGCGCGAGCGGGCCGCGCGTCAGCCGCTGCATCCGAGCGGGCCATTCGGGGCGCGTCACCGCCCCCTCGCAGGCCGCCGCGTCAAGGCCCATCAGCCGCAGACCCGCGATCGCGGCGCCCGCATTGTCGATCTGGTGCACGCCCGGCAGCGCGGGCAGCGGCAGGTCGAGCAGGCCGCGGTCATCCTCGTAGATCAGCCGGTCGCGCTCGCGCCGCGATTGCCAGTCGCGGTTGGCGACAAAGAGGGGGGCGCCGACGGCCTCGGCGCGCGCCTCGATCACGGCCATCGCGGCGGGCTCCTGCGGGCCGATCACGGCGCGCACGCCGCGCTTGAGGATCCCCGCCTTTTCGCCCGCGATGGCGCCGAGCGTCGGGCCGAGATAGGCCTCGTGGTCCATCGAGACGGGGGTGATGACGCAAAGCGCCGGCCGGTCGATCACGTTCGTCGCATCGAGCCGCCCGCCGAGCCCGACCTCGAGCAGAAGCGCATCGGCCGGTGTGCGCGCGAAGCCGAGCAGCGCCGCGCAGGTCGTGATCTCGAAATAGGTGATCGGGTCGGGGCCGTTCGCGGCCTCGGCCTCATCGAGAAGGGCCGCGAGGGCGTCCTCCTCGATCAGCCTGCCCGCGAGGCGGATGCGTTCGTGAAAGCGCACGAGATGAGGCGAGGTATAGGCGTGCACCCGCTGCCCCGCCGCCTCGAGGCCCGCGCGCATCATCGCCTGGGTCGAGCCCTTGCCGTTCGTGCCCGCGATGTGGATGACGGGCGGCAGCGCGCGTTCGGGGTGACCGAGTGCTGCGAGCAGGCGCCAGACCCGGTCGAGCGTGAGGTCGATGATCTTGGGGTGCAGCGACATCATCCGCGCGAGGATGACGTCGGAGGGATCCGCGCTCAAGCCGGGTTGCCCCCCGATGTGCCCCCGCTGGCTTCGGGCCGGGGCAGGTCGCCCTTGATCGCCGGCGGCTGGAGCGTCAGCATCCGCAGGATCGTCACGATCTCCTCGCGCAGCGCCTTGCGGTGCGTCACCCGGTCGATCATCCCGTGGTCGAGCAGGTATTCCGCGCGCTGGAAGCCCTCGGGCAGCTTTTCGCGGATCGTCTGCTCGATCACGCGCGGCCCGGCAAAGCAGATGAGCGCGTTCGGTTCGGCGATCTGCACATCGCCCAGCATCGCATAAGAGGCCGTCACCCCGCCCGTGGTGGGGTTGGTGAGGACGACGACATAGGGCAGCCCCGCCTCGCGCAGCAGCGCGAGCGCGACCGTCGTGCGCGGCATCTGCATGAGGCTCAGGATCCCTTCCTGCATGCGCGCCCCACCCGAGGCGGCAAAGAGGACGAGCGGCCGGCGCAGCTTCACCGC
>CAYYJB010000087.1:0-7478 GCA_964472135.1 uncultured Gemmobacter sp.
GGTTTTTCCGGCTTTTCCCTAGACGATTTTTCGAAGATGCCGCCGTCGCAGATAGTGGTTCGCGCGCGCGCGCATACGTTACCCCGCAAAACGCTCCCTAGCCTCCCATAGCTCCCAGATGGACGACAACACCATGACGCCAAACGTCTTTTCCCCCCGGCCCCCGCGCGGCCGATCCTCCCGAAAAGGGCCGGGGCCTCCCATTCCTCCCGAGGATCGAGAGGTCGGGGCGCGGGGCGCAAGCCTAGCACCATGGCGGCATGTCCCCCGCGATCGCCCAGCCCGACCGCGTCAGGCGCCATTCGAAAGTCTCGCCGACGCTGCGATCGACCTCCGGACGATCCGCCAGACCCTTGCTCCGCAACCCGGCCAGCGCGCCCGACACCCAGGTCGGATCGCGCCTCAGCCGCCGCGACAGGCCATAGAGCGAGGTGATCCCCAGCATCCGCTGCGCCGTCGCCAGCGCGCGCAGCACCTCGGCCTCGCCATCGAGAAGCACGTCAACCCTGGGCATCGCTTTGCACCCCGAACAGAAGATTGCCGCGGCTGTCCCGAGGCACCTCGGACAGCCTGCGCTTGAAGACATCGGTGAAGCGGACCCCGTCATAGTGCATCGAGCTGCTCTTGCGCTGGGTGAACCGCTGGCCCGTCGCGGGCGAGGCCCAGCGTCCCGACTTTTCCTTGAGCCGCCGTGCGACCGAGTTCGGCCGCCACGCGCCCTGCCCCTGGTCGTGCAGCCAGACCGCGAAGCCCTCGGCCAGCTCGCGCGCCCCGACGCTGTCGACGGGCGCGCCGGTGACGACGCAAGCCTCGGTCAGGAACACGCCCACCGGGTCGCTGTCGGCGCGATACTCGGCCGTCGCGTCCCGCACCGTCTGCGGCTCGCGCAGCCCGCCCTCGAGGTAATCCATCAGCCCCTCGCAGGCCCAGGCGAAGATCCCGTCCCGCTCTGCCCAGAGCCGCGCCGGCAGGGTCGCATCGCGCTCTGCCGCAGGGATCTGGACGTCGAACGGCACCATCAGCACGCGCCGCCAGATCCCGTCGTCCGTGCCCCGGATCTCCGGCTTGTGATTGCCCGAGATCGTGAGCTTGAACTCCGGCCGCACCTCGACGAAATCGGCGTGCAGCGCGCGCACCAGGATCGGCTCGCCGCCGGTCAGCTCCTTGATGATCCCCTCCTGCAACCGCTCGCCCTCTTCGGGCTCCGAGGCGCGCACCATCCGCGCACCCATCAGCGGCACGAGGTCGGGCGTCGCATCCCCGCCGCCGCGCCGGTTGCGGCCCGTCAGGCTCTCGATCTTGGCGCTCGCGGCATAATCGCCGAAGACGCGCGCCATGATGTCGACGAGCACCGATTTGCCGTTCGCCCCGGCGCCGTAGAAGAAAGCGAGCTTCTGCTCTGCGGTTATTCCGGTCATCGACAGGCCGAACCAGCGGCCGAGAAAGGCGCGCATCTCGGGATCGGGCTGGATCCGACCGATGAAGGCGTCGAAGACGGGGCGCGGGGCGCGCGCGTCATAGCCGACGGGGGCGAGCTTGGTCATGAGCTGGCCGCGCGCATGGGGCGCGAGCGTGACCTCGGCCGTGCGCGTGTAGCCCTCGCCTGCCCCGCCGGACACCGAGAACCGCACGAGCCCGGATTCGGTGTTGATCGCGAGCGGATCGGCGTCGAGCGCCTCGAGCTGGCGCGCCACGTCGCCGACGGCGCCCTCGATCAGCATCGCATCGATGCGCGCGCGGTTGCCCGAGCTGACCGCGTGGCGGCGATGGCTCTTGCGCAGCGCGGCCATGGTCGCGCGGATCTCGGCGATCCGCTCGAGCTTGGCGCGCGCCGCGCGCACCGCGTCCGTCTTCTCGCCGCCCGCCTCGGCCTCGGCCTGGGCAAGCGCGGCGCGCACCTCGTCCTCTTCGGCAAGCATCGCCATCGAGCGCGGCGAAAGGCTCACATGCGCGGCCTCGAGCTCGATGCGCCCGCTCACCTGCTGCGCCAGCCGCCGCGCCGCGATCGCGTCCGGGTCGTGCTGATAGCGCCGCCCGTCCCAGACATACCAGCCGACGCGCGGCACATGGATGAGGTCGGCGCCATAATAGACGACGAACCGCCTGCCGTTGCCCACGTCATTGAGCGGCAGCGCCGCGCAGGCGCGCTCTGGCGGGGCCTGCGCCGGATCATCCGACCCGCCGCCCGAGGCGCCGCCGGCGCCAGGGCCGGCCGCGCCGACCGGATCGGCACCCGGGTCCTCGGGCGGCAGGTCGAGCCCCTCGGGCAGATCGACATCCTCGGCCGCCTCGAGGGCCGCGCGCACCTGGTCAAGCCCGCCCATCACATCCCCACCGCATGCTGATCGTAGAGCCGCACCACCGCGCTTTCGCCCTCGGGCAGCGTCATGTCGCAGCCCGGGACGCAGATCACCCCCTCGGGCGGTTCCAGCACGACCCGGTCGCGGTCGGCGACGGCGTTGAAGGTAAAGGTGAGGCCCACGCGCAGCCCGCCGAGCGCGAGCGTGCGCGCGCCATTGTCGACCGGGGCGTTGCTCGGATCATTGTCGAATTGCACCTCGGCCAGCGCGCCGGCGGCGGCGCTCGGGCGCAGCGTCACCGCGCTGCCCGCGATCATCACCGTCTCGGCCCCGGCCGGGCCCGCGATCAGCGCCGCGATCAGGCCAGCGCGCATCATGCCCGGCACGCCTCGGGCTCGAGGCCAAGCGCCCCCGCGACCTCGTAGATCGACCAGCGGCCGGCGTCCGTCAGCGTCGCCTTGCGCGCCCTCGATGACGCCTTGACACCGGTCAGGTCATGATCGTCCACCTCATCGGCGGTCCAGCCGAGGCAGGCGAGCCGGATCAGCTCGCGATCCATCTCCCGGGTCCAGAACCCGTGCGGCGACACCCGCTCGAGATGCGCCTCGAGCGCGCCGGGCGCGTCGGGGTCGCAATCGGCCTGCGGCGCATCGGCCTGGCCTCGCTTCTCGGCCGCGGCCGCGTCCGCCGCCGCCTCGGCCGCGAGGTTGATCACCATATGCCGGCCGCCATATCTTTTCACCCGCTGCTGGAGCGCGGCGACGCTCCGGCCGGTCGCCGCCGAAATCTCTTCCCAGCTCCGACCCTCCGACAAGAGCAGCCCGAGCTCGACGTCCGCGGCATGCGTCCAGGGCGCGCCGTGGCCCGCCGTTGGTGCCTCCACCTCGGGCCTGGGCGACAGCGGCACCGCATCGCGACCCACCGCCATCGTCTCGATCGGCGCGACCGGGACCACCCTCAATTCCACCGGCTTGACCGAGGGCGCAACCGGCGCGGCCGTCGGCACCTCGGCCGGCGCGGTCGAAAGCCCCTCGGGCCAGGCCTCGCCCTTGCCCCAGCGGTCGAGCGCGATCTCGCGCGGATCGACGGCGCGCGTCGCGCCCAGATCGACCTCGACGCGCAACCTGCCGTTTTCGAGCGCGACGCGCACCGTGCAGCCCTCGAGCTCGAGCGCGCGCGCCTGGTCCAGGAGCGCCGCCATCGCATGCACGCGCGCAAGCGCCCCGATGGTCGTGAGATCAGCCATGCGTCGCCTCCATCAGAAGATCGTTCAGGTCGCGCCCCGACCCCGGGTTGACGATCCGGCCGCGCAGCCCGCGGCGCAGCACCATCGCCCGCCGCAGCCCCGCCTCGCAGGCCGCCCGCGTCATGCGCGGGTCGCTGTCGCCGTCGAGCAGAAAGACCAGCTCGGCCACCCCCTCGGGCGGCACGAAGGCGTCGCGATCCTCGAGGTCGGGCAGCCCGGAAAATTTCAGGCCCTGCCCGTGGCGCCGCCTGCCCGACATGTTGCCAAGGTCGACACCCGCCCAGACGATCGCCTCGGGCGCCGCCACCAGCGCGGTCAGCGACGTCTCGATCCCCTCGCCCATGATCATCTTCGGCGCGATCCGCCGCCCGGTCAGCCGCACCGTGCCGCCCTTCTTGCTGCCGAGCACCTTCTTGGCCGGCAGATCCGCCTCGCCGTCGCGAATGCGCGCCTTGCCCTTGGGCGCCGCGGGATCGATCCAGGTCCGATGCACCCCGATCACGCGGCCGTCCGGCCCCGAGATGGCGCAGACCATCGCCGGGCCGCGGTGCAGCTCGCGCGCGCCGCGCCCCTCCCCCAGCACATAGCGCAGCGCCCCGTGAAACCGGATCACCGGCGGGATCTCGGGCAGCGCCTCGGGGCCGATCCCGCGCCGCGCCAGATACGCCCGCACCGCGGTGCCCTCGGCCGGCACGCACTCCCGCCAGAGCTGCAGCGCGGACGCCCGCGCCGCCGCGCGCCGCTCGGCCGCGATCCGGTCCTGCTCGGCACGGTGCCGCTCGGCCGCCTCGGCCCGCGCCCGCACCACATGGGCGGGCAATTCCTGCCGCGGACCGGCGACCCATTCGAGCGCGCCCGCGAAATCATACCCCAGCGCATGCTGCACCAGCGCGATCTGATCGCCCCCGCGATCGCAGCGCCGGCAGAGCCAGACCGACTTGCGCAGATCGATCGCGAAACGGTCGCGCCCGCCGCAGACCGGGCACGGCCCGACCAGCTCCTGCCCCGCGCGCCGCAACCGCGACAGCCCGAGCCTGTCCGACAGCTCGGCCATCGACAGCGCCCGCGCCTCGGCGATCCTGGGATCATCGCGCATCACGCCAGCACCCCGAGCGTCAGCCCCGCGATGAGCCCGAGCGCCGCGGCGATCCATTGCAGCCGCCACGCCATCCTGAGCCGCGCCGCCTGCACCGCCCGATCGGCCTCGAGCGCGGCGATCAGCCCCTGCATCCCGGTGAAAAGCGGCCCGAGGGATCGCAGCGCGCCCGGCAGCGACCGCACGTCGCGCGGCCTGACCGCCTGCCCCACCGCCTGGAAAGCCGCGACCCGCGCCGCGGCATCGCAGACGGTGGTGATGTCGCGCCCGAAAGCCGGATCGGTGATGCGCGGCGCTTCCATTTCAGAACTCCGCCATCATCGCGGCGCGCTGCCGCGCAGCCTCTGCAGCTGTCAAGGATTCCTTGACAGCTGCCGCATCCGCCCTGAGCGCCAGCGCCTCGGCCCGCTGGCGCGCCACCCGCGCCACCAGCCGCGCCGCGATCCCGCCCAGCCCCTGCCAGCTGTCGGCGTCGGGCTCTGCCGCCGACTGCCAGTCGCTGGGCCAGCCTAGATCAGCCAGAACACCCGGACGTTGCGGGCGAGCGATGTCGTGATCTCGTGCCATATCCCCTCGCTTTCCCGCCGCCCCGGCAAATCGGGCACGACGACCGCGCACGACGCCTGCAGCATCGGCGCGCACCATTTGGTCCAGAACGCGTCGTCGAACGGGTCGGGCCGCAGCCCCTCGGGCAGGGCGTGCCGCAGCGCGACCGCCTGGACGATCGGCGACACCGCGCTGACGCCGAGCCGCGCGAGCTCCGCCACCTCGGCCGCGGCCTCGCGCGCCACCGCCTTCTCGGCATCGACCAGCGCGATGCCTTGCGTGCGCGTCATCGCCTGCACGCGCCGCGTGTAGGGTGTCGCCAGATAGACCTGCCCGCTCACCAGCCGCGCCACATCCTCATGCGTGCCGGTGTGCCAGATCCCTGGCCAGCCGCCGTCCCGCGCCGCGCGCAGCACCCGCTCGGCGGTCTCGGCCGCCGCCATCACGCCACCCGCCTAAAAGGCCCGGCGGGCCGGGCAGATGCCCGAACCCGCCGGCAGTTCAACAGGGAGGATGGACGGTTGCGCCCCGCGCCGTGAACGCCGCTCTGGGCCGGGCAGGCCCCTGTTTGCGCCCTCGGATCACGACGGTTGCGACCCCTCGCAGGGATCCGAGGACGCCGACGAGGCCACGCTACCCCGTGAAGGTCCCCCCGCGAGGGTGACTGCATGCGGCCGGTCATGCGACCGCCCCGCTCTGGCGCTTGCCGTTGCTCTTGCAATCGGCGTCCGCATCCACATGTTGTGAGGGTCGCGCTTCCTTCATCCGGAACAAGGCGGGCGGGCACTCGACTGCCGCATCATCCGCAAGGCGCTTGAGCGCCATATACCACGAGGAAGGATAGCTGCCCTTGACGACGTTGTTGCTCACGGCCGTCAGGCCGACATCGAGCGCGTCCGCCATGGCGCGCCGGCCGATCCTATCTGCAAACTCCAAGGCTGTGATCATGGTCGTCGCGAATCCAACTTAACTGGAATAATCGCATACCATCCACTCCATGTGGGTTGTCAAGCCGAAAAAACGTGTAAGGTCGACCAACTTCCTGAGGTCCAGATGCCGAGAACAAGAACCACCCGTGCGCCGTTTGCCGCTGTTGGCGAGCGGCTGACCGCTGTTCGAAAGACTCTGGGCGGCAGCCTATCGCAGTCAGAGTTCGCGGGTCGCCACGGTTTCAACGTCTCGACCTACAACACCTGGGAGACAGGCTTGCACAGGATCGGTGTCGACGAAGCGGAAATACTGTGCGCAACCTACGGGCTGACGCTGGACTTTATATACCTCGGCAGGAGAGACGGGTTGTCCGAGTATGCCTTAAAAGTCCTGTAGGGCACCCGCCCCATGTGCATGACGACGTGATCAAGTGGCACGTCAAGCTGTAGGGCAATCTCGATCATCCTGTCGAGACGTCGGTCAACTGTTTTCATAATATCCCTTTCGGTGCTATAAAATTTTTCTATAGAACGCAACCGCTGGGGGTGTCCAGCGCGTTGACCTCGCTTTTCAACGTGTGCCCACGCGCAGCGCCCTTCCTTCCGACGAATCGACGGCCTGCCCCCTCTCGCAGCATGTCCTTGCTTTACGTTTCCAGTAAAGATGTAAAAGGGGGTTGAGTTTCCATAATAACTGGATTATGCAACCTTCGGCAACACCGGAGGACCCCATGCTCACCCCCTGCCCTGACGGCACGACGGCGCTCATCGAGGCGCGGATCGTGCTCACCTCGCCCGACCACGCGGGCAACGCCGATCTGCGCCTTTACGCCTGGGCGCTCTTGAAATCCGACCGCGGCCAGACGGTGCGCCAGACGCGCCTCGCCGCCATGCAGGCCAGCGTCGGCCTGCGCCGCCCCCTCGCGCTCGCGGAGGGCCACGCATGACCGCCCCCGCAAGCGTGATCTGGGCGCCCTTCTCGTGGGAGACCGTCACCGACGGCACGACCGGCTGGATCTGGACGACCGTGCGCATATCCAGCCTTTCCAAAGCCCGCACCACCAAACCGGATTGGCACTGGCTCAGCCGCGGCACCCACGGCTTGTTGATCTTGCCGAACCTGCCCATGGGCGACGAAGGCTGGGTCAACGAACTGCTCGAGGACGACCCTCGCGACGTCGCGGCGATCGCCGGTTGCCCCTTCATCGAATGCAGCCCGCCCGCCTGCACCCCGGGCGAGGACGATTGCGGCATGATCGTCGTCCACCTGCCCGGCGGGGGGCGGATGACGCTCACCCACACCACCCCCGACGGCGCCGAGGCGATCCGCAAGGCGGTCCTCTCGATGATGGCGACCGACC
>CAYYJB010000088.1:0-5415 GCA_964472135.1 uncultured Gemmobacter sp.
TGCCCTGCTCGAACATGTCGCGCACGCGGCTGGCGCCGACGCCCACGAACATCTCGACGAAGTCCGAGCCCGAGATGCTGAAGAAGGGCACCCCCGCCTCGCCGGCGATGGCGCGGGCGAGCAGCGTCTTGCCGGTGCCGGGCGGGCCCACGAGCAGCGCGCCCTTGGGGATCTTGCCGCCGAGGCGCGAGAATTTCTGCGGATCGCGCAGGAACTCGACAATCTCCTCGAGCTCTTCCTTGGCCTCGTCGATGCCCGCCACGTCGTCGAAGGTGACGCGGCCCTGCTTTTCGGTCAGCAGTTTCGCCCGGCTCTTGCCAAAGCCCATCGCCCCGCCGCGCCCGCCACCCTGCATGCGGTTCATGAAGAAGATCCAGATGCCGATCAGCACGAGGAACGGCAGCCACAGCGAGATGATCGAGAGGATCCCCGACTGCTCCTGCGGCTCGGCCCGGACCTCGACGCCCTGCGCGAGCAGCCGGTCGGCGATGTTCTCGCCCGCCGGGCGGATGGTGACGTACTGCGCGCCGTCCTGCGCCCGCACGATGACCCGCTCGCCATCGAGGGTGACCGACGACACCGCGCCGTCATCGACCCTCTGGATGAAGTCGGAATAGGAGATCGAGCGCGCACCGCTCGTGCTCTGCCCGTTGCTGAACAGGTTGAAGAGCGCGAGAACCAGAAGGAACAGGACCACCCAGAAGGCGATGTTGCGCGCGTTGCCCAAGGACACTCTCCTCTTTTCGGGCAGCGACAGGCGGGTCGTGCCCCGTTGGTCTTTAGATAGGGATATCCCCGCCCGCTTCAATGCGCCAGTCGTCATCATCGGGGGCCACGCCCCAGCCCAAGGCGGAAATCCGCCAGATATCCGAACCCTCCGGCCCGAACATGCCGGCGAGCGGCGCCGCGAGCAGGCCCCCCTCGGCCGACCACAGCGCCGGCGCCGCGATCTGGCTTGCACGCGGCAGGCCAAACCGCCGCCAGCCGGGGCAGGCGGCGAGGCCCGCCGCGCCGGTCGCGCGCAGCACCGCGCCCGCCGGCGGGGGCGCCCCCTCCAGACGCCAGCGCCCGTCCCATGCCCGGGCGGGGTCGGAGAGGACGGCACCGACGGCACGCGGCTCTCGCCCCAGGCGGGCCGCGCCGGCGCGGCCAGGTTGAAGGCGTACGCCGCCCAGTGTGGCGGCGCGGCCGGCGCAGAGGGCGGCATCGAAGCGCCCGATCCCCGCGCCGCGCGCCGGATGGTCGGTGCCCGAGATCCAGCGCAGCGCCCGCGTCAGCAGACGCCGACGGGTCTCGGCCGGCAGGGCCACATAGGCATCGCGCGCGACCACCAGATCACCGCGATCCTCGGTCAGGACCTGCGCGGCGGCCTCGGCGGCATGATGGGCGAGCGCCGCGCGCGCCGCCCCGAGGTTGCGCGCGACATCGGCGAGGGCCGCGACCGGGATGCCACCCGCCGCGAGGGCGGGCAGCAACCGGCGCATCCGGGCGCGTCCGAAACGGGGATCCTCGTTCGAGGGATCCTCGATCCAGACCTGGCCGACCCGGCGCAGATGATCGCGCAATTCCGACCTCTCGATGCCGAGCAGCGGCCGCAGCCATAGCACCCCCTCGCGCCGGAAGGCCGACGACATCATGGCAAGGCCCTCGACCCCGGAACGCCGGGCGAGCCGCATCAGGAAGGTTTCCGCGACATCATCGATCGTGTGGGCCAGCAGCACCGCCCCGACCCCCTCGGCGCGCGCCCATGCCCCGATCAGCCGATAGCGCGCCGCGCGCGCCGCCGCTTGCAGGTTGCCGTCATCCGTTGGGCCATTCCAGCGCAGCGTGCTGTGGGCGACCCCCCTGGCACGCGCCCAGCCCGCGACGAGACGCGCCTCGAGCGCGGACTCGGGCCGCAGGCCGTGGTCGAGCGTGACCGCGCGCAACCCGACGCCCGCCGCCGCGCCCACGCGCGACGCGATGTCGAGCAGAGCGACCGAGTCCCCACCGCCCGACACCGCGACGCCCACGACCGCTCCCCGGCCAAGACCGGCGAGTGCGGCCGCGACCGCGTCCTCGGCCGGCGTGGTCACGGGCAGGCGAAGGCCGCGCGCAGCCGATCCGCCTCGTCGCCGGCCTCGACGTCCTCGGGATAGCGCAACACCACCTCGGAGAGCGCGATGCAGGCATCGACCATCTCGCCGATCTCGCCCAGAGTCGCGCCGAGCCTCAGCATCGCGGTCGCGGCCCAGGGCGCATCGGGTGCGCCGGAGACACTGTCAAGAAAGGATTGCGCGGCTTCGATCCGGCGGTCGAGGGCATAAAGTGCCTCGCCCCGCAGCAGGTCGAGTTCGCCGATCGCGGGATCCTCCGGCGACCGGGCGATCGCGTCATCAAGCAGCGCGAGCGCCCCCGCCGGATCGCCCGCATCGATCAGCGCGCCCGCCCGTTCGGCAGTCCCTGCCACCGGATCGGCCGCGGACGGCGCCGCCAGCGCCGGCGTTTCGGCGCCCGCCCCGGTGGCGACCGCTGGTGCCCCCTCGCTGCCGAGGGGCGCGGTGGGTCCGAGCGCGCCGACATCCCCGCCTTCAAGCTCGGTCAGCCTGAATTCGAGATCGCCGAGGCGCAGGGCGAGGTCGTCAACGACGCGCCGCAGGCGCAGGTCGAACCCTTCGGTCGCCCCGGTCAGCCGGACAAGCTCGGCCTCCAGCGTCAGGATGCGGTCGAGCATGGTGCCACCCGTCGGCTGGGCGGCGAGCCCCGAGGCGACGAATTCCGACCGGAGATCGGCGAGTTCGGATGACAGCGCGCCAAGCTCGGCCCGGATTTCGGCAAGGGTCTGGGCGCGCGCCGGGTCAGCCTCCTGCGCCGCGACCCATCCGGGCGCGGCGCCGATCAGGGCGGCGACGAAGGCGACGAGAAGGGCGCGCGCCATGTCGTGCTCAGGCCCCCGGCGCGCGCCACAGCGTGGTGACGGCGCGGCGGTTCAGGGTGTAGCACCGCTCTTCCGAGCAGGCCTCGGCCGGGCGCTCCTTGCCATAGCTGACGGTGCGCAGACGGGTGGGCGCGACGCCCTGCGCGATCAGATGGTCCATCACCGCGCTGGCACGACGGGCCCCGAGGGCGAGGTTGTATTCGCGCGTTCCCTGCTCGTCGGCGTGGCCTTCGATGATGACGTTGAAATCGTTCCCCGCAAGCCAGTCGGCCTGCCCGTTCAGCACCAGACGGGCCTCCTCGGTCAGCGTCGACTGATCGACCGCGAAATAGACCCGGTCGCCGATCGAATTCTGGAGATAGGCAACCGAGGTCGGATCGTTCGGATCGCCCAGCGCGGTGATCGGCTCGGCATCGGCGATCATGTCGGCGTCGCTGAAGCCGCCGGCGCCGCCGGCCATCTTGTCGGAACAGCCCGCAATCCCCATCAGGGCCGCAAGCGCGAGGGCGGGAAGAAGATGCGTCGAGGTCATGTCGTGGTCCTTGTGCTCGATAGGTTGTGCTTGTTATCCCGCGGCGACGGCCGGGTCGGACGGGTGCAGAACGGTCATTCAATGCCGCTGCGTCAAAACTAGCACGCATCGGGCCGCATCGGAATACCCCCTGCCGCCCCTCAGGGCCGCAAGGGCGACCATGCCGGATCGGATGCCCCCACGCTGATGTTCAGCTGCCGCGGCGGCACCCGCCCCGAGATCTCGACCGTATAGAGCGACGGCAGCCCCCCCGCACCCGCCATCTCGCGGGCAAAGACCAGCACGCGCCCGTTGGGCGACCAGCTCGGCCCCTCGTCGAGGAAGGACGTCGTCAGAAGCTGCTCCTCGCTGCCATCGGCACGCATGATCCCGATGTGGAACTGGCCGTCGAGTTGCTTGGTGAAGGCGATGAGATCGCCGCGCGGTGACCAGACGGGGGTCGCATAGCGCCCCCGTCCGGTGCTGATGCGCTGCGCCTCGCCACCGCCTGCGGGCATGACGTATAGCTGCTGGCTCCCGCTGCGGTCGCTCTCGAACACGATCCGCGCGCCGTCGGGCGAGAAGGACGGCGCGGTCTCGATCGCGGGGGTCGTCGTCAGGCGCTTGCGGTTGCCCGATCCGAGATCGAGGATGTAAAGGTCGCTGTTGCCCCCCTGCGAGAGCGAGAAGGCGATCGACCGCCCGTCGGGCGAGAAGCGCGGCGCGAAGGTCATGCTGCCCGGCTGGTCGTCGAGCACCTGACGCCGCCCCGAGGCGACATCCATCAGATAGATCCGCGGCACGCCCGTCTCGTAGGAGGTATAGAGCACCCGCGAGCCGTCGGGCGAGAAGCGCGGCGCGAGCACGAGGCGCTTGCCGTCCGACAGATAGCGCGCATTCGCGCCGTCCTGATCCATGATCGCGAGGCGCTTGACGCGCGCATCCTTCGGGCCGCTCTCGGCGACAAAGACGATCTGGCTGTCGAAATAGCCCGTCTCGCCGGTGATGCGCGAATAGACCGCATCCGCGACCTTGTGGCCGATCCGGCGCCAGTCGGCGGCGGGGCCTTCGAACTGGAGCCCCTCGCCCATCTGCTGGCCCGACACGACATCGTGCAGGCGGAAGCGCACCGTGATCCGGTCTCCCGTCTGCGAGAGGGCGCCGGTCACGAGGGCCTGGGCGTTGATGGCGCGCCAGTCGGCATATTGCACCGGGGCATCGAAACTGCCGATCCGCCCGATATGCGCCGCGCGCGGGATCTCGCGGAAAAGGCCCGACCCGGTCAGGTCCGAGGCGATGACGCCCGTCACCTGCTCGGCCATCGTGCCCGCCCCGGCCGTCTCGGCGACAAAACCCGGAAGCGCGATCGGCATCGGCTCGAAGACGCCCTCGGTGATGCGCAGCCGCAAGGGGGTGCCCTGGGCCTGCGCGCCCAGGGACAGAAGCAGCGGCGCCGCGACCATCAGGGTCAGGACGGCGAGCAGGGTTCGGCGAACGGCGGTCAAGATCATCTCGGGCATACTCCGGGCAAGGCAGACAGCGGGCATCGATCTAGCGCACCCGATCCGCACTATAGTCGAATTCGAACTCGATTTCCTTCCAGGTCTCGTATTTTTCGGGCGGCAGCCCCGCATCCCTCAGGCAGCGCAGCGATCGGCGCGCGGTCTCGAAGGCGCTCCGGGTCGCGGCATCGCTCGGGGCCGTGGACTCGAGCAACTCCACATTGATGACGTCGGCATTGGCTGCGAGCGTCACCTTGATGACGACAAGCGCCCGCTGCGCCTCGCTCGAGACTGCGGACTTGTACCAGCAGCCCTGCACCGTCCGCCGCAGGCCGGCGAGTTCGCCCTCGCTCAGCGACGGGCCGGCGGCAGTCCCGCCCTGCCCGCCCGGCGCCGCTGGCGCATCCAGGGCCTGCGCGCCGGCGACGGCGGCGGCGATCGCGGCGGCCACGTCGTCGGGCGTCTGCGCCGGCGCGGGTTCGGGT
>CAYYJB010000088.1:5515-7472 GCA_964472135.1 uncultured Gemmobacter sp.
CGGGCGGCAGGGCCGCAAGCTCGACCGGCGCGCGCACCTCGGGCAACAGGGGCGGCGGGGCTGGCGGGGCCGGCAGCGCTTCGGGCACCGGCGCCGCAGCCGGTTGCCGCGGCGGTGGCGGCGGCGGGACAGGCGGGGCGGCCTCGGCCGCGATCTCGGGCGGCGCCTCGGGCTCTGGCGGGGCTTCGGCGACCGGCGCGCTCGTCCCCGCCGAGGGCGGCGTCGGAGAAGCCTGCATCGCCGCGAACTCGGCCGCGGAGATGAGCGTCGCCTGTGTTACCGGCACGACGCGCAGCGGCTCGCGCGGGAAAAAGATCCCCCCGATCACGAGCCAGAGCACGAGCGCAAGGTGCGCGCATCCCGAGATGATCAGTCCGGCCCGCATGCGCCGCATGCCCTCCGGGCTAGTTGCCTGACCCGTCCATCCGCGGGCCGTCGGTGTCAGTGACAAAGCCGATCTTCGTGAAGCCACCCGCGTTCAGCGCCCCCATCACCTCGGCCACCCGGGCATAGGGCACCTCGGCGTCGGCGCGCAGATAGATGATGCCGCTCACGCGCTCGCCCGCGATCGCGCGCAGGCGCGTCAGCATCTCGGAGGGCGCGATCTCGGTCGTCTGCACCAGAAGGCGACCATCGGCCGTGAGCGTGATCGACAGCGGCTCTTCCTGCTCGCCCGGCAGGGCGCCGGCGGCGGTGCGAGGCAATTCGACCGGCACGCCGACCGTCAGGAGCGGTGCGGCCACCATGAAGATGATGAGCAGCACGAGCATGACGTCGACGAAGGGCGTGACGTTGATCTCGGACATGGGCGCGGATTTGCGCCGTCGGCCGCGGCTGCGGCTGCCTGCGGCCTTGGGCATGACCCCGGCGCCCATCGCCTAGCGGTCCAGCTGGCGCGAGACGATGCCCGCGAACCCGTCGGCGAAGGCCTCGTAGTCGCCGAGGATGCGGTCGCTGTCGGACGAGAGCTTGTTGTAGAAGATGACCGCCGGGATGGCCGCGACAAGGCCGATGCCGGTCGCGAGCAGCGCCTCGGCGATGCCGGGCGCCACGACCGCGAGGTTGGTGTTCTGCGAGATCGCGATCTGCTCGAACGAATGCTTGATGCCCCAGACCGTGCCGAAGAGCCCGACGAAGGGGGCGGTGGAGCCGACGGTCGCGAGGAACGGCAGATGGCGGTTCAGCGCGTCGGCCTCCTTGGCGATCTGGGCGTTCATGGCGCGGTCGATGCGGATGTCGGCCCCCGCGATCAGCCCGCCGTCGTTGCGGTGGCTGCGCTCCCATTCCTCCATGCCGGCGACGAACACACGCTCGACCGCGCTGCGGGGGGCGGGGCTGACGCGGGCGTAGAGGTCATCGAGCGGCCCGCCCGACCAGAAGGCGCGCACGAACATCTCGGACCCGCGCCGCGCGCTGCGAAAGGCGACGTGCTTGTGGATGATGATCGCCCAGGACCAGACCGAGGCGAACAGCAGCATGAGCATCACGGCCTGAACCGTGAGGGTCGCCCTGGCGAACAGGGCGAGCAGCGAAAAATCGATCTCTTGCGCGGCCGCAAGGGCTCCGGTTTCCATGGTCCTGCTCGTCGATCGCGCCGTCTGTGCGGCTTTGACCTTTTTCCTAGCGGAAATGCGCGACAAAGCCAACAGTCAAGCTGCACCGCAGCGCAGAATGACGCGCAGTTTATCGCGTCAGGCGACGAAAGCCGCGACCTGCGCGCCCGTCACCCGCTCAAGGTCGCCGGGCGCGATGCGGAAGATGTGGTTGGGGGTGCCCGCCGCCGCCCAGACATGGGCGAAATCCATCAGCCGCGGGTCGATCCATGTCCGCAGCGGCACGAGCGACCCGAGTGGCGCGACGCCGCCGATCGCAAAGCCCGTGACCTCGCGCACCATCGCCGCGTCGGCCTTGCCGAGCGGCTCGCCCGCGAGCGACGCGGCCCGCGCGGGATCGACGC
>CAYYJB010000089.1:0-7256 GCA_964472135.1 uncultured Gemmobacter sp.
AACGCGGGCGGGTCGGGGGCGGCGGCGACGGCGAGCGCCGAGAGGATCACCGTGCCCGTCGACTGCGCCGACACGGGCGTGCTCGCCACCGCCCCCAACGGGTCGCGCTGCACGGACGGGTCGATCTATGCGGGGGCCTTCGGGGGAAGCTATCTGATCACCCATGTCTCGGGATGCGGGCATGAGCCGGGGGGGCACCAAGACTCGAAACCGGGCGCGGCGTTCACGCCGACGTGCACGGGCGCGACCGACAGCATCAACAAGCAATGGGCCAGCAGCGGCGGCGCGACGGAAGGGGCGACGTCGCTGACCGATGGCCTCGCCAACACCGGACAGCTCCTGGCCGATACCCAGCGGCTGAACCCGGCGGCGGCCTATTGCCAGCAGATGGTGGTGAACGGCCGGACGGACTGGTATTTGCCCGCGCTGAATGAGCAAAACGTGCTCTACGTCAATCAATATGCCATCGGTGGCTTTGCCGGCGGCGCCATGTACTGGTCCTCAACGGAGGGAGACAGTTCTGGCGCTCGGGGTCACATCTTTGGAAATGGCAGCCAGCAGCATCTATTCAAGCGCTGGCACTACCGCATCCGCTGCATCCGCCGGGTGAACTGAGGGGGACGGGCGCCGGTTGCCGCGCCCAGGCGGGGGTCAGATCTGGCGTTCGGGCATGTGGACGACGAGGCCGTCGAGGGCGGGGGAGACCTTGAGCTGGCAGGTCAGGCGCGAGCGGACCGGATCGGGCTGATAGGCGAAATCGAGCATGTCGGCCTCCATCGCCTCGCGCTGGGGCAGCCGCGAGACCCATTCGGGGGCGACATAGACGTGGCAGGTCGAGCAGGCGCAGGCGCCGCCGCAATCGGCCTCGATGCCGGGGATGGCGTTGTCGCGCGCGCCTTCCATGACGGTGAGGCCATCGGCCACATCCACGATATGGGCCTTGCCGCCGAACTCCACATAGGTGATCCGAGCCATCTTCCTGCACCTTTCAGACGAGAACACCGGCGTGGGATAAGACCTCCGGTCGGGATTTTCCAGCCCCGACCGGAGGGCGTATCAGTCGATGCCGAGCGCGACGAACCGCGGATCCCCAGCGCGCCGGATCAGCAGCAGGATCGACTTGCGCCCCGCCGCGCGCGCCTCGTCGATGCGCAGCGCAAGCTCGTCGGGCGCAGCGAGCGCCTGCTGGCCTGCCTCGGCCAGAAGATCGCCCGTGCGCAGCCCCTTGGCGAAGGCTTCCGACGTCTCGTCGACCGCGATGACCACAAGCCCCGAGGCGTCCGGCCCGATGCCGAGCGCCGCGCGGTCCTCATCCGTCGGGCGGCGCAACGTCATGCCGAGAACCTCGCGCTCGAGCGCGGGGGCCTCGGGCTGCTCGGCCTCGGGCGCGGTTCCCGCCTCGGCCGTCTCGCGCCGACCGAGCGTCACGCTCAGCGTGGTGCGCACGCCTTCGCGCATCACGACGACGGGCACCTTCTTGCCGACCGGCGCATCGCCGACACGCCGGACAAGATCGCGGGTATTGGCGACAGGCGCGCCGTCGAACTCTATCACCACATCGCCCGCGCGCATGTCGGCCTCGAGCGCAGGGCCCGGCGGCACATCCGTGACGAGCGCACCCGCCGTGCTGCCGAGCGCCATCGCCTCGGCGACATCGGGCGTCACGTCCTGGATGCGCACGCCAAGCCAGCCGCGCCGCGTCTCGCCGAAGTCGCGCAACTGCGCCACGACCTTCGTCACCACATTCGAGGCCATCGCGAAGCCGATCCCGATCGAGCCGCCGTTGGGCGACAGGATCGCGGTGTTGACCCCCACGACCTCGCCATCCATGTTGAAGAGCGGCCCGCCCGAATTGCCGCGGTTGATCGCGGCATCGGTCTGGAGATAGTCGTCATAGCTGCCCGAAAGGGTGCGGCCGCGCGCCGAGACGATCCCGGCCGAGACCGAGAACCCCTGCCCGAGCGGGTTGCCCATCGCCATCACCCAATCGCCGACACGCATCGCGTCGCTGTCACCAAAGGCAACGAAGGGAAGAGGGGCATCGGTCTCGACCTTGAGCAGCGCGATATCGGTCTTGGGGTCGGTCCCCACCAGCTTGGCATCGAGCCGCTCGCCCGAGAAGAATTCGACCTCGATGCCGTCTGCCCCCTCAATGACGTGATTGTTCGTCACGATGTAGCCGTCGGCCGAGATCACGAAACCCGAGCCGAGGGCCGAGCCGCGCCGCTGGCTGGGCCCCCCCGGCCCCCCCGGCCCGTTGCGATCTAGAAAGTCGCGGAAGAAATCCTCGAAGGGCGATCCGGGCGGAACCATCGGCCCGCCCTCGGCCGGCGCCGAGACGAGTGTCGAGGTCGTGATGTTGACAACCGAGCCGCTGACCTGCTCGGCCAGATCGGCGAAACTCTCGGGGGCGCCGCGCGCCTGCGCCCAGCCCGCCTGCAGGATCGCGAGCGCGAGGGCCAGAACAAAGGCGAGGGCGGCGCGCGCCAGACCGGCACGATCGGACCGCACTGCGGCGAGGGCTGGGTTCTGAGGATGCATCGTCGAACTCCCGTCAATCCGGGGGCGGCCGGATCGCGCGCCCCATGTCTCCGTCGATCAGATGTTCATACGGCGGGCGAAAATCAAAGGCCGCTCGCTCCGCGGTCAATCCAATGTGAAGCCCCGTCGCACGATCCAGACCATCGCGACCCCCGCCGCCACCATCGCCAGCCCGATCCGCCGGCGCGTCGCGAGCGGCATGCCGGCGACCAGCTCCAGTATCGAGTCGAGCCGCCGTGGCAGCGCCGCGAACACGATCCCCTCGATCACGAGACAGAACCCGAGACCGAGCAGGATCGCGCCCCAGAGCCCTGTCATTCCTGCGCGCGATCCGAGCGCAGATAGTCGAAGAACGCGCTGTCGGGCTGCATCACGATCGAGGAATTGTCGCCCTTGAGCGCGCGCTCATAGGCGATGAGCGAACGGGTGAAGGCGAAGAACTCGGGATCGCGGCCAAAGGCGTCGGCATAGATTCGGTTGCGTTCGGCATCGGCCTCGCCGCGGATGATCTCGGACTGCTTGCGCGCCTCGGAGGTCAGCTCGGTCACCGTCCGGTCGGCGCTCGCGCGCACGCGCTGCGCCGCCTCGCCGCCACGGGCGATCTCGTCTGCCGCCTCGCGTTCGCGCTCGGCGCGCATCCGCGCGAAGGTGGCGGCCAGGTTCTGCTCGGGCAGGTCGGTGCGCGTCAGGCGGATGTCGATGACATCGACCCCGAGCGCGAGTGCCTCGCGCCGCGCCAGATCGCGGATGCGGTTCATGAGGGCGACGCGGTCCTCCGACAGCACCGTGCTCGAGGGCACGGTGCCCAGAACCTCACGGATGGCCGCGTTCATGATCCGGTCGAGACGCGCCTGAGCGGCCCGGACCCCCTCGGTCCCGACCGACTCGCGGAACTCGATCAGATCGACGATCCGCCAGCGGGCGAAGGCATCGACGACAAGGCGCCGGTCATCGGCCGGGGTGACCTCGAGGGGCTGCGACTGCATCCCGAGGATACGGCCGTCATACCGCACGACCTCCTGGATGATCGGGATCTTGAAGCCGAGCCCCGGTTCCTCCTTCACGGCCTTGACCTGGCCGAACTGGAGCACGAGCGCCTTCTCGCGCTCATCCACGATGAAGACCGATGAGGAAATGGCCGCGATCAGCACGACGATCGCAGGCAGGATGATGGCCGATCGCTTCATCAGTTGCCCTCCCCGGTTGACCGGCGCAGATCATTGAGCGGCAGATATGGCACGACCCCCTGCCCCGCCCCCTCGCCGCTGACGCCGTCGAGGATT
This sequence comes from uncultured Gemmobacter sp., assembly GCA_964472135.1. Taxonomy (GTDB): domain Bacteria; phylum Pseudomonadota; class Alphaproteobacteria; order Rhodobacterales; family Rhodobacteraceae; genus JAUREX01. The sequence continues at coordinate 3,825 of CAYYJB010000089.1, forward strand.
ATCTTGTCCATCCCGCCCAGCACCTGCTCCATCGTCTCGAGATACATCCGCCGCCGCGTCACTTCGGGCGCCTTGACGTATTCGTCGTAGACCGCGACGAAGCGGCTCGCCTCGCCCTCGGCGGCGTTGATGACCGAGGCGCGATAGGCCTCGGATTCCTCGAGGATCCGCGCCGCCTCGCCGCGCGCGCCGGCGAGCACGCGGTTGGCATAGGCATCGGCCTCCTTTTCCAGCCGGTCGCGTTCCTGCTGGGCGGCCTGAACCTCGCGGAAGCTGTCGATGACCTCGCGCGGGGGGTCGGCGCGGTCGAAGTTGATCCGCACCACGTTGATGCCCGCCTCGTAGCTGTCGAGCGTCTCCTGCACCGCGGCGCGCAGATCGGACGCGATGGCGCCGCGGTCGCGGTTGAGGATGGGCGAAAGCTCGGAGCGCGCGATGATGTCGCGCATCGCCGATTCCGCCACCGCGCGGATCGTGTCGGACGGATCGGCGAGGTTGAAGAGGAAGCGCGCGGGGTCGGAGATGTTCCAGACCACCTGGAACTCGATGTCGACGATGTTCTGGTCGCGCGTCAGCATGAGCCCGCTGTCGAGCGCGCCGAGCCGGCCCGTGCCGATGTCGGTGTTGCGCTCTCCGGTCACCTGCACGATCTCGGCGCGCACGAAGGGCCAGGGCGCGAAGTTCAGGCCGGGATCGCCGATGCCCGAGAATTCGCCGAGGAAGAGTTCGACCGAGCGTTCTTCGGGCTTGACGGTGTAGAAGGACGAAAATCCCCACAAGCCCGCCGCGGCGATCGCCGCGATGATGAAGCCCTGGCGCGAAAAGACCGGGCCCGCGCCGCCGCCCGGGCCGCGCCGGCCGCCGCCGCCACCCTGGCCGCCCCGCCCGCCCATGAGGACGCGAAGCTGCTCCTGCCCCTTGCGGACGAGATCGTCGATCTCGGGGATCTGCGGCCCCTCGCCGCCGGGCTTGCGCCCGCCGCCGCGATTGTCGCCGCCACCTTGGCCGCCGCCCTGGCCGCCGCCCGAATTTCCGCCAGTTCCGCCGGAGCCGCCCCCGCCCCAGGGGCCACCGCTGCCTGCCATCGTGCTGTCCTTCTCGTGAACCTTGATGCTCTAACTGGTCACTTCGCGCCGGAAATCAAGCGCATCATCCTCGGCGAACCGGGGTTTTCATGGTCACGAGCTCCTCGGCCATGGTCGGATGCACCGCCACCGTGCGATCGAAATCCTCCTTGGTGGCGCCCATCCGGATCGCGACCGCCGCGAGCTGGACCATCTCGCCGGCCTCGGGTGCGACGATATGGCACCCGAGCACGCGCCGGCTGGCGGCATCGACGACCAGCTTGAAGAGCGCGCGATCCTCGCGCCCGGCGAAGAGGCTGCGCATCGGGCGGAAGGTCGCGACATAGACCTCGACAGGCCCGCGGGCGCGCGCGGCCTCTTCCGACATCCCCACGGTGCCGAGTTCGGGCCGGGTGAAGACGGCCGAGGGCACGAGGTCGTGCTCGGCGCGCGTCGGGCGGCCGAGAAAGAGCGTCTCGGCCAGCGCCTGCCCCTCGCGGATCGCGACCGGGGTGAGGTTCACGCGGTCGGTCACATCGCCCACCGCGAAGATCGAGGGCACCGCCGTCTGGCTGTAGGCATCGACCTCGACCGCGCCCGAGGGCGCGAGGCCCACGCCCAGCGCCTGAAGGCCGAGCCCCGCGGTGTTCGGGCGCCGGCCGGTGGCATAGAGGACGGCATCGGCCGCAAGGCGCGTGCCGTCGGTCAGATGCACGATGCGCGTCGCGCCGTCGGCCTCGATCCGCGCGACCTCGGCGCCGGCGTGCAGCGCGATCCGCTGCGCGGCCATCGCGCCCTGCAGATGGGCACGCGCCTCGGCATCGAAGCCGCGCAGGATGTGGGGGGCGCGGAAGACCTGCGTGACCTCCGAGCCGAGCCCCGCGAAGATGCAGGCGAATTCGCAGGCGATATAGCCCGACCCCACGATGACGATCCGCGCGGGCAGGGCGGGCAGGTCGAAGACCTCGTCCGAGGTGATGGCAAGTGCCGCCCCCGGCACCTCGGGCACGAAGGGCCGCCCGCCTGTCGCGATCAGGATGTGGCGCGCCGAGATCCGCCGGCCGTCGGCGAGTGCGACGGTGTGGGGATCGATCAGCGTCGCGCGCTGGTCGTGGACCGTGACCCCGGCGCGGCCGAGCGTGCCGCGATAGGCGCCCTCGAGCCGGTCGAGCTCGGCGCCGAGGCGGGCGCGGAAGGCCGGCCAGTCGAAGCCGCCCGCGGCCGCCTCCCAGCCATAGGCGCGGGCATCCGCGATCGCCTCGGGATAGGCGGAGGCGAAGACCATGATCTTTTTCGGCACGCAGCCGCGGATGACGCAGGTGCCGCCCACGCGCGACTGTTCGGCGAGCGCCACGCGCGCGCCGCCCTCGGCGGACGCGATGCGCGCCGCGCGCACCCCGCCCGAGCCGCCGCCGATGACGAAGAAATCGACATCGAACATCCGCCCTAGCCCCCCGCCAGCAGCGCGGCCGCCCGCGCGGGATCGGCGCGCCCCTCGGCCCGCTGCCCGCCGCGCCCCTCGCGCGCGAACCCGCCGTCGGGCGCCCCGATCACCACCGTGTCGCAGAGGCCGAGAAAGAGCCCGTGCTCGACCACGCCCGTGACGGCCTCGAGTGCCGCGGCAAGGGCGCGGGCGTCGGGGATCGCGCCGCAGCGGATGTCGGCCACGAGGTTGCCCTCATCGGTGCGGAAGGCGCCGCCGCCGCGCAGCGCGACGGGGCAACCCGCAAGGCCCACCCCCTCGAGTGCGCGCGCGATCCGGCCGAGCGTGCCCTCGGCGCCGAAGGGGATGACCTCGACCGGGAGCGGGAAGGCGCCGAGGCGGGCCACCCGCTTCGAGGCGTCCGCGATCACCGCCATGCGCGCGGCCGAGGCGGCGACGATCTTTTCGTGCAGATGCGCGCCGCCCCCGCCCTTGATGAGGTCGAAGGCGGGGTCGAACTCGTCCGCGCCGTCGATCACGAGGTCGAGCGGGCCCGCGCGGTCGAGATCCTCGATCCTGAGCCCGAGCGCGCGGCCGAGATCGGCGGTGCGGCGCGAGGTCGGCACGCACAGCAGGCCCCGCGCCACGTGCGCGCGGGCCAGAAGGCGCACGAGCCACTCGGCCGTCGAGCCGGTGCCGAGGCCGAGCTTCATGCCCGGCGCGACGAGGTCGAGCGCCCCCGCGGCGGCGGCGTATTTGGCGAGATCGGCAGGCGAGAGCGTCATCGGTGGGCCTTTGGCTGTATCTTGGCGTCCATAGCGCAAAGGGCGCTGGGGATGCGAGGGGGAAAGGACGTCCACATACGGTTGGCGGGCGGGGGGCCTCGCCCCCCGGCGCACGCCGACCCCTCGATGGGGTCGGCGTGCGCTCCCCCCGAGGGTATTT
>CAYYJB010000090.1:0-7043 GCA_964472135.1 uncultured Gemmobacter sp.
ATCATCCGGGTCGCGCGCGAATCGGGGGCGGATGCGATCCACCCGGGTTATGGGCTGCTGTCCGAGAACCCGGCGCTGGTCGATGCCTGCGATGCCGCCGGCATCGCCTTCATCGGCCCGACAGCCGACACGATGCGCGCGCTCGGCGACAAGGCGAGTGCCCGGCGCGTCGCGATCGCTGCCGGCGTGCCTGTCATCCCCGCGACCGAGGTTCTGGGCGACGACATGGCCGAGGTCGCCCGCCAGGCGGCCGCGATCGGCTATCCGATGATGCTCAAGGCCTCGTGGGGCGGGGGCGGGCGCGGGATGCGCCCGATCCGCTCGCCCGAGGAGCTCGAGGCCAAGGTGCGCGAGGGCCGGCGCGAGGCCGAGGCCGCCTTTGGCAACGGCGAGGGCTATCTCGAGAAGATGATCACCCGCGCCCGCCATGTCGAGGTGCAGCTTCTGGGCGACCTGCACGGCGGGCTCTATCACCTGTGGGAACGCGACTGCTCGGTCCAGCGGCGCAACCAGAAGGTCGTAGAGCGCGCCCCCGCCCCCTATCTGACCGAGGCGCAGCGCGCCGAGGTCTGCGGGCTGGCGCTGAAGATCGGCCAGGCGGTCGGATACCAGAACGCCGGCACCGTCGAGTTCCTGATGGACATGGAGACGGGCGCCTTCTACTTCATCGAGGTCAACCCCCGCATCCAGGTCGAGCATACCGTCACCGAAGAGGTCACGGGCATCGACATCGTGCGCGCGCAGATCCTGATTGCCGAGGGCGCGACGCTCGCCGCCGCGACGGGCGCGCCGACACAGGCGGATGTGCGCCTTGCGGGACATGCGCTGCAATGCCGTATCACGACCGAGGACCCGCAGAACAACTTCATCCCCGATTACGGCCGCATCACCGCCTATCGCGAGGCGACCGGCATGGGCATCCGCCTCGATGGCGGGACGGCCTATTCGGGCGGGGTCATCACGCGCCACTACGACAGCCTGCTCGTCAAGATCACGGCCTGGGCGCAGACGCCCGATCAGGCGATCGCGCGGATGGACCGGGCGTTGCGCGAATACCGCATCCGGGGGGTTTCGACCAATATCGCGTTCGTCGAGAATCTGCTGAAACATCCGACGTTTCTGAACAACACCTACACCACGACCTTCATCGACACGACGCCCGACCTTTTCGCCTTCAGCCGCCGCAAGGACCGGGCGACGAAGATCCTGACCTACATCGCCGACATCACCGTGAACGGGCACCCCGAGACGGCGGGGCGCCCCAAACCGGCCGCGCGCGCCAAGGCGCCGCGCCCGCCGCAGGTGCCGCTCGGCGTCCGGCCGCCCCGCGGGGCGCGCGATCTGCTGCTGGAGAAGGGGCCGCAGGCGGTGGCCGACTGGATGGCGGCCGAAAAGCGCCTGCTTGTCACCGACACGACCATGCGCGACGGCCATCAGTCGCTCCTGGCGACGCGGATGCGCTCGGCCGACATGGTGCGGGTGGCGCCGGCCTATGCGCATCTGCTGCCGGGTCTCTTCAGCGTCGAATGCTGGGGGGGCGCGACCTTCGATGTCGCCTATCGCTTCTTGCAGGAATGCCCGTGGGAGCGGCTGCGCGCGTTGCGCGCGGGGATGCCGAACCTGCTCACGCAGATGCTGCTGCGGGGGGCGAACGGGGTCGGCTACACGACCTATGCCGACAATGTCGTGGTGGGTTTCGTGCGGCAGGCGGCGGCGTCTGGCGTCGATGTGTTCCGCGTCTTCGACAGCCTCAACTGGGTCGAGAACATGCGCGTCGCGATGGATGCGGTGCTCGAGACGGGAAAGGTGCTCGAGGGGACGATCTGCTACACGGGCGACATGCTCGATCCGGCGCGGTCGAAATATGATCTGGCCTATTACCTCGCGATGGCGCGCGAGATGCGCGCGGCGGGCGCGCATGTGCTGGGGCTGAAGGACATGGCGGGGCTGATGAAGCCCGCCTCGGCGCGCGTGCTGATCCGCGCGCTGAAGGAAGAGGTCGGGCTGCCCGTCCACTTCCACACGCACGACACCTCGGGGCTCGGATCGGCCACGATCCTTGCCTCCGCCGAGGCCGGGGTCGATGCGGTCGATTGCGCGATGGATGCGCTCTCGGGCAACACGAGCCAGCCCACGATCGGCTCGGTTGTCGAGGCGCTCAAGGATGATCCGCGCGATACCGGCCTCGACATCGCCGCGATCCGGGCGATCTCGAATTATTGGGAGGGGGTGCGGGGCGCCTATGCGGCCTTCGAATCGGGGCTGCAATCACCCGCCTCCGAGGTCTATCTGCACGAGATGCCGGGCGGGCAGTTCACGAACCTCAAGGCGCAGGCGCGCTCACTCGGGCTCGAGGACCGCTGGCACGAGGTCGCGCAGGCCTATGCCGACGCCAACCAGATGTTCGGCGACATCGTGAAGGTCACGCCCTCGTCCAAGGTGGTGGGCGACATGGCGCTGATGATGGTGGCGCAGGGCCTCACGCGCGCGCAGGTCGAGGATCCGGGGACCGAGGTCGTGTTCCCCGAATCGGTTGTTGACATGCTGCGCGGCAACATCGGCCAGCCCCCGGGCGGCTGGCCCGAGGGCATCATGCGCAAGGCGCTGAAGGGCGAGGCCCCGATCACCCACCGCCCCGGCGCCCATCTGCCGCCGGTCGATCTCGAGGCCGCGCGCGCGACCGCGCTGGCCGAGGTGCGCGCCCGCTCGGGCGAGGATGCCGACAGCCAGGTCGTCGATGACGAGGATCTGATGGGGTATCTCATGTATCCCAAGGTCTTCCTCGACTATCGCCAGCGGCATGCGACCTATGGGCCGGTGCGCGCGCTCGATACCCTGACGTTCTTCTACGGCATGCAGCCGGGGCAAGAGATCACGGCCGAGATCGACCCGGGCAAGATCCTCGAGATCCGCCTGCAGGCCGTGGGCGAGACGACCGAAGACGGCGAGGTGCGGGTCTTTTTCGAACTGAACGGCCAGCCGCGCGTCATCCGCGTGCCGAACCGCGCGATCAAGGCCACCGCCAAGGCCCGCCCCAAGGCCGCGGAGGGCAACCCCGCCCATGTCGGCGCACCGATGCCGGGCGCCATCGCCTCGGTCGCGGTGACGGCGGGGCAGAAGATCAAGGCGGGCGACCTGCTTCTCACCATCGAGGCGATGAAGATGGAAACCGCGCTCCATGCCGAGCGCGGCGGGATCGTCGGCGCGGTCCATGTGAGCCCGGGCTCGCAGGTCGATGCCAAGGATCTGCTGGTCGAGATCGCCGCCGATCCGGGCTGATCGCCCGTCAGGCGAGGCGCAGCGCGCCGGCCTCGATCCGCAGCCGCGTCTCGTAGGCGCGCGAGATGTGGCTGCGCAGCGCCGCGCAGGCACCCTCGCCGTCGCGCGCCGCGATCGCCTCGACGATGCGCCCATGCTCGGCCAGCGCGTCGATGTCGCGCCCCTCGGCCGCGAGCGTCGTCTTGGCCATCAGCGCCATGGAACGGTGCACGAGTTCGAGTTGCTGCACGAGAAAGCGGTTGTGCGAGGCGAGGTGGATCTGGCGGTGAAAGCGGCGGTTGGCGCGCGCGAGCGACTGCGGATCACCGAGCAGCGCGCCGTCCTCTGCCACCATCGCGCGCAGCACAGCGATTTCCTCGGGCGTGGCGTGCTGGGCCGCAAGCCGCGCCGCGAGGCCCTCTAGTTCGGCGCGCACGGCATAGAGTTCCGCCAGTTCGTTGTGATCGAGGCTTGCCACGAAGAGGCTGCGCCCGTCGCGCGTCAGCATCGCCTGCGTCTCGAGGCGCTGAAGCGCCTCGCGCACGGGTGTGCGCGACACGCCGAAGCGCTCGGCCAGTTCCGCTTCGACCAGCCTGTCGCCGGGGCGGAAGGTGCCGCCCTCTATCGCCTCGACGATCAGCGCATAGGCATCGCGCGGCACGGGTCTGATGTCTTTCTGCACGCGTGCAATCATCCCAACTCCATACCGCCCGCCCCGGATCGGCACAAGCGCAGCGGTCTTTTCCTTTGCCGCGCGGCGCCCTATCTGGGGTTCAAAGGGGATCGGGCATGGCGCGGCAGCGGGTCGATATCGCAATCTCGGGCGGCGGGGTGGCGGGCCTCGTGGCGGCGGCTGCGTTCGGGGCCGAGGGGTTCTCGGTCGTCTGCGTCGATCCCGCGCCGCCGGTAACGGCCGAAGAGGAAGCGGGCGCCGATCTGCGCACCACCGCCTTCCTGCAACCCTCGGTCGAGGTGCTGGAGCGGGCGGGGATCTGGCCCCGCCTTGCGCCCCATGCCACCGCGCTTGGCGTGATGCGGATCGTCGATGCGGGGGGGCCGGACGGATCGGCCCGCGTCGTGCGCGATTTCGACGCGGCCGACATCTCGGACCGGCCCTTCGGCTGGAACCTTCCCAACTGGCTGATCCGGCGCGAGATCGTCGCGCATCTCGCAACCCTGCCGGGGGTCGAGTTCGCGCCGGGCGTGGCCACGCGCAGCGTGCTGACGCGCGAGGGCGCCGCGATCATCGGCCTCAGCGACGGGCGCAGCATCGAGGCGCGGCTGCTGATCGGGGCGGATGGGCGCGATTCGGCGGTGCGCGAGGCGGTGGGGATCGGGTCGCGGACGCTGCGCTATGGGCAGAAGGCGCTGGTCTTTGCGGTGACGCACGCGATCCCGCACGGCAATGTCTCGACCGAGGTGCACCGCTCGGGCGGGCCGTTCACGCTCGTGCCTCTGCCCGACCGCGACGGCCGCCCGGCCTCGGCCGTGGTATGGATGGAGCGGGGGCCCGAGGCGTTGCGCCTCGCCGCCCTGCCCGAGGCGGTCTTTGAGGCCGAGGCGACCGCGCGCTCGGCGCATCTTTACGGCCCGCTGCGCCTGGCCGGGCGGCGCGGCGTCTGGCCGATCATCTCGCGCCTTGCCGATGCGATGACGGCCGAGCGCACCGCGCTGATGGCCGAGGCCGCGCATGTCGTGCCGCCCATCGGGGCGCAAGGGCTGAACATGAGCCTGGGCGACCTGCGCGTGCTGGTCGGGCTTGCGACGGCCGACCGCGCGGGGCTGGGAGGGCCCGCGATGCTCGCGGCCTATGCCCGCGCCCGCCACCCCGAGGTGGCGGCGCGGGTCGCGGGGATCGATCTGCTCAACCGCGCCTCGATGGCCGGGGCGCAAGGCGTGCGCGACCTGCGCGCGGGGCTCGTCTCGGCGCTCTATTCGGCGGCGCCGGTGCGCAAGGGGCTGATGCGCGCGGGCTTGGGGCTGGGGCTGGGGCTGGGGCTCAGCCTGCCGACAGGCGGCTGACGACGACCGTCACCTCGGGCTTCTTGCCGATCTCCTCAAGGCTCGTCTGGCGCACGACGCGGCGGATCGCCTCGTCAAGGCGGGCATCGTCGCGCAGCGTGCGGGCATCGGCGCGGCCGAGGAAGGTCGCGAGCCCCGCCTCGATCGCCTCCGAGAGCGCCCCGCCCCGCTTGCCCGTCGCCGGCAGGCCCATGAGGTCGGCCCACGCCTCGCCGAGGGGCGCGTCATCCTCGTCGAGCACGACCGTGACGGTGACATGGCCGTTCAGCGCCAGGCGGATGCGGTCGCGCACCACCCCGTCGATCGCCCCGATCAGCACGTTGCCGTCGAGATAGACCCGGCCCGTCTCGATGTATTCGGCGACGTCGATCCGATCCTCGGAGAGGTCGAGCATCATGCCGTTCGTGACCACATCCGACACGATGCCGTGCCCCGTCGCAAGGCGGGCGTGCTCGCGCAGGTGGCGGTGCTCGCCGTGCTGGGGGATGACGAGGCGCGGACGGATGAGGGCATAGAGCGCCTCGATATCGGGGCGGTTGGCGTGCCCCGAGACGTGATAGCGCCCGCCCTGATCGTCGATGACATCGACGCCGAGCTCGGAAAAGCCGTTCATGACGCGCGTCACCGCCCGTTCGTTGCCGGGGATGGTGCGGGACGACAGAAGAAAGAGGTCGCCCGCCTTCATCTCGTGGCCCAGATACTTGCCGCGCGACAGCTGCGCCGAGGCCGCGCGCCGCTCGCCTTGCGTGCCCGTGACGATGAGCATGACCTGATCGCGCGGCAACTCGGTCGCGTCCTCGGGGGAGATCAGGGGCGGCATGCCGGACAAGAGCCCCGTCTCGGTCGCGGTCTGGACCATCTGGCGCATCGCGCGCCCCATCAGGCAGACGCTGCGCCCCGCCGCCTGTCCGGCGCGCGCGAGCGTGCGCACGCGCGCGAGGTTCGAGGCGAAGGTCGTCGCCGCGACCATGCCGCGCGCCGATTTGACAAGCTCGCCGATCGGCTCGACGAGGGCGGATTCCGACCGGCCCGGATGGGGCACGAAGATGTTCGTCGAATCGCAGGTCAGCACGCGCACGCCCTCGTCGCCGATCTCGCGCAGCATCGCCTCGTCCCAGGCCTCGCCGACGCCGGGGGTGCGGTCGATCTTGAAGTCAGACCCGTGCAGGATGCGCCCCATCGGCGTCTCGATCAGCAGCATCGAGGTTTCGGGGATCGAGTGGCTGACGGGCACGAACTGGACGCGGAAGGGGCCGGCCTCGACCCATTCGGGGCGCGGCGCGTGGGCGGTGACGACGCGCGCGTCATGGCCCTGCTCGAGCAGTTTCGACTGCGCGAGGCGGGCGGTGAAGGGGCGGGCATGGACGGGCGCCGACAGGCGCGGCCAGAGATGGCCCACCGCGCCCACATGATCCTCGTGGCCATGGGTGATGAAGATGCCCTCGATCCGGTCGGCGCGCTCGGCCAGCCAAGAGACATCGGGCATGATGAGGTCGACGCCCGGCGAGGTCTCCATCTCGGGGAAGGTCACGCCCAGATCGACGACGATCAGCCGCTCGCGCCCCTCGGGGCCGTAGCCGTAGACATAGCAGTTCATCCCGATCTCGCCTGCGCCGCCGAGGGGAAGGTAGATCAGGCGATTCGGTCTCATGCGGGTTCGGTCTCTCTGTTGTGGCGGTGGATCAGCACCAGCCCGTGCATCGTGAGGTCGTCCTCGACGGCATCGAAGACATCGGTGTCGTTCCGGAAGAGGGGGGCGAGCC
>CAYYJB010000091.1:0-5153 GCA_964472135.1 uncultured Gemmobacter sp.
GGGTTCTCGCCCGCGATGGTCCCGAGCAGGCGCGCGATGTCCTCGACGGTCCGCGCCATCGGCCCCTCGGTCGCGAGGGTGGCCATGAAGCTGTCGCCCTCGGCGTCGCCCGGCACGAGGCCCCAGGTCGGGCGAAAGCCGTAGACGTTGCAGAAGGCGGCCGGATTGCGCAGCGACCCCATCATGTCGCTGCCGTCCGCCACCGGCACGAGGCGCGCGGCGAGCGCCGCCGCCGCGCCCCCCGAAGATCCACCGGGCGTGCGCGAGAGGTCATAGGGATTGCGCGTCGGACCGTGGACGGGGTTGAAGGTGTGGCTGCCGTGGCCCCATTCGGGAGTGTTCGTCTTGCCAGTGATGATCGCCCCCGCCGCGCGCATCCGCGCCACGATGAGGGCGTCGTGCTCCGGCACGAAATCGGCGAATACGGGCGAGCCGAAGGTCGTGCGCATCCCCCGCACCGGCAGCAGATCCTTGACCGCTACGGGCAGGCCGTGCAGCCATCCCTTGCGCGGGGCGGCATCGGCGGCGCGCGCCTCGGCCATCAGCCGCTCGGGGTCGGGGGCCGAGACGATGGCATTGATCCGCGGGTTCAGGGCCGCGACGCGGGCCAGATGCTCGGCCATCACCTCGGAGGGACGCACCTCGCGGGTCGCGATGCGGGCCGAGAGGTCGGTTGCGGAAAGGTCCAAGAGTGACATGCGGCCTCCGGGGGTGCGGGCGCCGCCGGGCGGGCGGGGCGTCGGCCCGTTCTGGCGTTGCGGGGCCGCGTCGTCAACCGGTCGGGGGCGGGTTCAGGGCCGGGATGCGCCTCGAGGGTCGGCCATCGCATGGTGGGGCGGGCCGGGGGGGCCTCGGTCGGATCGGGCGTCGGCGCGGGGGCGCTGGGGCGTGCTTCGGCGGATGTTCAGAAGCTGAACCATGTGCCGAGGCGCAGGCTGTCCTCGGCAGGCCCGCCGATGCCGCGGCGCAGGCCGACCTCAAGCTCGGTGCCCTCTGTCGCGCGATAGACGAGCGAGGGCGCGAGGTGGAGCGCGGCCTCCTCTGCGCCGGCTGCCTCGCGCTGAAGTTGCAGGATGGTCGCGACCCCGTCGGCCGGGCGCAGGCCGAGGGTTGCCACCGCCTTGTCGCGGCTGCCCTCGCGGCTCAGCGTCAGGGTGGCCCAGCCGGGCAGCTCGCCCCCGAAGCCCTGCCCGAACGATACGGCCGGCCGCCACAGCGCCGCGCGCCCCCCGCCGTCGTCGGCCCAGCCCGCCCCGAGTTCGAGCCCGAGCCGCGCCGGCCCCGATCCGAACGAGCGGCCAAGAAAGAGAAACCCGCGCGCGGCCTCGATTCCGTCCTCGGGCAGGCCGAGGTCGGCGCCCGCCGTCCAGCCCGAGCCGAGGCCGAGTTCGGCATAAAGCCCCGCCTCGGCACCCGCGGGCTTGTTCTCGAGCGTGGCGACGACGAAGACCGCCCCCGCCTCGCGCGCCCAGGGGCCCGCCGCCGCCGGGGGGGCGAGGGCGGCAAGAAGAAGGCAGAGCAGGAACGCAACGCGCATCGCGGCCTCCGGGTCAGGATGCCGCCAGAATTGCGCCGCAATCGTTAAGCCGGGATTAACGCCCCCGCGCGGGATGGCGCCGCCAGACCTCGATCATCCAGCCGAGCATGATCCCGTTGAGGATGTGCCACAGGAAATGCGTCCCGAGCGGCACCGCCTCGCACACCGCCCCGTCGATCGTGCGCATCGTGAGCGAGACGACAAGCACCCCCGCCCCGATCCCGAGGCCCCGCGCCGTCGCGGGCGCGCGGCGCCCGAGTGCCGCCGCATGCAGCGCGATGAGCAGCGCGACCGGCGCATAGCCCGCCGAGGATCCGAGGCCGGGGACAAGGCCGAACACCGGCACCATCACCGCCGCATAGGGGATGAACCCGAGGGTCCAGAGCCCCGCCACCGCCCGGCGCTGACCCCAGAATCGCCGGTGGGCCGCGTAGATGTAGACGAGGATGAAGCCGAGGATCGGGGTCACGTCCATGATCCCGGTCAGGCGGTTGGCAAAGGTGTGAAAGAGCCCGCTGCCGACCCCGATCGCGGCGAGGATCACGCACAGCACCCGCCCGGTCGGATCGCTTTCGCCCCGCAGGCGGACCCACATCACGGCGGCCGCGATCAGGAATGCGGCATTGGTCAGGGCATTGACGGGTTCGGACCAGAAGCTCGGGTCGGTCCGCTCGCAATAGGCGTCGACGGCGTCGAAAAGGCTCATCGGGGTTTTCCCTGCACCAATGCGGTCTATTCTAGGGCGGAGCGCGGAGGCGACAATGCAGATCACATGGCTCGGGCATTCGGGATTTCGCATCGCGATCGGCGATCAGGTGCTGCTGGTCGATCCGTGGCTCCGGGGCAATCCTGTGTTCCCCGAGGCGCGCCGGGCCGAGGCGGTCGCGGGGGCGACGGCGGTCCTCGTGACGCATGGCCACGCCGATCATGCGGCCGATGCGGTCGAGATCGCGCGCGCGGGGCGGATCCCCGTCGTCGGCATCTACGATCTGGTCGGCTGGTGGCACGAGACCGAGCGGATCGAGGTCGTGGGCTTCAATCGCGGCGGCACGGTGCGGCTGGGCGATGTGGCGGTGACGATGGTCGCGGCGAGTCATTCGTCGTCGATCCGCCGCGACGGCGCACCCGCCCCGGCGGGCAGCGAGGCGGGCTTCATGATCGCGGGCGAGGGGCGCACGATCTATGTCTCGGGCGACACAGACGTCATGGCCGACATGGCCGTCTTTCAGGCGCTCCACGCGCCCGAGATCGGGATCCTCGCGGCGGGCGGGCACTTCACCATGGACATGCGCCGCGCCGCCTATGCCGCGCGGACCTTCTTTGCCTTCAGGACGGTCATTCCCTGTCATTATCGCACCTTTCCGCTGCTCGAGCAGTCCGCGGCCGCCCTGCGCGAGGGCCTGCCGGGCGTCGAGGTGATCGAGCCCGAGGTGCTCGTGCCGATCGCGCTCTGAGGCGCCCCGGCCGCGCCCGCGGGGGGCCCGCGTCATTTTCGCTTGAAAAGAGGCGCCGAGGCGCGCAATTAGCGTCGGTCCGCACAAGGGCGGACCATCACGGACGGAGTGACCATGGCCAAGGAAGAAGTGCTCGAATTTCCAGGCGTCGTGAAGGAACTCCTGCCCAATGCGACGTTCAGGGTCGAGCTGGAAAACGGCCATGAGATCATCGCACACACGGCGGGAAAGATGCGCAAGAACCGGATCCGCGTGCTCGCGGGCGACAAGGTTCAGGTCGAGATGACGCCCTATGATCTGACCAAGGGCCGGATCAACTATCGCTACAAGTGATGCGCCTCATCCTCGCCTCGGCGAGTCCGCGCCGGCGCGAGCTGCTCGGACAGATCGGCGTCGTGCCCGATGCGGTCGCCGGCGCCGACATCGACGAGACACCGCGCAAGGACGAGCTGCCCCGGCCCTATTGCCTGCGGATGGCGCGCGAGAAGGCCGCCGCGACGACCGGATCGGACGATGACCTCATACTTGCCGCCGACACGACGGTGGCGCTCGGGCGGCGCATCCTCGGCAAGCCGCGCGATGCCGCCGAGGCCGCCGAATTCCTCGTGGCGCTCGGCGGGCGGCGGCACCGCGTCATCACCGCCGTCGCGCTGAGGCGCGGCGAGCGGGTCTGGACGCGCGAGGTCGTCTCGAGCGTGCGGATCAAGCGGCTCTCGGACATCGAACTCAACGCCTATCTCGCGAGCGGCGAGTGGGAGGGCAAGGCGGGCGGCTATGCCATCCAGGGCCTGGCCGCGGCCTTTGTGGCCTGGATCGAAGGGTCGCACAGCGCCATCGTCGGCCTGCCGCTGGCCGAGACGGCGACATTGCTGCAGGCGGCGGGATGGCCGCTCTATCGGGGGCAGGCATGAAGGGACGGATCGTCGTTCTGGACGAGATCGCGGGCCGCAAGGCTGCCGCCCTCGTGGTCGATGGCGTGCTCGAGGATCTTTTCGTCGATCCGCCCGGCGATGACGCGCTCCTGCCCGGGGCGGTGTTCCGGGGTATCCTCGACCGGCCGATGAAGGGGCAGGGGGGCATTTTCGTGCGGCTGCCGGGCGGCACGGGCTTTCTGCGCGGCACCGAGGGCGCCCGGCCGGGGGCGCGGGTGATCGTGCAGGTCTCGGGCGTGGCCGAGCCGGGCAAGGCCGTGCCGCTGACGCAGCGCGTCCTCTTCAAGGGCCAGCTTGCCATCGTGACGCCGGGGGCGGGGGGCATCAATGTCGCGCGCCGGGTCGAACCCGGGGCCGCCGCCACCCTGCGCGCGCTGGGCGAGCGGGTGATGGCCGGCGCGCCCGAGGATCTCGGCCTCATCCTGCGCAGCGCGGCCGAGGGAGCCGATCCCGCCGATGTCGCGGCCGAGGCCGAGGGCTTGCGCGATCTGGCGCAGGCGGTGATGGCCGACCTCGAGGGGGGGGCGGAGTTGTTGCTCGACGCACCCGACGCGCATGAGCGCGCGGCCCGCGACTGGGCCGAACCCGCCCCGGACGCGGTGCATCAGGGCGCGGGCGAGTTCGCCGCGCACGAGGTCGATGCGCTGATCGCGCGCGCGCTCGCGCCCGAGGTCGCGCTTCCCGGCGGCGGGTCGATGGTGATCGAGGCCACGCGGGCGCTCGTCGCCGTCGATGTCAACACGGGCGGCGACACCTCGCCGGCCGCGGCCCTCAAGGCCAACATCGCCGCGGCGCGTGCCCTGCCGCGCGAACTGCGGCTGCGGGGTCTGGGCGGGCAGGTGGTGATCGATTTCGCCCCCGTGCCCAAGCGCGACCGCCCCGCGATCGTGCAATCGCTGACGGCGATGTTCCGCAACGAGGGCGCCGAGACGAGCCTTGCCGGCTGGACGGCGCTCGGCCTCTTTGAGTTGCAGCGCAAGCGCGACCGGCTGCCGCTCGCGCGCGCGCTCGCCGGCTGGCAGCCGTGACGGCCGCCTGCCCCATCTGCCGCCGCCCCGCCCGGCCCGAGGTCCGGCCCTTCTGCTCGCGCCGCTGCGCCGATGTCGATCTCGCGCGCTGGCTCACGGGCAGCTACGTCATTCCCGGGCCCGCCCTGACCGAGGCCGACGATCCGCCCCCGGCCCCCGCCACCGACGCGGACGGGGCCTGATCGCGCCCCCCCTTGCGCCC
>CAYYJB010000091.1:5253-6977 GCA_964472135.1 uncultured Gemmobacter sp.
CCGGGGGCGGCTTGGCCTATCTACCTGTCAACAGCGGCTGACCGGGGTCCAAACCCGATCGCCCCCGGAAGAAGCAACGGGCCGCTTCGGCCCGTTTTCGTTTTCGTGACCCGAGATGAACGACCTGATCGCCAAGACAGCCATCGACCGGCGCCTCGCCGCCATCGTCGCCCCCGTCATCGAAGGGATGGGGTTCGAGCTGGTGCGGCTGCGCCTCATGGGCGGCAAGACGCGCATCCTGCAGATCATGGCCGACCGTCCCGGCGGCGGCATCGGGGTCGAGGATTGCGCCGACATCTCGACGGCCGTCTCGGCCGTCCTCGATGTCGAGGATCCGATTTCCGAGGCCTACACGCTCGAGGTCTCCTCGCCCGGCATCGACCGGCCGCTGACGCGGCTGCAGGATTTCGACCTCTGGGCCGACCACGAGGCGCGGATCGAGACGACCGAACTCATCGACGGGCGGCGACGCTTCAAGGGCGTGCTGCGCGGCACCGAGGGCGAGGATGTCCTGCTCGAGATCGAGGAACGCGGCGAGACGCTGACCATCGGGCTGCGGTTCGAGTGGCTCTCGGATGCCAAGCTCGTGCTGACGGATGCGCTGATCGCCGAGGCGCTGCGCGCAAGCAAGGCCCCGGGCGGCGAGGGCGAGATCGACGAAGAGAGCTTCGATGCGATCGAGACCGATGAAGACGACGACACCGACGGCGAGGGGGCCCCGCCCCCCGCCCCAACGCGGCACTGACATTCAGGAGTAGCCCCATGGCGATCACCTCTGCCAACCAGCTCGAACTGCTCCAGACCGCCGAGGCGGTCGCGCGCGAAAAGATGATCGACCCCGACCTCGTCGTGCAGGCGATGGAGGATAGCCTCGCGCGCGCCGCCAAGTCGCGCTATGGCAACGACCTCGACATCCGGGTAAAGATCGACCGCAAGACCGGCCGCGCGACCTTTACCCGCGTTCGGACCGTGGTCGAGGATGAGGTGCTCGAGAACCACCACGCGCAACTGACGCTCGCGCAGGCGCAGAAGATCCGCCCCGAGGCCGCCATCGGCGACGAGATCGTGGACGAGGTGCCGCCGGTCGACATGGGGCGGATCGCGGCGCAGTCGGCCAAGCAGGTGATCCTCCAGAAGGTGCGCGAGGCCGAGCGCGACAGCCAGTACGAGCAGTTCAAGGACCGTCAGGGCACCATCATCAACGGCGTCGTCAAGCGCGAGGAATACGGCAACATCATCGTCGACATCGGCCGGGGCGAGGGCGTGCTCAAGCGCCACGACAAGATCGGCCGCGAGAGCTATCGCATCGGCGACCGCATCCGCGCCTACATCAAGGAAGTCCGCCGCGAACCGCGCGGGCCGCAGGTCCTGTTGTCGCGCACCGCGCCCGAGTTCATGGCCGAGCTCTTCAAGATGGAAGTGCCCGAGGTCTATGACGGTATCATCGAGATCAAGGCGGTCGCCCGCGATCCCGGCTCGCGCGCCAAGATCGCGGTCATCAGCTACGACAGCTCGATCGACCCGGTGGGCGCCTGTGTCGGCATGCGCGGATCGCGCGTGCAGGCCGTCGTGAACGAGCTTCAGGGCGAGAAGATCGACATCATCCCGTGGAACGCGGACGCGCCGACCTTCCTTGTCAACGCGCTCCAGCCGGCCGAGGTGACGAAGGTCGTGCTCGACGACGAGGGCGGGCGGATCGAGGTCGTGGTGCCCGACGAGCAGCT
>CAYYJB010000092.1:0-6936 GCA_964472135.1 uncultured Gemmobacter sp.
AACTTCTTGTACTTCACCCGCTGCGGGTTGGCCGCGTCGGCGCCGAGGCGGCGGATCTTGTCGGCCTCGTAGGCTTCGAAATTGCCCTCGAACCACTCTACATGCCCCTCGCCCTCGAAGGCAAGGATATGGGTGCAGAGCCGGTCGAGGAAGAAGCGGTCGTGGCTGATGATGACCGCGCAGCCCGCGAAATCCTCGAGCGCGTCCTCGAGCGCGCGCAGCGTCTCGACGTCGAGGTCGTTCGTCGGTTCGTCGAGCAGCAGCACGTTGCCACCCGAGCGCAGGAGCTTCGCCATGTGGACGCGGTTGCGTTCCCCGCCCGAGAGGAGGCCCACCTTCTTCTGCTGGTCGCCCCCCTTGAAGTTGAAGGCGCTGCAATAGGCGCGGCTGTTCATCTCGGCGTCGCCCAGCGGCAGCACCTCGAGGCCCTCCGAGATCTCCTCCCACACCGTCTTGGCAGGGTCGAGCGCGTCGCGCGACTGATCGACATAGGCAAGCGAGACGGTATCGCCGCGGGTGACGGTGCCCGCGTCGGGCCCGTCCTGCCCGGTCAGCATGCGAAAGAGGGTGGTCTTGCCCGCCCCGTTCGGGCCGATGACGCCCACGATGCCGCCGGGAGGGAGCGCGAAGCTCAGGCCGTCGATCAGCAGCCGGTCGCCCATCGCCTTGCGCAGGCCCTCGACCTCGATCACCTTGCCGCCGAGGCGGGGGCCGTTGGGGATGATGATCTGGGCGCGGCCGATCTTGTCGCGCTCCGAGCGGCCCGCGAGTTCCTCATAGGCGTTGATGCGCGCCTTCTGCTTGGCCTGGCGGGCCTTGGCGCCGGCGCGGATCCATTCGAGTTCCTTCTCGAGCGTCTTCTGGCGCGCCTTGTCCTCGCGAGCCTCCTGCTCGAGCCGCTTGGCCTTCTGTTCGAGCCAGGCCGAATAGTTCCCCTCATAGGGGATGCCGCGGCCGCGGTCGAGTTCGAGGATCCAGCCGGTGATGTCGTCGAGGAAATAGCGGTCGTGGGTGACGATCAGGATCGTCCCCTTGTAGTCGATCAGGTGCTTTTGCAGCCAGGCCACCGTCTCGGCGTCGAGGTGGTTGGTCGGCTCGTCGAGCAGCAGCATGTCGGGGGCGTCGAGCAGGAGCTTGCAGAGCGCGACGCGGCGCTTCTCGCCGCCCGAGAGGGTGGTGACGTCGGCGTCGTCGGGCGGGCAGCGCAGGGCCTCCATCGCGACGTCGATCTTGCTGTCGAGGTCCCACAGGCCCTCGGCGTCGATCTCGTCCTGAAGCTTCGCCATCTCGTCGGCGGTCTCGTCGGAATAGTTCATCGCGAGGTCGTTGTAGCGGTCGAGCTTGGCCTTCTGCGCCGCCGCCCCCAGCATGACGTTGCCGCGCACATCGAGCGTGGGGTCGAGTTCGGGCTCCTGCGGGAGGTAGCCCACGCGCGCGCCCTTGGCGGCCCAGGCCTCGCCAGTGAAATCCTTGTCGATGCCCGCCATGATGCGCATCAGCGTCGACTTGCCCGAGCCGTTGACGCCCACGACCCCGATCTTGACCCCGGGCAGGAAGGACAGGCGGATGTTCTCGAAGCATTTCTTGCCGCCCGGATAGGTCTTCGAGACGTTGTCCATGTGATAGACATACTGATAGGCGGCCATGGCGGTTCCTTTCGGGGTGGGTCTGGGCGGAGGGCTTAGCCAAGATGGGGGCGCGGGGCAACGGGGGCAAGGCCCCGCGCCGCGCCGGGCGGCGGCGCCGCGTTCAGCCGGGGGCGCCGACGAGGGCGCGGGCGAAATCCGCGGGCTCGAAGGGTTGCAGATCGTCGATCTGCTCGCCCACGCCGATCGCGTGGATGGGCAGACCGTGGCGGTCGGCCAGCGCGACGAGGACGCCCCCCTTGGCCGTGCCGTCGAGCTTGGTCATCACGAGGCCCGTGACATTGGCGATGCGGCGAAAGATCTCGACCTGCTGGAGCGCGTTCTGACCCGTCGAGGCATCGAGCACGAGCAGCGTCGCATGCGGCGCCTCGGGGTCGCGCTTGCGCAGGACGCGCACGATCTTGGCCAGTTCCTCCATCAGGTCGGCGCGGTTCTGGAGCCGCCCCGCCGTATCGACCATGAGCAGGTCCGCGCCGTCTGCCTGCGCGCGCGCCAGCGCATCGAAGGCAAGGCTCGCGGGGTCCGAGCCTTCGGGCGCGGTCAGGACGGGCACGCCCGCCCGCTCGCCCCAGATCTTCAACTGATCGACCGCCGCCGCGCGGAAGGTGTCGCCCGCCGCGATCACGACCGACTTGCCGGCCGCGCGGAGTTGCGCGGCGAGCTTGCCGATCGTCGTCGTCTTGCCCGAGCCGTTGACGCCCACGACCAGCACGACCTGCGGCTTGCGCGGCAGGATCGGCAGCGGGCGCGCCACGGGTTCGAGGATCCGCGCGATCTCGGTCGCGAGGGCCGCGCGGATCTCGCCCGCGCCGACCCTTGTGCCAAAGCGCGCGGCGGCGATGTTGGCCGCGATCCGGGCCGAGGTCTCGACCCCGATGTCGGCCGCGATCAGCACCTCTTCGAGTTCCTCGAGCATGGCGTCGTCCAGCAGCCGGCGCGGCTCCGCCGCCGGCGCCCGCCCCGTCAGCCGCGCGAGCAGCCCGCGCGCGTCCTCGGGGGGGACGGCGTCCGGCGGCGGGGCCGCCCCGGCCTCGGCCGAGGGCTCTGCCACCAGCGCATCGAGCCCGGCGCCGAGCTTCGACGACGACTTGAACAGACGTTCCTTGAGCTTGCCGAAGAACGACATGCGCGCACCTCCTGCCGGATGGCCCCTGCTAGCGCGTCTTGGCGCGCAAGGGAACCGATCGTGATCGCGCGCGGACTCTGGCGGGCGGCGCCCGATCGTGGCATCCTCGCGCTATGCGTGGTCTTCTTGCCGCCCTTGTCCTGCTTGTCGCGACCCATGCCGCCCCATTCGCGCGCGCGGCCGAGGGCGCGCTCGATGGTGCCGCCTTCGAGGCGCTGGTGACCGGGCGGATCATGTCCTACGCGCTCGAGGGCGAGGCCTACGGCACCGAGGAATATCTGCCCGGCCGGCGTGTGATCTGGGCCTTCGAGGGCGGCGCCTGCCGCCACGGCAGCTGGGTCGAGGCCGAACCCGGCCTGATCTGCTTTGCCTATGAGGACGCGCCCGACCGCCATTGCTGGCGCTTCGCCCGGAGCGGGGCGGGATTGCTCGCCACCTTCGTGGGCGACGGGTCGGGGCCCGACCCCGCGGCCGGCCTGCAACCCCCGATCCTCGCGACCCCGATTGCGGGGCCGATGTCCTGCCCCGGCCCCGATGTGGGGGTCTGAGGCGGGCCTCAGCGCCCGAGCGTCAGCCGCCCGTCGCGGAACTCCACCTCGAAACGCGCCTCGCCCTCAGCCGCCGCGCGGGAGGTGATGACACGGCCCCCCGCGCGCACGATGGCAAAGCCGCGCCCGAGCGTCTCGGCCGGGCCCAGCGTCTGGCGTAGCCGGTCGAGCGCCTGCAGCCGGTCGGCGCGCGCCGAAATCCCGCCCCGCGCGGCCAGCTCGAGCCGCCGCCCCGCATCCGTCAGCGCCGCGCGCGCCCGTTCCGACTCGCGCCCCGCATCGGCGATGGCGCGCGCCCGCGCCGGCCCGAGGCGCGCGGCCAAGCCCCCGAGACGCTCGGTCCGGGCCGCCATGCCGGCGCCCGTCGCGCGCTCGGCCCGCGTCCACAGCCCCGCCTGCCGCTCCGCCGCCGCCGCGACCAGATCGCGCAAGAGGCGCAGCCGCAGCGGGCCCGCCGTCTGCGCAAGCCGCGCCCGCCCCGCCGCCGCCGTCGCCCCGAGCGCCGCCAGCAGTCGCTCCGCCGCGCTGTCGCGCCGCTGCGTGGCGGCGGCGATCAGCGTCTCGGGCCGGGGCAGGGCGCGCGCCAGGTCGGCCGCCCGCTGCCGCCGCGCCCCGAGCCCCTGCGCCAGCGCCTGCGCCTGCCGCGCCCCGAGCCCTTCGAGCCGCGCCCCGAGCTCGAGCCTGACCGGGACCGCCAGCTCGGCCGCCGCGGTGGGCGTCGGCGCGCGCAGATCGGCCGCATGATCGATCAGCGTCACATCCGTCTCGTGCCCGACCGCCGAGATGAGCGGGATCGCGCTCTCCGCCGCCGCGCGCACCACCGCCTCGTCGTTGAAGCCCCAAAGGTCCTCGAAACTCCCCCCCCCGCGGGCAACGATCAGCAGATCAGGCCGCGGCACCGCCCCGCCCGGCGCGATGGCGTTGAACCCCCGGATCGCCGCCGCCACCTCGGGGCCGCAGCGCTCGCCCTGCACCGGCACGGGCCAGATCAGGACATGGACGGGAAACCGATCGCGCAGCCGGTGCAGGATGTCGCGGATGACCGCCCCCGAGGGCGAGGTCACGACCCCGACCACGCGGGGCAGATAGGGGAGCGGGCGCTTGCGCGCGGCATCGAAGAGCCCCTCAGCCGCGAGCGCCGCCCGCCTGCGCTCGAGCATCGCCATCAGCGCGCCGAGCCCCGCGGGCGCAAGCTCGTCCACGACCAGCTGATAGCGCGACCCGGCCGGAAAGGTCGTGAGCCGCCCGGTCGCAACCACCTCGACCCCCTCCTCGGGCAGGATCGCAAGCCGCCCCGCCTGCCCCTTCCAGACCACGGCATCAAGGACCGCCCGGTCATCCTTCAGCGCGAAATAGAGATGCCCCGAGGCCGGCCGCGACACCCGCCCCACCTCGCCCCGCACCCGGAGCCGCCCGAAGGCCCCCTCGAGCGTGCGCTTGATCGCGCCCGCCACCTCCGAGACGCCAAGGGGCGGGGCATTGTCGGCGGGTGTCTCGAAGAGGTCGGACATGATGCAGGGGCCCCGGTTGTGCCGCCCGAGCCTGCCGCCTAGAAGGGGCGCGCGCAAGAGGGGGGGCCGGGCCGATGCATGTGCTGCTGCTGGGGGGCGGGGGGCGCGAACATGCGCTCGCCTGGGCGATCCGCGCCAACCCGAAATGCGACCGCCTGACGGTCGCCCCCGGCAATCCCGGCATCGCAGAGCTTGCCGATTGCGTCGCACTCGACATCTGCGACGGCGCCGCGGTCGCGGCCTTCGCCCGCGCCCATGCCGTCGATCTCGTGCTGATCGGCCCCGAGGCCCCGCTCGCGGCCGGGGTCGCCGATGCCCTCGCCGCGGCCGGCATCCCCCATGTCGGCCCGACCGCCGCCGCCGCCCGGCTCGAGACCTCGAAGAGCTTCACCAAGGAGATCTGCGACGCCTGCGGCGCCCCGACCGCCGCCTGGGCCCGCTTCGAGGCGCTCGACCCCGCCCTCGCCCATCTGCGGGCAACGGGCGCCCCCATCGTCGTCAAGGCCGACGGCCTCGCCGCCGGCAAGGGCGTGACCGTCGCGCAGACCCTCGCCGAGGCCGAGGCCGCGGTGCGCGCGATCCTCGCGGATCAGGGCGCCAGCCTCGTCATCGAGGAGTTCATGGCGGGCGAGGAAGCCTCCTTCTTCGTCCTCTGCGACGGCACCGACGTGCTCGAGATCGGCACCGCCCAGGACCACAAGCGCGCCTTCGACGGCGACACCGGCCCCAACACCGGCGGCATGGGCGCCTATTCCCCCGCCCCGGTCGTGACGCCCGCGATCGCGGCCGAGGTGATGGCGCGCATCATCCGCCCGACGCTCGCCGAGATGGCCCGCCGCGGCACCCCCTTCCGCGGCATCCTCTACGCGGGCCTCATGATCGCGGACGGCCACGCCCGCCTCGTCGAATACAACACCCGCTTCGGCGACCCCGAGGCGCAGGTGCTGGCGATGCGCCTCGGCGCGCAGCTTCTCGACCTCCTGCACGCCTGCGCCGAGGGCCGCCTCGCCGGCATGTCGGTCAACTGGGCCGAGGATCACGCGCTCTGCGTCGTGATGGCGACCCGCGGCTACCCCGGCCCCCACGGCCGGGGCAGCCCCATCGCCGGGCTCGACCGCATCCCCCCCTCCTCGCGCCTCATGGTCTTCCACGCCGGCACCCGGCGCGCGGGCGACAGGCTCGAGGCCGCCGGCGGCCGCGTCCTCGGCATCACCGCCCGCGAGCGGAGCCTGCGCGCCGCCCGCGACGCCGCCTATGCGGCCACGGCCCTCATCGACTGGCCCGAGGGCTTCTGCCGCCGCGACATCGGCGCCCGCGCCCTCCCCCCTCCTGATCCCCCTCATCTTGGCCCAAATACCCCGGGGGGCGCGGGGGGCAGGCCCCCCGCCCCTCATCCCGCACCCGCGGGCTGGGCAGAAGCGCCCGCGCGTGCTATGCTTGATGCGATTTCAGCCCGCGATCCAACCGCCATGCGCGTCCCGACCCACGCCGAACTCAAGGCCCGCCAGCGCGCGCGCCGCGCGGGGTTCCCGCAGGCGATGGGCCTGCGCGTCCACCGCGCGATCAGCTGGATCGGCCGGGCCGAGGCCGAGGCCGGCGACGACGACGCGCGCTTCCTCTTCCTCTGGATCGCCTTCAACGCGGCCTATGCCGATGCCCGCCGGCTCGACGCGCAGGGCCGGCGCGACGCGAGCCAGTCCGAGCGCGCGCGGATCGACGCCTTCTTCGACCTCGTCGTGCGGCTCGACGGGCCCGGGCGGATCTATGACGCGATCTGGACCCGGTTTTCCGGCCCCGTCCGGGTCTTTCTGGGCAACCGCTTCGTCTTCCGCCCCTTCTGGGATCACCAGAACGGCGAGGCGACCGGCGCGGGCTGGGAACGTGCCTTCGCCGACGACCAGAGGCGCCTTGCCGTGGCGCTCGCCAACCGCCGCACGGCGCCGATCCTCGGCACGCTCTTCGACCGGCTCTATGTGCTGCGCAACCAGCTCGTCCATGGCGGCACCACCTGGAACGGCCAGGTCAACCGCGACCAGATGCGCGACGGGGCGGCGATCCTCGCCTTTCTCGTCCCCGTCTTCGTCGACATCATGCTCGACCACCCC
>CAYYJB010000093.1:0-6931 GCA_964472135.1 uncultured Gemmobacter sp.
CGAGGGCGCGCGCGCCTTCGCCGAAAAGCGCCCGCCCGTCTGGAAGGGGCGCTGAGGCGGCCCCGCCCCGAAGCGCCGCCGCACGATCTGCAGCAGCGTCGCGTGCAGCCGCCCAGTGCGGTGGCGCAGGAGCATCCCGGCGTGGACGGGCTGGGTGAGGACGGGCGCATCGGAGACGCGCCGCACATGGCCCGAGGCGATCAGGCCCATCGCCACCTCCTCGGCCAGATAGGCCGTCCCCCCGGCAGAGGTCACAAGCCCCGCCACCGCCGCCGACTGGCCCGAGGCGACCGGCGCCTCGTGCAGATCGGGCAGCGCGGCGCGGTGCGCGCTTGCGATGGCGGGGGCGTAGTTGCCGAGGATGTAGCGGTCGCGGTCGACCTCCGCGAGGTGCGCCGCCTCGGTTCCGACCATGACATAGCGCATCTCGCCCAATGAGACGAAATGCAGGTCGGGGTGCGGGCGGGGCGTGAACATCACCGCGAAATCGAGCCCGCCGGACTGAAGGTCCGCGCACATCTGCGCCGAATAGTCGGGCTCGATGTAGAAACCCGCGTCGGGCAGCGCGCGGCGGAAATCGGCCAGCCAATCCGCCAGCCTGCTGCCCGCCAGATCGTGCTGGATCCCGATCCGGAGCGTCAGCGCGCGCGCCCCCGCCCCGCGCGTGCCCCGGAGCGCCTCGGCCCAGCCGAGGCGGAGCGCGCGCGCGTGCGGCTCGAACCGCAAGCCCTCGGTCGTGAGCTGGACGCCCGCGCGCGAACGGTCGAAGACGCGCACGCCGAGCGCCTCCTCGAGCGCGCGCACCCGGCCCGAGACGGTAGATTGCGACACGCCCAGCCGCTCGGCCGTGCGGTGGAAGCTGCGCGTCTCGAGCAGGTCGAGGAAGGTGTCGAGAAGGTCGGTCTGCATCCGTGCCCTGATCGGTTTTCCCGATCGTTAGCGCAGCCTCCGCCGAATTGAAACCCCGCCCCGAGAGGCAGATAGTGCGGCGCGAGAACTGGGCCGGAGGGGGCGGGCATGGCAGGGTTTCCGACGACGGCGCGGGTTGTCATCATCGGCGGGGGGGCGGTCGGCACCTCGTGCCTGTTCCACCTCGCCCGCGCCGGCTGGCGCGATTGCGTGCTGCTCGAGAAGAACGAGCTGACGGCCGGCAGCACCTGGCACGCGGCCGGGAACGTGCCGACCTTCTCGACCTCGTGGTCGCTCATGAACATGCAGCGCTATTCGACCGAGCTCTACCGCGGCCTCGGCGCGGCGGTCGACTATCCGATGAACTACCACGTCACCGGCTCGATCCGGCTCGCCCATTCGGCCGAGCGGATGCAGGAATTCGCCCGCGCCGTCGGGATGGGGCGCTATCAGGGCATGGCGCTCGACCTCATCGGGCCCGAGGAGATCCGCGGGAAATACCCCTTCCTCGAGACGCACGACCTGCGCGGCGCACTGCACGATCCGGCCGACGGCGACATCGACCCCGCGCAACTGACGCAGGCGCTCGCCAAGGGGGCGCGCGACATGGGCGCCACGATCCTGCGCTTCACCCCCGCGACGGGCGTGAGCCGCAAGGGCGGCGAATGGATCGTGCACACCGACAAGGGCGACATCCGCGCCGAGATCGTCGTCAACGCGGCCGGTTATTACGCCCAGCGCGTCGGCGAGTGGTTCCGCCCCTTCGGCGGCCGCCGCGTGCCGATGATGGTGATGAGCCACCAGTATCTGCTCTCCGAACAGATCCCCGAGCTTGAGGCCTGGACGGCCGAGGTCGGCCACAAGCTGCCGCTTTTGCGCGATGTCGATGTCTCCTACTACCTGAGGCAGGAAAAGGCGGGCTTCAACCTCGGCCCCTACGAGAACCCCTGCCGCGCGCATTGGGCCTCGCCCGATGATCCGATGCCCGATGATTTCAGCTTCCAGCTCTTCCCCGATGATCTCGACCGGCTGCATGTGCAGATCGAGGACGCGATGGCGCGCGTGCCGATGCTGGCGCGCGCGGGGATCTCGAAGGTCATCAACGGGCCGATCCCCTACGCGCCCGACGGCAACCCGCTGATCGGCCCCATGCCGGGGGTGCCGAACGCCTTCGAGGCCTGCGTCTTCACCTTCGGGATCGCGCAGGCGGGCGGCGCGGGCAAGGTGCTGGCCGAATGGGTGACCGAGGGCGCGACCGAGTGGGACATGTGGTCGTGCGACCCGCGCCGCTTCACGGGCTTTACCGACGACGCCTATTGCGTGGCCAAGGGCATGGAGGTCTATGGCCACGAATACGCCATGCACTTCCCCCGCGCGCACTGGCCGGCCGGGCGCGACCGGCGCCTCTCGCCGCTGCACGGGCGGCTCAAGGCCGCGGGCGCGGTCTTTGGCGCCTACAACGGCTGGGAGCGCGCCGACTGGTTCGCCCGGCCCGGCGACGACACGAGCTTTGCCGCCGCCCAGACCTGGAACCGCGCCGGCCCGTGGGAGGGGCGGATCGCCGAGGAATGCGCCGCCGTCCGCGACGGCTGCGGCGTCATCGCCATTTCGGGCTTCACCCGGCTTGCGGTCGAGGGCGAGGGCGCGCGCGCCTTCGTCGATGGCCTCTCGGCCTCGCGCCTGCCGCGGCCGGGGCGGGTGGGGCTGGCCTATTTCCCCGACGCGCGCGGGCGCATCCTGACCGAGATGTCGGTGATCCCGCGCTCGGATCGCGAAATCTGGCTCATCACCGCGTCGGTCGCGCAATGGCACGACGGCGAGATCCTCAGCCGGCAGGCGCCCGCGGGGATCGCGGTGCACGACCGCTCCGAGCGCTACGAATGCCTGCTCGTGACCGGGCCGACATCGCGCGAGGTGCTCGCGCCGCTGACCGATTGCGACCTCTCGCTGCCGTGGCTCAGCGTGCAGGAGGGGCGCGTCGCGGGCGTCGAGGCGGTGCTGATCCGCGTCTCCTTCGCCGGCGAGATGGGCTGGGAGGTGCATTGCCGCCCCGAGGATGCGCCGGCGGTGTGGGACGCGCTGACCGCGCGCGGGGCGCGGCCCTTCGGGATGTGGGCGCTCGACAGCCTGCGGATCGAAAAGGCCTATCGCGCCTGGAAGGGCGACCTCTCGACCGACTACTCGCTGATCGAGGGCGGGCTCGAGCGGTTCATCGACTGGTCCAAGGATTTCCCCGGCAAGGCCGCGCTGATGGCCGAGCGCGACCGCGGCCCGCGCAAGCGGTTCGTGACGCTCCGCGTCGATGCGGGCGCGGCCGATGCCCCCTACATGTCGACGATCTGGCACGGGGGGAAGGTCGCGGGCGAGACGACCTCGGGCGCATGGGGCTATCGGGTGGGGGCGTCGCTCGCGCTCGGGATGCTGCGGGCCGATCTCTGCGCGCCCGGAACCGAGGTCGAGGTCGAGATCTATGGCGAGCGTCGCCGCGCCACCGTCCTGCCCGACGGTCCCGCCTGGGATCCGGCGAACGCAAGGATCCGCGCATGATCACGCTCCTTGACGGCGGCCTCGGGCAGGAACTCGTCGCGCGCTCGGGCGATGCGCCGACCCCGCTGTGGTCGACGCAGGTGATGATGGATCATCCCGGCCTGACGCGCGGGCTGCACGCCGATTACTTCGCCGCCGGCGCGAGCCTTGCCACCACGAACAGCTACGCGCTCCACCACGACCGGCTGATCCGCGCCGGGTGCGACGCGCGCTTTGGCGACCTCTATGCGCAGGCGCTCGCCGAGGCGGCGCAGGCGCGCGCCGGCCACGGGCGGGGGCTGATCGCGGGGTCGATGGGGCCGCTCGTCGCCTCCTACCGGCCCGAGACGCTGCCGCCCCATGCCGAGGCGGTCGCGCGCTATGCCGAGATCGCGGCGATCCTCGCGCCCGCCTGCGACGTGCTGCTGGCCGAGACGGTCGCCTCGCTCGCACATGCCCGGGCGGTGATCGAAGGCGCGGGGGATGCCGCGCGGGCGCATGGCCG
Source organism: uncultured Gemmobacter sp. (assembly GCA_964472135.1). Lineage (GTDB taxonomy): Bacteria > Pseudomonadota > Alphaproteobacteria > Rhodobacterales > Rhodobacteraceae > JAUREX01. The sequence goes on from CAYYJB010000093.1 coordinate 3,941, forward strand.
GGCGCTCTGGCTCTCCGTCACTGTCGGGGACGAGGACGGCACGCGGCTGCGCTCGGGCGAGCCGCTGGCCGATCTGGCCGCGCTCGATCTGCCCGATGCGGTCCTCGTCAACTGCGCCCCGCCCGAGGCGATCGACGCCGCGATCCCGATCCTCGCCACGCTCGGCCGCCCCTTCGGCGCCTATGCCAACGGCTTCACCCGCATCGCGCCCGCCTTCCTGAAGGACAGCCCGACGGTTGCGGTGCTGAGCGCGCGCCAAGATCTCGGCCCCGAACGCTATGCCGATTTCGTGATGGGCTGGGTCGAGCGGGGCGCGACCCTCGTCGGCGGCTGCTGCGAGACGACGCCCGCCCATATCGCCGAGATCGCCCGCCGCCTGCGCGCCGCAGGCCATCCCATCCGTGAAGGTGCCCCATGACGCTCCCCCCCTCTCATGCGCGCGCGGTCGTGATCGGCGGCGGCGTGTCGGGCTGTTCGGTTGCCTATCATCTGGTCAAGGCCGGCTGGCGCGAGGTCGTGCTGCTCGAACGGCGCAAGCTCACGAGCGGGACGACCTGGCATGCCGCGGGCCTCATCGGCCAGTTGCGCGGCAACGCCAACATGACCCGCCTCGCGCGCTATTCCGCAGGCCTCTACACGAGCCTCGAGGCCGAGACCGGCATCGCCACGGGGTTCCGGCAGGTGGGGTCGATCTCGGTTGCGCTGACGGCCGACCGGCACGAGGAGCTCTTGCGCTCGGCCACGCTCGCGCGCGCCTTTGACGTCGAGGTGCACGAGATCTCGCCGTCCGAGGTCAAGGCGATGTATCCCCATCTCGAGGTCGGCGACGTGCGCGGCGCCGTCCACCTGCCGCTCGACGGTCAGGCCGACCCCGCCAACATCGCCATGGCGCTCGCGCGGGGCGCGCGGATGGGCGGGGCGGGCGTGTTCGAGGGCGTCAAGGTCACGGGCGTCACGCTCAGGGATGGCCGCGTCGCCGGGGTGCGCTGGCAATCGGCCGAGGGCGAGGGCGAGATCGCGACCGATGTCGTCGTCAACTGCGCCGGCATGTGGGGCCGCGACCTCGCGGCGGCCTCGGGGGTGAGCCTGCCGCTCCATGCCGCCGAGCACTTCTATCTCGTCACCGAACCCATCGAGGGGCTGGGACATCTGCCGGTGCTGCGGGTGCCCGACGAATGCGCCTATTACAAGTCCGACGCGGGCAAGATGATGCTCGGCGCGTTCGAGCCGCGCGCCAAGCCCTGGGGCATGGGCGGCATTCGCGAGGATTTCGAGTTCGACACGCTCCCCGAGGATTGGGACCATTTCCAGCCGATCCTCGAGATGGCGATGAAGCGCATGCCGCTCTTCCAGCGGGCGGGTATCCACACCTTCTTCAACGGCCCCGAGAGCTTCACCCCCGACAACCGCTATTACCTCGGCGAGGCGCCCGAGGTCGGCGGTTACTGGGTCGCGGCCGGCTACAATTCGGTCGGGATCCAGAGCGCGGGCGGCGCCGGCATGGCGGTCGCGCACTGGATCACCGAGGGCGCCCCGCCCTTCGATCTGTGGGACGTGGACATCCGCCGCGCGCGCCCGTTCCAGCGCAACCGCCGCTACCTCAAGGAGCGCGTGAGCGAGACGCTCGGCCTGCTCTACGCCGACCACTGGCCGATGCGGCAGGTCACGACCGCCCGCGGCATCCGCCGCTCGCCCGTGCACGAGCACCTGCGCGCCCGCGGCGCCGTCTTCGGCGAGGTCGCGGGCTGGGAGCGCGCGAACTGGTTCGCCGAACCCGGGCAGGAGCCCGCCTATCGCTATGGCTGGGGCCGGCAGAACTGGTTCGACAACCAGCGGGCCGAGCACATGGCCGTCCGCACGGGCGTGGGCCTCTTCGACATGACCTCCTTCGGCAAGATCCGGGTCGAGGGGCCGGGCGCCTGCGCCTTCCTCCAGCATGTCTGTGCCAATGACGTCGATGTCGCCCCCGGGCGCGTCGTCTATACCCAGATGCTGAACCCCCGCGGCGGGATCGAGAGCGACCTGACCGTGACGCGGCTCTCGCCCACGGCCTACCTGCTCGTCGTGCCCGGCGCCACCGTCGGGCGCGACCTCGAATGGCTGCGCCGCCACCTCGGCGCCCATCTCGCGGTGGTGACGGATGTGAGCGCGGCCGAGGCGGTCTTTTGCCTCATGGGCCCGCGGGCGCGCGCGCTTCTGGCCGATGTCTCGCCCGACGATCTCTCGAATACGGGCTTTCCCTACGGCACCGCGCGCGAGATCGAGGTGGGCTACGGCCTCGCCCGGGCGCACCGCATCTCCTATGTGGGCGAACTCGGCTGGGAACTCTACGTCTCGACCGATCAGGCCGCCCATGTGTTCGAGACGCTCATCGAGGCCGGCGGCGCGCACGGGCTGCGGCTCTGCGGCATCCATGCCCTCGACAGTTGCCGGATCGAGAAGGCCTTCCGCCACTTCGGCCACGACATCACCGATGAGGACCACGTCCTCGAGGCGGGGCTCGGCTTTGCCGTGCGCCCCGCCAAGGGCGCCTTCATCGGCCGCGAGGCGGTGCTCGCGCGCAAGGCCGAGGGGCTGCGCGCCCGCATGGTGCAGTTCCGCCTCGAGGATCCCGCACCGATGCTGTGGCACAACGAGGCGATCGTGCGCGACGGCCGCATCGTCGGCCGCCTCTCGAGCGGGAACTACGGCCATTTCCTCGGCGCCGCGATCGGGCTTGGCTATGTGCCCTGCCCGGGCGAAAGCGCCGAGGTGCTCCTCGCCTCGCGCTTCGAGATCGAGATCGCCGGCACCCGCCACGCCGCGCGCGCAAGCCTCCGGCCCCTCTACGACCCCGACGCGCTGCGCGTGCAGCTCTAGCTCCGACGCCCGGCGGCTGGCCCCCGAGGGGGGCCGGCCGCGGGGGCCCCGGCCCCCCCCCCGGGGGCCGGGGCGCCCCCCCCCCACCCCCCCACAGCAGCCCCCCCCCCCCCCCCCAGGGACGCCCCCAGG
>CAYYJB010000094.1:0-2053 GCA_964472135.1 uncultured Gemmobacter sp.
CGCGCTTGCCTTTGGCGCCGAGGTGGTGCCAGATTTCCGCCGTTCGCAGAGGGTGCCCCGATGGACATGCCGCTTCCCGACCTTGCACTGATTGCCCGCAAGGATCGCATCGCCGCCCGCCTCGCGGCCGTCCTGCCCGAGGACGGGCTGATCGCGGACCCCGTCGCCCTCGCGGCCTATGAATGCGACGCGCTGACGGCCTATCGCTGCCCGCCCATGCTCGCCGTCCTGCCGCGCACCACGGCCGAGGTCGCGGCCGTCATGCGCGTCTGCCACGAGGAGGGCGTGCCGGTGGTGCCGCGCGGGGCGGGCACGAGCCTTGCGGGCGGGTCGCTCCCCACGGCCGATTGCGTGCTCGTGGGGCTCGCGCGGATGACGGCGGTGCTCGAGATCGACACCGCCAACCGCTTCATCAGGGTCGAGGCGGGGCGGACGAACCTTGCCGTCTCGGCCGCCGTCGATCCGGCGGGGTTCTTCTATGCCCCCGACCCGTCGAGCCAGCTTGCCTGCGCGATCGGCGGCAACATCGCCATGAACTCGGGCGGGGCGCATTGCCTGAAATATGGCGTCACGACCAACAACCTTCTGGGCGTGACGCTGGTCCTCGCCGACGGCAGCGTGGTCGAGATCGGCGGGCCCGAGGCCGAGGCGGCGGGGATCGACCTTCTGTCGGTCGTCTGCGGCGCCGAGGGGCAGCTCGGCATCGTGACCGAGGCGACCTTGCGCATCCTGCCCAAGCCCGAGGGCGCGCGGCCCGTGCTGATCGGGTTCGACGCGAACGAGGTCGCGGGGGCGTGCGTGGCCGACATCATCCGCGCCGGCATCCTGCCCGTCGCGATCGAGTTCATGGACCGCCCCTGCATCCGTGCGACCGAGGCCTTCGCCCATGCGGGCTATCCCGATTGCGAGGCGCTGCTGATCGTCGAGGTCGAGGGCAGCGGGCCCGAGATCGACGCGCAACTCGCCCGGATCTCGGAGATCGCGCGCGCCCACGGCCCGGTCGAGCTGCGCGAGAGCCGCTCGGAGGCGGAGGCGAAGAAGATCTGGCTCGGCCGCAAGTCGGCCTTCGGGGCGATGGGCTACATCGCCGATTACATGTGCCTCGACGGCACGATCCCGGTTTCTAGCCTGCCCCATGTGCTGCGCCGGATCGGCGAGATGTCGGCGGAATTCGGGCTGCAGGTCGCCAATGTCTTTCACGCGGGCGACGGCAACATGCACCCGCTCATCCTCTATGACGCCAACAAGCCGGGCGATCTCGAGCGCTGCGAGGCCTTCGGCGCCGCCATCTTGCGTCTTTGTGTCGAGGTGGGCGGCTGCCTGACGGGCGAACATGGCGTCGGCATCGAGAAGCGCGACCTGATGGGCGTGCAGTTCGCGCCCGCCGACCTCGAGGCGCAGATGCGCGTCAAGGACGTCTTCGATCCGGCCTGGCGCCTGAATGCCGCGAAGGTCTTTCCGCTCGAGGCGAGCCGGGCGCGGCGGGCGGGATGACGGTCGGGCACCTTCATCCGCGCGACGAGGCCGACCTCGCCGAGTTGATCGCCGGGCGCAACGCCCCGGTCGCGATCCGCGGCGGCGGCACGCGTGGTGGCGGGACGGGCGGCGGAGGGACGGGCGGCGAGGTGCTCGAGACAGGCGCGCTCTCGGGGGTGCGGCTGCACGAGCCGGGGGCGCTCACGCTGGTCGCGGGGGCGGGGACGCCGCTTGCCGAGGTCGAGGCGGTGCTGGCGGCGGCGGGGCAGCGGCTGGCGTTCGAGCCGCCCGACCTCGGCCCGCTCTTGGGCCGGCCCGGTGTCTCGACGATCGGGGGGGTGGTGGCGACCAACGCCTCGGGGCCGCGGCGGGTGCAGGCCGGGGCCTGCCGCGACGCGCTGATCGGGGCGCGTTTCGTCGACGGCACGGGGGCGGTGGTGAAATCGGGCGGGCGGGTGATGAAGAACGTCACCGGCCTCGATCTCGCGCGGCTGATGGCGGGGGCGCGCGGGCAGCTCGGGGTGCTGACCGAGGTCGCCTTCAAGGTGCTGCCGGCGCCCGAGCGCGTGGTGACGCT
>CAYYJB010000094.1:2153-4704 GCA_964472135.1 uncultured Gemmobacter sp.
CGGGCGGCCGGGCGATGTCTGGCGGCTGGCGCTGAAGCCCTCGGCCGCGCCCGCGGTGCTGGCGCGCGCGGGGGCCGAGGATGCGATCGTCGATTGCGCGGGCGGGGTCGTCTGGCTCCTGATGGCGCCGGGGACGGATCTGCGCGCGCGCCTCGGGCCGATCGAGGGGCACGCGCGGCGGCTGCGCGGCGATCCGTCGGACGGCATCGCCATGGCTCCGCCCGAGGCGCCGGCGCTCGGGGCGCTGACGGCGGGACTTCGGGCGCGGTTCGATCCGCGCGGGCTCTTCAATCCGGCGGAAGGGTAGCGGCATGCAGACGAGCTTCAGCCCGGCGCAACTGGCCGATCCGCTGACGCAGCGGTCGAACAAGGTGTTGCGCACCTGCGTGCATTGCGGCTTCTGCACCGCGACCTGCCCGACCTATCAGGTGCTGGGAGATGAGCGCGACAGCCCGCGGGGGCGGATCTATCTGATCAAGCAGATGCTCGAATCGGGCGGGCCTGCCGATCCGGCGACGGTGCGCCACATCGACCGCTGCCTCGGCTGTCTGGCCTGCATGACGACCTGCCCCTCGGGCGTGCATTACGCGCATCTGCTCGATCACGCGCGCGCGCACATCGAGGCCACGCACCGCCGCCCGCCGTTTGAGCGGCTGCTGCGCTGGGCGCTCGCGCATATCCTGCCCCATCCGATGCGCTTTCGCCTGGCACTTGCGGCCGCGCGCCTCGGGCGGCCCTTCGCGCGGCTTCTGCCCGACGCGCGGCTGCGCGCGATGCTGGCCCTCGCGCCCGCGCGTCTGCCGCCCGTCAGCCGCAACGACGATCCGCAGGTGTTCGCGCCCCGGGCCGCGGCGCGGATGCGGGTGGCGCTGATGACCGGATGCGCGCAGCGCGCGCTCAACACCGACATCAACGACGCGACGATCCGCCTTCTGACCCGGCTCGGGGCGGAGGTGGTGGTGGTTGAGGGGGCGGGCTGCTGCGGCGCGATCGTCCACCACATGGGGCGCACCGCGGAGGGGCATGCGCTGGCGGGCGCCAACATCCGCGCCTTCATGGCCGAAAAGCGCGCGCGCGGCCTCGATGCGGTGGTGATCAACACTTCGGGCTGCGGCACGACGGTCAAGGATTACGGCCACATCTTCGCGGGCGACCCGCTCGCGCAGGATGCGGCCGAGGTCGCGGCGATGGCGGCCGACGTGACCGAGATCATCGAGCGGCTCGGCATCCCCGAGGGGGCGCCCAAGGGCCTGCGGGTGGCCTATCACGCGGCCTGCTCGCTCCAGCACGGCCAGCAGATCCGCGAGACGCCGAAGACCCTGCTGCGCCGCGCGGGCTTTGAGGTGGTCGAGCCCGACGAGGCGCATCTGTGCTGCGGATCGGCGGGGACCTACAACATCCTCCAGCCCGCGATCGCGGCCGAGCTTGGCGCGCGCAAGGCGGCCAATCTGATGGCGCGCGCGCCCGATCTGATCGCGGCGGGCAACATCGGCTGCATGATGCAGATCGGGGCGCAGGCGGGCGTGCCCGTGGTGCATACGGTCGAACTCCTCGACTGGGCGACGGGGGGGCCAAGGCCCGCGGCGCTGGCCTCGGACTGAGGGGCGCTTGCGGGCAGCGGGGAAACGCGCGACTGTCGAGGCCATGAATACCCCCGCGACCCAAGGGCTTGAGAACTGGGACGAGGTGCGCACGGCCTGGCAGGTCGCGCGCCTCGGGACGGTCTCGGCCGCGGCCGAGGTGCTGGGCGTCCATCACGCGACCGTCATCCGCCACATCGACGCGCTGGAGCGTCAGATCGGCACGCGCCTCTTTCAGCGCCATGCGAAGGGCTACACCCCGACCGAGGCGGGGCGCGACCTGCTCGCGGTCGCGGACCGTGCGGCCGACCAGTTCGCCCAGCTTGCCGCGCGGCTGCGCGACCGGGAGGCGGAACTGTCGGGCGATCTGGTGGTGACGACCGTCGCGGGCATCGCCGAGGATCTCGTGCCCTCGCTCGCACGGTTTCGCGAGGCCCATCCGCGCGTCCTTGTCCGCCTGCTCACCGACACGCGGCTCTTTCGGCTGGAATATGGCGAGGCGCATGTCGCGATCCGCGCCGGCGCGCGGCCCGAGGCGCCCGATAACGTGGTGCTGCCGCTTGCCCCGATGCCGATGGGGATCTGGGCGTCGCGCGACTATGCCGAGGCGCAGGGGCTGCCGCAGGAGGGCGCCGATCTCGGCCGGCACCGCTTCATTGGCTTCGAGGGCGATATCGAGCGCGCGCCGCATCAGCGCTGGCTTGCCGCGACGGTGCCGCCCGAGTCCGTCGTATTTCGCGCCTCGGATCCGGCCGCGGTGCTGGCGGCGGTGCGGGCGGGCGTGGGGCTCGGTTTCGTCGCCGATCCGGTCGCGGCGCGCTGCGCCGATCTCGTGCAGGCGATGCCCTCGCGCCCCGACTGGGCGGCGCCGCTCTGGCTCGTGACGCATGTCGATCTGCACCGCACGCCCAAGGTTCAGGCGCTGGTGCAGCATCTGCGCGAGGCGGGGGCGGCATGGGCGCGGGGCTAGG
>CAYYJB010000094.1:4804-6903 GCA_964472135.1 uncultured Gemmobacter sp.
TCGGCCAAGGTCATGGCCTATACCTACCTCACGCCAAGCTGGGTGATCGGCTGGGAGGTCGCGCTCGGGCGCCCCGCCCCGCCCGGGCTGGTGGCGGTCGGGGTCGCGCTGACGGCGGTGGCCCTCCTCATCCTGCTGCGCGACGACGAAAAGGCGCGCTGAGTGCGCCTCAATCCGCCTCGTCCTGATCGGCCAATGTCGCGGCAATGAGCGTCTCGAGCGCGTCGAGATCGACCGGATCAAACTGTCCGAACCCCTGCATCCAGACCGACGCGGGCCGCAGCGCGTCGGGATCGAGCTTGCACCACACCACCCGCCCGCGCCGTTCCTGCGTGATGAGGCCCGCCGCCACCAGCACGCCCAGATGCTTCGAGACGGCGGCAAGCGACATCGCGAAGGGGGCCGCGACATCCGTCACCGCCATGTCATCCTCGAGCAGCATCGCAAGGATCTGCCGCCGGGTCGGGTCGGCGAGGGCGGCGAAGACGCGGTCAAGCGGGTCATCCATGGCCCGACACTAGCGCCGGGGCGCGAAACGTTCAACCGCGCGGTTGAAGATGCAGGCGCGCCCGAGGATCCGCCACCGGGCCGATCGGCGCCGGAACATGTCATCTTTCCATAAACTTAGCCTTCGCCGCGGCCGGGTTGACTCTGCCCCCCCACGGCGGCTAGATGCGAAGGTCCCGAGAAGGGCGCCGAAGATGGCCGAAGACGACGATGCCGAGAGGATGCGCGCGCTGGAGCGGCGCCTGTCGGAAGCGCGCAAGGCGCCGGCGCCCGTCAAGGGCATGATGCGCGGCCTGTCGCAGGGCGAGGCGGCGTGGCGAATGGTGATCGAGCTTGCGACCGGCATGGCCGTCGGGCTCGGGATCGGATACGGGCTCGACGCGCTCTTCGGGACGCGGCCGTTGCTCATGGTGGTTTTCGCGCTTCTGGGCTTCGCGGCCGGGGTGCGGGTGATGCTCGGAACCGCGCGCCAGCTGGCGGAGGCGGCGAAACGGGCGGAAGAAAAGGCAGACTGAGCGCGGCCGGGCCATGGGTCCGGCGCGGTGCAGAGGGGGCGGAACGTGGCGGCAGAAGGCGGCGGATTGCAGATCCACCCGATGGATCAGTTCATCGTGGAGCCCCTGTTCGGCGAGGGGCCGGTGCACTGGTATACCCCCACGAACGTCACCCTCTGGCTCGTGCTCGCGGTGGTCGCGATCGGGCTTCTGATGGTAGTGGGCACGCGGCGCCGGGCCATCGTGCCCTCGCGCAGCCAGTCGGTGGCCGAGCTGATGTACGGCTTCGTGCACAACATGGTCGAAGAGGTCGCGGGCCATGACGGGGTGAAGTATTTTCCCTATGTCCTGACGCTCTTCCTCTTCATCCTGTTTGCGAACGTGCTCGGCCTCATCCCCACGAGCTTCACGACCACCAGCCATGTGGCGGTGACGGCGACGCTCGCGCTCGCAGTTTTCCTCGGTGTCACGCTGCTCGGGCTGGCGCGCAAGGGGCTCGGGTTCCTCGCGATGTTCTGGGTGTCGTCGGCGCCGCTGGCGCTGCGGCCGATCCTCGCGCTGATCGAACTGATCTCCTATTTCGTGCGTCCCGTCAGCCACTCCATCCGACTTGCGGGGAACCTGATGGCGGGCCACGCGGTGCTGAAGGTGTTCGCGGGTTTCGCCTCGGTCGCGATCGTCTCGCCTGTCGCCATCGGGGCGATGACGGCGATCTATGCGCTCGAGGTTCTGGTCGCGGTCATCCAGGCCTATGTCTTCACCATCCTGACCTGCGTCTACCTCAAGGACGCGGTGGGCGACGCCCACCACTAGGGTCATCCAATCCAGCCATTCCAATCAACAGGAGAGACGACATGGAAGGCGATATCGCTCAAATGGGCAAATTCATCGGCGCGGGCCTTGCCACCATCGGGCTTGGCGGCGCGGGCATCGGCGTGGGCCACGTTGCCGGCAACTTCCTCGCCGGCGCGCTGCGCAACCCCTCGGCGGCCGCGAGCCAGACCGCGACGCTCTTCGTCGGCATCGCCTTCGCCGAAGCGCTGGGGATCTTCTCGTTCCTCATCGCGCTTCTGCTGATGTTCGCCGTCTGATCGGACA
>CAYYJB010000095.1:0-6751 GCA_964472135.1 uncultured Gemmobacter sp.
GACACGAGCGCCGTCTATGTCGTGATGCCGATGCGGGTGTGACGGCGCCCTTGGCGCCGGCGGCGGGGCGATGCTGGTCCGCGAGCTGACACTCGGGCAGTTCCGTTCGCATGCCGCGACGCGGCTCGTGCTCGACGGCAGACCCGTCGCGATCACGGGGGCGAACGGGGCGGGCAAGACCTCGATCCTCGAGGCCGTCTCGATGCTCGCGCCCGGGCGCGGCCTGCGCGGCGCGCCGGTCGAGGAGATGGCGCGGACCCCCGGCACGGTCTGGCGTGTGGCGGCACTGGTCGAAACCCAAGGTGCCGCGCGCGAGATCGAGACGACGGCCGAGAGCGGCGCGCGGCAGGTGCGCATCGACGGCAAGGCGGCATCGCAGGCCGCGCTCGGGGGCGTCCTGCGCATCCTGTGGCTGACCCCTGCGATGGACCGGCTCTGGCTCGACGCCCCCGAGGCGCGGCGGCGCTTTCTCGACCGGCTGGCGCTGTCGTTCCACCCGGGCCACGCCGAGGCCGCGCTGCGCTTCGAGAAGGCGCTGCGCGAACGCAACCGCCTCTTGCGCGAGGGGGGCGCGCAGCCCGCATGGCTTGGCGCGCTCGAGGCGCAGATGGCGGCAAGCGGGGCGGTGCTGGCCGCCAACCGCCGCGCCGCGCTCGACCGGATCGGGGCGGCGATGGACGACGGCGGCGCCTTTCCGGCGGCCGAGGTGGCGCTCGCCTATCCCGAGCCCACGCCCGAGACCGAGGCCGATCTGGCCGCGCTCTGGGCCGCGGGGCGGGCGCGTGATCTGGCCGCGGGGCGCACGCTGATCGGGCCGCAGCGCGCCGACATGGCGGTGCGCCACGCCGCCAAGGGCATCGCCGCCGCGCAGGCCTCGACAGGAGAGCAGAAGGCGCTCCTGATCGCGATCGTGCTGGCCAACGCGCGCGCGCTCGCGTCCGAGACGGGCGCGCCGCCGGTGCTGCTCCTTGATGAGGTCGCGGCGCATCTCGACGATACGCGCCGCGCCGCCCTGCACGCCGCCATCGCAACGCTCGGGGCGCAGGCCTTCATGACCGGGACCGAAGCGGCGCTGTTCGCCGACTGGGGCGGCGATGCGGCGCGGCTGCAGGTTGCCGAGGCGGGCGGGCGGTCGGTGATCGGGGGGGCGGAGGCGTGACGGTCGGGGTGGCCGAGCTTGCGCTCTATGCCGGGGCGCTCTTGCTTCTCTTCATCACGCCGGGGCCGGTGTGGGTGGCGCTCGGGGCGCGCGCGCTGTCGGGCGGATTTGCCGCCGCCTGGCCGCTCGCGGTCGGGGTCAGCATTGGCGACGGGCTCTGGCCGCTCGCGGCGATCCTCGGCCTCAACTGGATCGTGGCGGTCTGGGGCGATGTGCTCGGCCTCATGCGCTGGGTCGCGGTCGCGATGTTCCTCGGCATGGGCTGGGCGCTCTGGCGCAAGGCGGGGCGGGCGCTTGCGGCCGACAGCCGCCTGACGCGGCCGGGGCGCTGGGCGGGCTTTGCCGCCGGGGTCGCTGCGATCCTCGCCAACCCCAAGGCGATCCTCTTCTACATGGGCCTTCTGCCGACCTTCTTCGATCTCTCGCGCGTCACGGGCCCCGACATCGCCGCGATCGTCGCCCTCTCGATGCTTCTGCCGATGGCGGGGAACCTGATCGTGGCGCTCTCGATCGACCGGGTGCGGGCGACGCTGACCTCGGCGCCCGCCCGCCGCCGGATCGACCGCATCGCGGGCGGGCTGATGATCGGGGCGGGGATCGTGATCGCGTTCGGCTGACCCGAAGGCGCTGCGGCGCGTGACATTCCCCGCGCCGGCCGCTATATCCGACAGGCAACGTCAAGGAAGCCCCCGCATGGCCGAAGCCGCCCGCAACGCCGACGACTACGGCGCCGAGTCCATCAAGGTTCTCAAGGGTTTGGAGGCTGTCCGCAAGCGGCCCGGCATGTATATCGGCGACACCGACGACGGCTCGGGCCTGCACCACATGGTCTATGAGGTCGTCGACAACGGCATCGACGAGGCGCTCGCGGGCCACGCGACCGAGGTCGCGGTGCGCATCCACGCCGATTCCTCGGTTTCCGTCTCGGACAACGGGCGCGGCATCCCGACCGACATCCACGCCGAAGAGGGGGTCTCGGCCGCCGAGGTGATCATGACGCAGCTCCACGCGGGCGGAAAGTTCGACCAGAACAGCTACAAGGTCTCGGGCGGGTTGCACGGGGTGGGGGTGTCGGTCGTCAACGCACTGTCGGAGTGGCTCGAGCTGCGCATCTGGCGCGGCGGCAAGGAGCATTTCGCCCGCTTCGAGCATGGCGACACGGTCGAACCCCTGCGCGTCACGGGCGACGCCCAAGGCCGGCGCGGCACCGAGGTGCGCTTTCTCGCCTCGACCCGGACCTTCTCGAATCTCGACTATGTCTACAAGACGCTCGAGAACCGCCTGCGCGAGCTGGCCTTCCTCAATTCCGGCGTGCGGATCAGCCTGCACGACGAGCGGCCCGCCGAACCCCTGCACACCGACCTTTTCTATGAGGGGGGGGTGCGCGAGTTCGTGCGCTATCTCGACCGCTCCAAGACCCCGGCCATGCCCGAGCCGATCTTCATCACCGGCGAACGCGACGGGATCGGGATCGAGGTCGCGATGTGGTGGAACGACAGCTATCACGAGACGGTGCTGCCCTTCACCAACAACATCCCCCAGCGCGACGGGGGCACGCATCTGGCGGGGTATCGGGCGGCGCTGACGCGCACGATCAACAGCTATGCCCAGACCTCGGGCATCGCCAAGCGCGAAAAGGTGGCGTTCACCGGCGACGACGCGCGCGAGGGGCTGACCTGCGTCCTCTCGGTCAAGGTGCCCGACCCCAAGTTCTCGAGCCAGACCAAGGACAAGCTGGTGAGTTCCGAGGTCCGCCCCGCGGTCGAGAGCCTCGTGGCCGAAAAGCTTGGCGAGTGGTTCGAGGAAAACCCCGGTTCGGCCCGCGTCATCGTCGGCAAGATCATCGAGGCGGCGCTGGCGCGCGAGGCGGCGCGCAAGGCGCGCGAACTGACGCGGCGCAAGACCGCGCTCGATGTCGCCTCGCTGCCCGGCAAGCTCGCCGATTGCCAGGAGCGCGACCCGGCGCTGTCGGAGCTGTTCCTCGTCGAGGGCGACAGCGCCGGCGGGTCGGCCAAGCAGGGGCGCTCGCGATCCAATCAGGCGGTGCTGCCGCTGCGGGGCAAGATCCTCAACGTCGAGCGCGCGCGGTTCGACCGGATGCTCTCGAGCCAGGAGATCGGCACCCTCATCACCGCGCTCGGCACCGGGATCGGGCGCGACGAATTCGACATCGGCAAGCTGCGCTATCACAAGATCGTCATCATGACGGACGCCGATGTGGACGGCGCGCATATCCGCACGCTGCTCCTGACCTTCTTCTTCCGCCAGATGCCGCAGGTGATCGAGGGGGGGTTCCTCTACATCGCGCAGCCGCCGCTCTACAAGGTCGCGCGCGGCAAGTCGGAGGTCTATCTCAAGGATCAGGCGGCGCTCGAGGATTACCTCGTGGCGCAGGGGACGGACGGGGCGGTCCTGCGGCTCGGCACCGGCGAGGCGCTGTCGGGCGCCGATCTTGCCCGCGTCGTCGACGAGGCGCGGGCGGTGCGGCGCATCCTCGGGGCGTTCCCGGCCCATCAATCGCGCCCCGTCCTCGAACAGGCGACGATCGCGGGCGCGCTGCTGCCCGGCGAGGTCGACCGCGACTCGCAGGGCGTGGCCGACCGGGTGGCGGCGCGGCTCGATCTGGTCGCGCCCGAGTATGAAAAGGGCTGGCAGGGCCGGCCGACGCAGGACCACGGGCTGCGGCTGTCGCGGATGCTGCGCGGCGTCGAAGAGGTGCGCGTCATCGACGGCCAGCTTCTGCGCTCGGGCGAGGCGCGCCGCCTCGGCGCCCACACCGCCGCCCTGCGCGAGGTCTATGCGGCCCCCGCGCGCCTTGTCCGCAAGGACCGCGAGCAGACCATCCACGGGCCGAGCGAGTTGCTCGCCGCCGTACTGGCCGAGGGGGAAAAGGGCCTGAGCCTGCAACGCTACAAGGGCCTCGGAGAGATGAACCCCGAGCAGCTCTGGGAAACGACGCTCGACCCCGTGGCGCGGACGCTTCTGCAGGTGCGGGTCGACGATCTGGCCGAGGCCGACGACATCTTCACCAAGCTCATGGGCGATGTCGTCGAACCGCGGCGCGAATTCATTCAGGCCAATGCCCTCAGCGTCGAGAACCTCGACACCTGACGGCGCGGCTGGCGGAGGGGCAAGGGATGGGACTGACGATTCTGTTTCTGGGCGTCGCGCTCTGGTGGGCGGGGCATCTGTGGAAACGCGCGGCACCCGCGCATCGCGCGCGGATGGGCGAGCGCGGGCGCGGGGTGGCGAGCGTGCTTCTGCTCGCCTCGGTCCTATTCATGATCTGGGGCTATCGCGCGGCCGACCCCGGCATGCCGGTCTGGGTGCCGGGCGAGTGGGCACGCCACCTCAACAACCTGCTCGTGCTGATCGCCTTCTACGTCTTCGGCATCGGCATGGCGAAGGGCGCGCTGAGCCAGCGGGTGCGCCACCCGATGCTGACGGGCTTCGCGCTCTGGGCCTTCGCGCATCTGCTGCTGCGCGGCGATGCGGCCGGGATCATCCTCTTTGGCGGGCTTGGCGTCTGGGCGGTGGTCGCGATCGTCGTGATCAACCGCGCCGAGGCCAACTGGACGCCGCCCGCGCCCAAGGGCGGCGCGCGGCGCGATGCGGCGGCGGGGGGCGTGGTGCTGGTGACCTATGGGATCGTGGGCTGGGTGCACGGGCTGCTCGGCCCCTGGCCCTTCGGCTGAGGGGGGCAGAATGCGCGCCTATCGACTGCTGACGGCGGAGGACACCTCGGCCTTCTGCCACAAGGTGACCGAGGCGCTGGCGAAGGGGTGGGAGCTTTACGGCAGCCCCGCCTATGCCTTCGATGCCGCGAGCGGGACGATGCGCTGCGCGCAGGCCGTCACCAAGGATGTGCCCGGCGACTACGACCCGGCGATGAAGCTCGGCGCCCTCTGAGGGGGCGCCGGGCCCCATGCGACGGATGGCCACACCGCGCCGCGCGCGCTGCGATCGTGACGCTGCGATGCCGCATCGGATCGCCTTCGCCGCGTGACACGGGCGAGAAACCTGATAGAGAAAACGGGTGGCGGTCAGGAACGGAGCTGATCCATGGCAGAGGCACGACGCACGGGGCGCCCCCTCTCACCCCATCTGCAGATTTACCGTCTGCCGATCACGGCGATCGTGTCGATCCTGACGCGGATCACCGGCAACGGGCTGATCGTCGGGGTCGTGCTGGTGGTGTGGTGGCTCTTGGCGGCGGCGACGGGGCCCGGGTATTTCGCGGTTGCCGACTGGGTGCTGCGGTCGTGGCTGGGGGACCTCGTGCTGGCGGCCTCGGCCTGGGCGCTGTGGTATCACCTGCTCGCGGGGTTGCGGCACCTGTGGTTCGATTCGGGGCGCGGGCTCGAGGTCGCGACGGCCGAGCGGTCGGGGATCGCCTGCCTGATCGGGGCGTTCGTGCTGACCGCGCTGACGATCGTGCTGGTCTGAGGGGGGCATCATGGCGTTTCTGACCGACCGCAAGCGGGCAACGGGGCAGGGATCGGCCCGGGCGGGAACCGCGCATCACATCTTCATGGGCCTGAGCGGGGCGGGCCTCGCGCTCGGTCTGCCGGTGTTCGTGATCGTCTTCGGCCGCGCGCTCGGCGGCACGCATGAAGAGGTGGTGGCGACTTTCGCGCATCCCTTCGTCGCGATCCTGACGGGCCTTGTCCTCGTCGCGACCATGGCGCATTTCCGCAAGGGGGCGCAGATGATGTTCGAGGATTACGCGCGCGGCGGAGCGCGGCACGCGCTGATCGCGGGGACGGTGATCCTGTCGCATCTGATCACGGCAACGGGGCTCTTCGCGCTCGCGCGGATCGCGCTCTGACAGGGCAGGAGAGACGGGCAGATGGCAGCTTATCCCTACGAGACGCACGACTACGACGTTGTCGTGGTGGGGGCGGGCGGGTCGGGCCTGCGCGCGACCCTCGGCATGGCCGAGCAGGGCCTGCGCACGGCCTGCGTGACGAAGGTCTTCCCGACCCGCAGCCACACCGTCGCCGCCCAGGGCGGGATCGCCGCGAGCCTTGGCAACATGGGCCCCGACCACTGGCACTGGCACATGTACGACACCGTCAAGGGCTCGGACTGGCTGGGCGACACCGACGCGATGGAATACCTCGCGCGCGAGGCGCCGAAGGCGGTCTATGAGCTCGAGCACTACGGCGTGCCCTTCTCGCGCACCGAGGACGGGCGCATCTATCAGCGCCCCTTCGGCGGCCACACCACCGAGTTCGGCGAGGGCCCGCCCGTCCAGCGCACCTGTGCCGCGGCCGACCGCACGGGGCATGCGATCCTGCACACGCTCTATGGCCAGAGCCTGCGCCACAACGCCGAGTTCTACATCGAGCATTTCGCGCTCGACCTCATCATCACCGACGGGCGCTGCACGGGCGTGGTGGCCTGGCGGCTCGAGGACGGCACGATCCATGTCTTCAACGCCAAGCTCGTGGTGCTCGCGACGGGGGGCTACGGGCGGGCCTATTTCAGTGCGACCTCGGCCCATACCTGCACGGGCGACGGGGGCGGGATGGCCGCGCGTGCGGGCCTGCCCTTGCAGGACATGGAGTTCGTGCAGTTCCACCCGACCGG
>CAYYJB010000096.1:0-6702 GCA_964472135.1 uncultured Gemmobacter sp.
CATCCGCGAACATCTCGAGCAGGGGGCCCTTGGCGCCCAGCCACAGAAGGCGGGTCGAGCGGGGGTAGCTTGCGAAGATGTCGAGCAGGAAGGGCAGCACATGCTCGGGCGGGGCGGGCACCTTGTCGTAGGATTCTGCGCGGTAGGGCGAGATGATTGGAGCTTCGAGCGGGGCCTTGATCGCGGCCTCGAGGGCCGCGCGATAGCTGCCCGCGACGCTGGCGCCGAGGCGCGTCTCCTCGATCTCGACCGAGGCGAGGCCCCAGTCGGCCTGATAGGGCAGCCCCGGCTCGGTCAGGCCGTCGACGAAGCGGGCGGAATCGTTCTGCGCGCTCCGGTGGGCGTGGGCGGGCGTCACCTGGCGGGTGTGGTCGCAGTGATAGCCGTAGACGAAGGGGGCGGCGTCGCCCACCTCGCCATGCATGAGGCGCAGCCGCTTCGAGATGTTCGAATCGACGTGCCAGCCCAGCAGCATCTCTTCGTCGAAGCCGTTGATGGCGAAGAAATCCTCGCGCGAGATCAGCTGGAAATCGCCCGGCGCGTCATAGCGTATGAGGTCGGAGCCGAGCACGATGTCGTTGAGGTGCAGCCGAGCGCCGAGCGCGCGCACATCCGCGATGACGCCCCGCGGGTCGAGGCGGTCGAACCCCTCCCACAAGGTCTCGGGCAGCTCGAAGCGCGGCGCGCAATAGAAGCCCGCCGGCAGGTCGGCGACCGCCTCGCTGAGCGAGGGGCCGGTGCGGGGCACGAAGATCATGTCGGTGTTGGTCGAGAGGATCCAGCGGTTCGCCGGGTTCGACCGGCGCGCCGCCACGTTGCGCGACACGGGTTCGAGCGCCTTGAGATGGGTGCGCGCGGCGAAGCGTTCCTCGTGCACCCTCGGGCGGACGCGGAAGGTTCGCAGCATCTCGCGCGCACGGGGTGTCAGCGTGTCGGCGATGGCCTCGGGGAAGGTCGGAAAATCATCGGGGGTGTTGTAGTCGACAAAAAGGATCTCGTCGCCCGGGGCGGTCAAGACCTCGGCCATGCAGTTGAGGCTGAGCGCCGCGCGCTTGTGCAGGTTGTAGCCATAGCTGTCGTTGCGGCCATAGAGGATGAGCGAGATCATGACGCCACCTTGCGTGCCGGTGCGGCGTGGGGCGCGCCCGCGGGCATGGCCCCGAGGCGCAGGAGCGTGACCTGCGGGGGGATCGCGCCGGGGTCGAGCATCCGCCAGGGGTCGATGACGGCCGACGGCCCGCCCGGCGCCGCGAGGTCGAGCGTGCGGTATTCCGGCCAGGCGGTCATGATCACGGCGACATCGGCGCCCGCCATCGCCTCGGCGGCCGTGGCGCAGCGGCGCATCGTGCCCGCGCCATCGGTCGCATGGGGCGGCAGGGACGCCATCGCGGCCGGATCGGTGATCCGCAGCCGATACCCGCGCGCCCCGAGCGCGCGCGCGAGCCCGAGGCCCTGGCTCTCCTCGATCACGGGGGTGTGGGGCTTGTAGGCGAGGCCGAGGATCGCGACCTCGGCCCCAGGCGCGGCCAGCCCCGCGACGGCGGCGACAAGGCGATCGGTCTGGTGGGCATTGATCGCGTCCGTCGCCTCGGCCAGATCGGTCCGCACCCCGAGGCTGCGGCCGAGGGCCGCGAAGGCCTTGTTGTCGCGCGGGAAACACGGGCCGCCATAGGCGATGGCCCCCCGGATGTATTTCCGACCGATGCGGCTGTCGGCACCGAGCGCATGCGTCACCACATCGGCGTCCGCGCCGGGCAGGCGGTCGCACATGCCCGCGATCATGTTGGCATAGCTGATCTTCGTCGTGACATAGGTGTTGACGGCGATCTTGCAGAGTTCGGCATTGACGAGGTTCATGCGCTGATAGTCCGGCGCGCTCTCGACACTCTCGCGATAGATGGCCTCGAGCATGTCGCCCGCCTTCGCGTCGGACTGGCCGATCAGGATCATGTCGGGGTTGAGCATGTCGCGCACCACGCTGCCGAGCGCGATGAACTCGGGGTTGTAGCAGAGCCCCAGATCGGGGCCGACGCGGCGGCCCGAGGCGCGCTCGAGCGTCTCGCGCAGGATGCCGCCCGTGGCGCCGGGCATGACCGTCGAGGTGACGACGACGAGGTGATAGCCCGCCTTGGCGCGGATCGCGCGCCCGATCGCCTCGAGCGCGGCGATGAGGTAGTCGTTGCGGAAGAACCCGTCCGCGCCGCTGGGCGTGGGGACGATGATGAAACTCGCGTCCGACCCCGCCACCGCCTCGGCGGGGTCGAGCGTCGCGCGCAGCCGCGCGCGGTTCGCGGCGATCATCTCGGCCAGGCCCGGCTCCTCGACCGGGGCGCGGCCGTCGTTGATCGCGGCGACAAAGGCAGGGTTGAGGTCGGTGCCGATGACCTCGAACCCCTTGCGGGCAAAGACCGCAAGCATCGGCGCGCCGAGCTTGCCAAGACCGAAGACGGACAATCTGGGACGCATGGAAACCTCCGTTCGGTGCGATCAGGCGTTGCGGCCACGCGCGGCTTCGACCTGCCGGGCGATCCAGGGATAGGTGCGCGCGATCCCGTCGCGCAGCGTCAGGCGCGGCTCCCAGCCGAGCTTCTCGCGGATGAGGTCGTTGTGCGAATTGCGACCGCGCACCCCCTGCGGACCGGGGATGTGCCGGATGGCAAGCGGCTTGGCCGCGACATCCATCACGATCCGCGCAAGGTCGTTGATCGTGACCATCTCTTCGGAGCCGATGTTGACGGGGCCCGCGAAGCTCTCGGACCGGGTGAGGCGCAGCGTCGCGTCGAGGCAGTCCTCGACATAGAGGAAGGAGCGCGTCTGCCGTCCGTCGCCCCAGATCTCGATCGCGCCGCCCTCGGGCGCCTCGGCGACCTTGCGGCAGAGCGCGGCGGGGGCCTTTTCCCGCCCGCCCGTCCACGACCCTTCGGGGCCGAAGATGTTGTGATAGCGCGCGACCCGCGCCTCGATCCCGTGGTTGCGCGCATAGGCGAGATAGAGCCGCTCGGAAAAGAGCTTCTCCCAGCCGTATTCGCTGTCCGGGTTGGCCGGATAGGCGCTGTCCTCGCGCGTCACGGGCGCGTCGGGGTCGGTCTGGTTGTGCTCGGGATACATGCAGGCCGAGGAGCTGTAGAAGATCCGCCGCACGTTGCGCTTATGGCAGGCGTCGAGGATGTTGAGGTTGATCGTCGCCGAATTGTGCATGATGTCGGCGTCGTTCTCGCCGGTGAAGATGAAGCCCGCCCCGCCCATGTCGGCGGCCAGCTGATAGACCTCGTCGAAGCGGCGATCGATCACGGCGCGGCAGTTGCCGGGTTCGCGCAGGTCGGCGATCACGAAATCATCGGCTGCCGTCTCGCCGTATTCGGGAAACTTGAGGTCCACGCCCCGGACCCAGAACCCTTCGCGCTTCAATCGTGTCACCAGATGCGCGCCAATGAAACCGCCCGCACCGCACACCAGAGCACTTCGCATGGAGTCACCTCAAATAACCTGATCGTCAAAATCGGCCTTGCAACGAAAAACACCTCCCTCCTAGCAGCGCCGCGGAATTGCGACAAGCCTTTCGTTCAACGCGGCGCCGGCCGGGAATCAAGCGGAAAACTTATGCCAGCCATGGCGCGCGGCGATTTCGATCGACGAAGGCGGGTGGCTGGGGCGCCAGGATTCGAACCTGGGAATGGCGGTACCAAAAACCGCTGCCTTACCGCTTGGCGACGCCCCAACGGCGCGCTGTGTAGCCAAGGCGGCAGCGCCTCGCAAGCCCCATTTCCCTGGCTTCAGCCCAGCCAGGTGACGGCGGGCAGGGCGGCGATGCGCGCCAGATCGACCTCGTGCCGCGCGGCCAGCAGATCAACGAGGGGTTGCGTCCAGCCGTCGAGGGCGATCTCGACCTCCGATGCCGAGGGGTCGGCGTGATCGCGCAGATGATCGGCGACAAGGGCCGCCCAGCTTCGGGCGTCCGGCGGATCGAATTGCGCGAGGCGCAGGGCGAGGGCGCGCGCGGCCGCCTCGGGCAGCAGCGTGCGCGCGATCGCGTCGGTTTCCGCCAGGCGGAAATCCCAGCCGACGCCGGCGACCGCCCCGATGATCGCCGGCCAACCCAGCGGCGCGCCTTCGTCCGACCAGACGATCATCCCGCCGGTTGGGCGCAGGTCGGCAAGGCGGGTGACCAGATGCGACCAGCGCAGCGCGTGCAGATCGACCCTGGCGAAGAACTCGGCCTCGGTCTTGGCGGTCTGGCGCGCGAAGATGTCGGGCAGCCATGTCACGGGGCTGCGCAGGCCGAGCGCGAGCGTCACCTCATGCCCCTCGAACAGCCGCAGCAGCGCCCCGATCCGACGGGTGGCCGAGGGATAGAGCAACTCGCGCCCGACCGCGCCGACCGGAAAGCCCATCGCGTGCGGATAGGACAGGATCACGCGGTCCGCCTCGGGGGCGACCCCGATTTCATCGAGGATCAGATCGCCGCTACCCTCGGCCGCCTCGACCCCCTCGAGCCGCGTGATGACGTCGCGCAAGAGGTCGCGATAGCGTGCGGGCCCGGGCACCGCGATGCCGCGATCGTGCAGCCGGTCGTGGTTGGCGAGCAGCGCGCGCAGGAGCGCCTCTTCGTTCGTGGCGTGGGCGCCGATGTGCAGGACGATCTGCATGCGCCGCCGCCCCCGCTGCCTCAGCCCGGATCGGCCGCAAGCGCGCGGGTGCGGGCGCGCAGTTCGAACTTCTGCACCTTGCCGGTCGAGGTCTTGGGCAACTCGCCGAACACCACGCGCTTGGGCGTCTTGAAGCCCGCGATGCGCCCTCGCGCAAAGGCGATGAGGTCGGCCTCCGTCACCTCGGCGCCGGGCTTCGTCTCGACGAAGGCGCAGGGCACCTCGCCCCATTTATCGTCGGCCATGGCGACGACGGCGACAAGCGCCACCGCCGGATGATGCGCGAGCACGCCCTCGACCTCGACCGAGCTGATGTTCTCGCCGCCCGAGATGATGATGTCCTTGGCGCGGTCGGCGATCTTGATGTAGCCGTCGGGGTGGCGAAAGGCGATGTCGCCCGAATGGAACCAGCCGCCGGCAAAGGCGGCCTCGGTCGCGGCCGGGTCGCGGTAATAGCCCTTCATCACCGCATTGCCGCGATGCACGATCTCTCCCAGCGCCGCGCCGTCGCGCGGCACGGGGGCGCCGGCCGGGTCGACGACCGTCACCTCCTCCATGATCGGGATCGCGACGCCGGTGCGCGCCTTGATCGCGGCGCGCGCGTCGGGTTCGAGGTCGTCCCACTTCTCGGCCCGCCAGAGGCATTCGGTGACATGGCCGAAGGTCTCGGTCAGACCGTAGACCTGCGTGACGTTGAAGCCGAGCGGCTCGATCGCGCCGAGGATCGCGGCCGGCGGCGGGGCGCCGGCGGTGAAGACCTCGACCGTGTGCGAAAATTCCCGCCGGTCCTCGGCGCGGGCATTGACGATGAGGCCGAGCACGATCGGCGCGCCGCCGAAATGGGTGACGCGCTCATCCGCGATGGCGGCATAGATCGCGCGCGCGGTGATGTCGCGGCAGCACACGAGCGTTCCGCCCAGCACCGGCAGCATCCAGGTGTGGCACCAGCCGTTGCAGTGAAAGAGCGGCACGATCGCGAGATAGCGGGGAAAGAGCATGAGCCGCCAGCTCACGACCGTGCCCATCGCGATCAGATAGGCGCCGCGGTGATGATAGACGACGCCCTTGGGCCGACCCGTCGTGCCCGAGGTGTAGTTGAGCGCGAGGCTCTCCCACTCGTCCCCGGGCATGATCCAGGGGTGGTCCGGCGCGCCGGTGGCGATGAAATCCTCATAGACCATGTGCCGGCCCGAGGGTGCGAGCCCCGCGACCGGGTCGGGCACCTCGATGATGCGCGGCGCAAGGGCGGGATCGAGGGCGAGCGCCTGGTCGAGCACGGGCAGGAAGGCCGTGTCGCACAGCACGATCTTCGCCCCGCCGTGGCCGAGGATATAGGCGATCGTGCCCGCATCGAGCCGCGTGTTGACGGTGTTGAGGATCGCGCCCGCCGCCGGCACGCCGAAATGCGCCTCGGCCTGCGCGGGGATGTTGGGCAGGATCGTCGCCACCACATCGCCCGGCACGATCCCCGCGGCGGAAAGGGCGCCGGCCAGGCGGCTCACCCGGGCGTGATATTCGGCATAGCTGCGCCGGACATCGCCATAGACCACCGCCTCGCGGTCGGGGAACACATCCGCCGCGCGCTGAAGGAACGACAGGGGCGTGAGCGGCACGAAATTCGCCGCCCGCTTGCCGAGCCCTGATTCATCCGCGAGCCATCCCATCCGCGCCCCCTCTGCCCTCGGTTCACATCCGTTCGATCGTTACCCTGTCGGGATAGAAGGCGAGATGCCCCGCGATCGCCTCGAGCCCCGCCTTGGGCGTCTCGTAGCTCCAGACCGCGTCGGGCAGGGTCGCGCTTTTCGTCACGATCGAGAAATAGCGCGCCTCGCCCTTGTGGCGGCAGGTCGTGCGCGTGGCACTCGGTTCGAGCATCGCCATCGCGACATCGGCGCGGGGGAAATAGATAACCGGCGGGCGGGTGCCCTCGTGCAGCTCGACCGCCGCGCGCGTCTCGGCGATGACGGCGCCGCCCACCCGCACGACCCAGGTGCCGGGGTTGCGATAGGTGCGGATATGGTCGTCCATGCTCTCCTCCCTCGGGTGTCGGCTCAGA
>CAYYJB010000097.1:0-6491 GCA_964472135.1 uncultured Gemmobacter sp.
GGCGAGAACCCCCGCCTCGACACCTATTTCGTCGATCTCGACGATTGCGGGCCGATGGTTCTCGACGCGCTCATCTGGATCAAGAGCAAGGTCGACCCGACGCTGACCTTCCGCCGGTCGTGCCGCGAGGGGATCTGCGGCTCCTGCGCGATGAACATCGACGGGGGCAACACGCTCGCCTGCATCTTCGGGATGGACGAGATCAAGGGCGACGTGAAGATCTATCCGCTGCCGCACATGCCCGTCATCAAGGACCTGATCCCCGACCTCACGCATTTCTACGCCCAGCACGCGAGCATCATGCCCTGGCTCGAGACCAAGACGAACCGCCCGGGCAAGGAGTGGCGCCAGTCGATCGAGGACCGCAAGAAGCTCGACGGGCTCTATGAATGCGTGATGTGCGCGTCCTGCTCGACCTCTTGTCCATCCTACTGGTGGAACGGCGACCGCTACCTCGGGCCGGCCGCGCTCCTGCATGCCTATCGCTGGATCATCGATTCGCGGGACGAGGCGACGGGCGAGCGGCTCGACCAGCTCGAGGATCCCTTCAAGCTCTATCGCTGCCACACCATCATGAACTGCGCCAAGACCTGCCCCAAGGGCCTGAACCCGGCCAAGGCCATCGCCGAGATCAAGAAGATGATGGTGGAGCGCGTGGTCTGACGACCGCGCCGAAGGCCCGATGCACAGACCCGACGCCCCAGACGAAAGCCGGCCCAAATCGCGCCGGGTCGGTGCGCTTGCGGCCCTCGCGCCCTTTCTTGCTCCCTATCGCGCGCTGATCGCGGCGGCGGCCGTCGCGCTCGTGCTGACGGCGGGGGTCTCGCTCATCCTGCCGATCGCGGTGCGGCGGGTGGTCGATGGCTTCGGCGAAGGGGTGGAACTGCTCGACAGCTATTTCGCGGCCGCCTTGGGCATCGCGGCGCTGCTCGCGCTCGGCACCGGGTTGCGCTTCTGGCTCGTCACGCGGCTGGGCGAGCGGGTGGTGGCCGACATCCGCCGCGCGCTCTTCGACCGCATCCTCGGCCTGTCGCCTGCCTTCTACGAGCGGATGATGACGGGCGAGGTGCTGAGCCGCCTCACCACCGACACGACGCTCGTGCTCGCCGTCATCGCGACATCCGTTTCGGTGGCGCTGCGCAACATCCTGATCCTCGCGGGCGGGCTCGTGCTGCTGGCGGTCAGTTCGGCCAAGCTCACGGGGCTGGTGCTCCTTGTGGTGCCGGGGGTGATCGTGCCGATCATCGTGCTCGGCCGCCGGCTGCGGGGCCTCTCGCGGCAGACGCAGGACTGGATCGCGGCCTCGTCGGGCAACGCGGCCGAGGCGCTTGGCGCGGTGCAGACGGTGCAGGCCTTCACGCATGAGGGCGCAAGCCGGGCCGAGTTCGCGCGCATCACCGAGGCCAGCTTCGACGCCGCGCGCCGGCGCATCGCGACGCGGGCGGCGATGACGGTGATCGTGATCTTCCTTGTCTTCGCGGGCATCGTCGGGGTGATGTGGGTGGGCGCGCATGACGTGCGCGCGGGTGTGATGACACCCGGAGAGCTCGTTCAGTTCGTGATCTATGCGATCATGGTCGCCGCCGCCGTCGGCGCGCTCTCGGAGGTGTGGGGCGAGTTGCAGCGCGCGGCGGGCGCGACCGAGCGGCTGGTCGAGCTTCTGGGCACGACCGACACCGTCCGCGACCCCGACCATCCGGTTGCCCTGCCGCGCCCGCTGCGCGGCGAGATCGCCTTTGAGGGTGTGGGGTTCGCCTATCCGACGCGCCCCGGCGCGGCGGTGCTGAGCGGGATCGGCCTGCACATCCGCCCCGGCGAGACGGTGGCGCTGGTGGGCCCCTCGGGGGCGGGCAAGACGACGATCCTGCAACTGATCCTGCGCTTCTATGACCCCGAGGCAGGGCGCATCACGCTCGACGGGATCGACCTGCGCGACATGGCGCGGGCCGATTTCCGGGGTGCCATGGCGCTCGTGCCGCAGGATCCGGTGATCTTCTCGACCTCGGCGCGCGAGAACATCCGCTTCGGCCGGCCCGATGCGACGGATGCCGAGGTCGAGGCCGCCGCGCGCGCCGCCGCCGCGCACGACTTCATCACCCGCCTGCCCGAGGGCTATGCGACCGTGCTGGGCGAGCGGGGGATGCTGCTGTCGGGGGGGCAGCGCCAGCGCATCGCGATCGCGCGCGCGATCCTGCGCGATGCGCCGGTGCTGCTGCTCGACGAGGCGACCTCGGCCCTCGATGCCGAGAGCGAGCGCGCGGTGCAGGCGGCGGTCGAGCGGCTGGCCGAGGGGCGCACGACCATCGTCGTGGCGCACCGGCTCGCGACGGTAAAGCGCGCCGACCGGATCGTGGTGTTCGACCGCGGCCGGATCGTGGCGCAGGGCACGCACGACAGCCTCGTGGCCGAGGGCGGGCTCTATGCCCGCCTCGCGCGCCTTCAGTTCACCGATGGGGCCGAGGCCGCGCCGGGCTGAAGGGTTGCCCCGCCCCAGGGGGTGCCGCCGTTCGTCGCAGGTGGGGCGATTTGCCCAGGCAGGCCGTTTGGCGCGACCCTTCGCACGACCGTGCCGTTGGCATGGGCGGCGTGAGCGAAAATAATTGGCTCCCCCGCAAGAATTTCAGTTGCCAGCCCCAGCGATTTACGACAATTTGGGGATTGTGCTCGTTGACCCACCAAATCTAGTGGGTGACGCGCAGATCGAGAGCTACTCCATCGTCCGAACGGGCGACCAAATCCTGCTGCATGGCGGGGATTGAGAGCTTTTGGCTGCGCCGACCAGAACGGGCGACGGACCCGCACGACCGGCGCAAAGCCGGCGTCAGAAACGGAGTAGGGGCATGAAGATCGAGCGGAAGTTCACCACCGAAACCGGTGGTGCCTATGGCGGCATCGCCTTCACCACCACGGTATCCGAGATCCGGAACCCCGATGGCAGCATCGTGTTTCGCAACGACAGCGTCGAGGTTCCCGAAAGCTGGAGCCAGGTCGCCTCGGACGTGCTGGCGCAGAAATACTTCCGCAAGGCGGGCGTTCCGGCGCGGCTGAAGCGCGTGCGCGAAAAGGGCGTGCCCGAATTCCTCTGGCGCTCGGTCGCCGATGAGGTGGCGCTTGCCGCGCTGCCCGAGGGCGCGCGCTTCGTGGGCGAGACCTCGGCGCGCCAGGTCTTCGACCGGCTGGCGGGTGCCTGGGCCTATTGGGGCTGGAAGGGCGGCTATTTCACCGCCGAAGCCGATGCGCGCGCCTATTACGACGAGATGCGCGCCATGCTCGCCCGCCAGATGGCGGCGCCGAACAGCCCGCAATGGTTCAACACCGGCCTGCACTGGGCCTATGGCATCGACGGCCCGAGCCAGGGGCATTTCTATGTCGACCACCGGACGGGCAAGCTCGTGAAGTCCGAATCGGCCTATGAACACCCGCAGCCGCACGCCTGCTTCATCCAGTCGGTCTCGGACGACCTCGTGAACGAGGGCGGGATCATGGACCTGTGGGTGCGCGAGGCGCGGCTGTTCAAGTATGGCTCGGGCACCGGCACCAATTTCTCCTCGCTGCGCGGCGAGGGCGAGAAGCTCTCGGGCGGGGGGCGGTCTTCGGGGCTGATGGGGTTCCTCAAGATCGGCGACCGAGCGGCGGGCGCGATCAAGTCGGGCGGGACCACGCGGCGCGCGGCCAAGATGGTCATCTGCGACATGGACCACCCCGACATCGAGGCGTTCATCAACTGGAAGGTGATCGAAGAGCAGAAGGTCGCGAGCCTCGTTGCCGGATCGAAGGCCCATGAGGCGCGGCTGAACGACATCTTCGCCGCGATCCGGGGCTGGGACGGCACCATCGCGGATGCCACCGACCCCGCCCGCAACGACGCGCTGAAGGCCGCGATCCGCGCCGCCAAGAAGGCGATGATCCCGGAAACCTACGTCAACCGCGTGCTGCAATACGCCCGCCAGGGCTATGACAGCATCGAGTTCCCGACCTATGACACCGACTGGGACAGCGAGGCCTATATCTCGGTCTCGGGGCAGAACTCGAACAATTCGGTGCGCGTCACGGATGCCTTCCTGCGCGCGGTGCGCGAGGATGGCGACTGGGCGCTCCTGCGGCGCACCGACGGCAAGGTCGCCAAGACGCTGAAGGCGCGCGAGCTGTGGGATCAGGTCGGCCACGCCGCCTGGGCCTGCGCCGACCCCGGCATCCAGTTCCACGACACCGTCAACGCCTGGCACACCTGCCCGGCCGACGGCCCGATCCGGGGCTCGAACCCCTGCTCGGAATACATGTTCCTCGATGATACGGCCTGCAACCTCGCCTCGATGAACCTGCTGACGTTCTTTGCCGGCGGGCGCTTCGATGCGGAAGGCTATGTCCACGCGACCCGCCTCTGGACCGTCACGCTCGAGATCAGCGTGCTCATGGCGCAGTTCCCCTCAAGGGAGATCGCGCAGCGCTCCTACGACTTCCGCACGCTCGGGCTCGGCTATGCCAATATCGGCGGCCTCCTGATGAACATGGGCCTCAGCTATGATTCCGACGCGGGCCGCGCGCTCTGCGGCGCGCTGAGCGCGATCATGACGGGCGTGTCCTACGCGACCTCGGCCGAGATGGCGGCCGAGCTTGGCCCCTTCCCGGGCTATGCCAAGAACCGCGAGCACATGCTGCGCGTCATCCGCAACCACCGCCGCGCCGCCCATGGCGCCACGACGGGCTATGAGGCGGTGAACGTGGCGCCCGTCGCGCTCGACGCCGCGAACTGCCCCGACGCGTCGCTCGTGGCCCTTGCCCGCACGGCGTGGGACGAGGCGCTGGCGCTTGGTGAGGCGCATGGCTATCGCAACGCGCAGGCGACCGTGATCGCGCCCACCGGGACGATCGGCCTTGTCATGGATTGCGACACGACCGGGATCGAGCCCGACTTCGCGCTCGTGAAATTCAAGAAGCTCGCGGGCGGGGGCTATTTCAAGATCATCAACCAGTCGGTGCCGGCGGCGCTCGAGAAACTCGGCTATGCGCCCGCGCAGGTCGGCGAGATCGTGGCCCATGCGGTCGGGCACGGCAGCCTCGGCAACGCGCCGGGCATCAACCACACCGCACTGATTGGCCACGGTTTCGGCCCCGCCGAGATCGAGCGGATCGAGGCCGCGCTGCCATCTGCCTTCGACATCCGCTTCGTCTTCAACCAGTGGACGCTGGGCGAGGATTTCTGCAAGGGCACGCTCGGCATCCCGGCCGAGAAGCTCGCCGATCCGTCCTTCGACATGCTGCGCCATCTGGGCTTCACCAAGGCGCAGGTCGATGCCGCGAACGACCATGTCTGCGGGACGATGACGCTCGAGGGCGCGCCGTTCCTGCGGCCCGAGCATTATGCCGTCTTCGATTGCGCCAACCCCTGCGGCAAGAAGGGCACGCGCTATCTCTCGGTCGAAAGCCACATCCGCATGATGGCGGCGGCGCAGCCCTTCATCTCGGGCGCG
The DNA here is from genome assembly GCA_964472135.1 of uncultured Gemmobacter sp. GTDB lineage: Bacteria > Pseudomonadota > Alphaproteobacteria > Rhodobacterales > Rhodobacteraceae > JAUREX01. The sequence continues at coordinate 5,472 of CAYYJB010000097.1, forward strand.
ATCTCGAAGACGATCAACATGCCCAATTCGGCCTCTATCGCCGACACGCTCGCGGCCTATGAACTGTCTTGGAGCCTCGGGATCAAGGCGAACGCGCTCTATCGCGACGGCTCGAAGCTGAGCCAGCCGCTCGCGGCCTCGCTTGTCGAGGATGACGCCGAGGCCGAAGAGATCCTCGCCTCGGGCAGCGCGCAGGAAAAGGCGGTCGTGCTCGCCGAAAAGATCGTCGAGAAGGTGATCGTGCGCGAGATGGTGCGCGCCCGCGAACGCCTGCCCGAGCGGCGCAAGGGCTATACCCAGAAGGCCATCGTCGGCGGCCACAAGGTCTATCTGCGGACCGGCGAATACGGCGACGGGCGGCTGGGCGAGATCTTCATCGACATGCACAAGGAAGGCGCGGGCTTCCGCGCCATGATGAACAACTTCGCCATCGCCGTCTCGGTCGGGCTGCAATACGGCGTGCCGCTCGAGGAGTTCGTCGAGGCCTTCACCTTCACCCGGTTTGAGCCCGCGGGCATGGTGCAGGGCAACGACTCGATCAAGAACGCGACCTCGATCCTCGACTACATCTTCCGCGAACTGGCGGTGAGCTATCTCGACCGCACGGACCTTGCCCATGTGAAGCCGCAGGGCGCGAGCTTCGACGATCTCGGGCGGGGCGACGAGGAGGGCAAGCGCAACATCGCCCCCGTCACGGACGACGCCGCGAGCCGCGGCCTCGAGGTGCTGCGCCAGATCAGCTCGACGGGCTATCTGCGCAAGCGCGTGCCGCAGGAACTGGTGGTGCTGAAGGGCGGGATGGCGACGGCCTCGGCGCTCGCGCTCGACACGGGCGCGGTCGCGACGATGGCGGCGGTGCAGGTCTCGGCCGGGATCGAGCCCGCGATCGACGCCCGGGCGCGCGCGCGGATGCAGGGCTACGAGGGCGACAGCTGCGGCGAGTGCGGCAACTTCACGCTGGTGCGCAACGGCACCTGCATGAAGTGCAACACCTGCGGCGCCACCAGCGGGTGCAGCTGA
>CAYYJB010000098.1:0-6462 GCA_964472135.1 uncultured Gemmobacter sp.
TGTTCGCTACCACTGCCCTGGTGATGACCGCGGGCATGGCGTCGGCCGAAATCAGCTGGTCGGGCAAGGCTGAAGTCAGCGTTATCGACACTGGCGCTGCCGCTGCGACCATCAATAACGGTATCGACATCGGTCTTTCGGCGTCGACCACAACTGATGGTGGCATGTCGATCGGCTGGTCGAACGACATCGGCAACGGCTGCATCGTCGACCTCGCGGACAAAGAGTGCGACGCGCAGGGGACGACCCTCGGCGCCGGCGCGATCACGATCGGCTACGCCGGCGTGACGGCTGTTCTCGGCAATGACGAGAGCGACGACCTCTATGATGACTCGCAGAATGGCGACGTCGCCATCTCTGGCGCGGCAGGTTCGATCACCTATGCCATCGTGACCGACATCAACGATCAGGAATCGTCGTGGAAGTTCGGCGCCTCGCTTGACGCCTTCTCGCTGTCGGCCGCTGGCACGACTGCTGACGACAATGGCAATGGCGCCGCCAAGGCCACGCTGACCTACAAGATGGGCGACACCACCTTCTCGGTCACCGGCGACAACAAGGGTGCTGCTGCGACCAAGACCTCGGCGAAGGTCGTGCAGGCGCTGGGCGATGTGAGCGTTTCGGTTGCCGCCGCCCGTCAGGGTTCGACCAATGAGTGGGATCTCGGCGTGACCTACACGATGGGCACGATGAAGACGATCGTCTCGCTCGACGAGAGCAACAACTGGGAACTCGACGTGACCTATGGTCTCGGTGGCGGTGCCACCGCGTTCCTCGGCGCGGACGACAACAACACCGTTCTGGCCGGTCTGAACTTCTCGTTCTGATCCCCGAACGACGTGAACTTCCGGGGGCGGGTTTGCCCGCCCCCGATCTCTCAGGTTGATTTGATGTGATTCGCGTGGGGGGTTGGCCCGCGCATTGATTTTGGCGGTTTCAGCATGGACGCTTTCCGCGTTTTTTCCCCCACCCTGCCGCGCATGGCGCGTTGCGGGGCTTGGTTCGTTGTATGTCTGGCACAGTCGGACCGCGCTCGGCCCCGCCTTGCCGGCGGCGCTTGCGATCAGGCTGATCCTCGGATTGCGTCGCCGAAACGGTCGCCTGCCTTCGGGCGGCGCGCAGGTGGCAGGAGGGGACGGTGACGGTCGGGGTTCGGGGGATGCTGATCCGGCTTCTGACCGCGAAGGAGGGCGCGGCGCTGACGCTCGCGGGGTTCTTCGATCTGCACTACTACCCCTTCGCCTGCACGACGAAGCGCCGGCCCCGGCTCGACCGGATCATCTTCGACAAGCATTTCCGCGACGGCCTCGGCCGCAAGGCGCTGGTCGAGATCACCTCGGCCGATCTGCAGGCCTGGGTCGCCGAACACGCCGCGCGCGGCTACAAGCCCGGCACGGTCAACAAGCACATCTTCCTTCTGAACCGCCTGCTGCGCCTCGCGCGCGACTGGGGGATGCTCGAGGTCGCGGGGTCGGGGCGGCTCGGGGTCAGGCGGCTGCCGGCCGGCGAATGGCGCCAGCGGTTCGCCTCCGAGACGGAACTCGCGGCGCTGCTCGCGGGCTGTGCGGCCGAAAACCATCCGTTCCTGACTTTCTTCGTCAAGATCCTGATCCTGACCGGCGCGCGGAGCAGCGAGGCGCGGCTTGCCCGCTGGCGCGACTTCGACCTGCAGCGCCGGCTCTGGACGGTCCCGGTCAGCAAGAACGGCCGCGCGCGGCGCATCGTGCTGAGCAGCGCGGTGATGGCCCTTCTGCCCGAGATCCGGGCGCGCGCGCTGGCGCTCGGCCTGCCCGCCGGGCCGGATGACCCGATCTTCGTCAATCCGCGCACGCGGCGGGCCTATAACGGGTTCCACCTCGCATGGGACAGGGCGCGCCAGCGCGCGGGGCTCGGCACGCTGCGCCTGCACGACCTGCGCCACACCTTCGCGAGCCTTCTCATCAACAACGGCGCCACGATCTACGAGGTGCAGAAGCTGCTCGGCCATCAGAACATCGCCATGACCGAGCGTTACGCCCATCTCGTGCCCGACACGCTGCAGCGCCGGGTCGAGATCATCCCCGACGCCATGGCGCGCGCCGCCCTCGCGGGCTGAGCGCGTCAGGGCAGGGTTTCGATCAGATCGCCGACCGCGACGCCGGTGATGCCGGCGGCGTTCGCCTCGTCGGTGTCGATGTGCATCTCGGTGAAGGCGCTGGGCTGGATGCGCACCACCGCGCCCGCGAAATCGATGTCGCGCCCCGTGCCGCGGATCGCGACGGTCACCGCCTCGCCATCGGAGAGGCCCCAGCGGCGGGCATCCTCGGGGTTCATGTGGATGTGGCGCGCCGCGACGATGAGGCCGTCGGTCTCGACCGTTCCGGCCGGGCCGATGAGCCGCACGCGCGGCGTGCCGTCGAGATCGCCCGACATCCGCACGGGCGCCTCGATCCCGAGGTGGATCGCGTCGGTGCGCGAGACCTCGATCTGCGTGCGCGCCCGCTCGGGCCCGAGGATGCGCACCCCCTCGAAGCTGCCCGCGGGCCCTTCGAGCGTCAGGCGTTCGACCGCAGCGAAATTGCCGGGCTGGCGCAGGGCGAAATCGCTGTGCAACCGCGCGCCCGGCCCGAACAGCGCCTCGAAATGGGCGCGCGAGATGTGGACATGGCGGGCCGAGACGGCGACGGGAATGTGGATGACCGTTTCTGGCGCCCTGGCCATCCAGTCAGCCCTTGCGCGAGATCATGCGCCGGAACCAGCCCTTGGGCGGGGTGCCGTCGCCCTCGGGTGCCGCTTCGGTCGCTTCCTCTGCCGGGCCCTCGACCGCCGACTGGAAGCGTTCGAAGAATTCGTCGGCAAGCTTGCGGGCGAAGCCGTCGATGATCCGGCTGCCCAGTTGCGCGAGCTTGCCGCCCACGCTCGCCTCGACCTCATAGCGCAGCAGCGTCCCGCCCTCGGCGGGTTCGAGCGTCACGCGCGCCTGACCCTTGGCAAAGCCCGCGGCGCCCCCCTTGCCCTCGCCCGCGATGGTGCAGGCCCGGCCCGGGTCGATGTCGCGCAGCGCGACCGCGCCCGCGAAGCGCGCGGAAACGGGGCCCACCTTCTGCACCACCACCGCCTCGAACCCCGTCTCGGCCGAGCCGGTCATCGATTCGCAACCCGGCACGCAGGCCTTCAGCACCTCGGGATCGAAGAGGGCCGCCCAGACGGTTTCGGGTGGGGCCGCGATCTGGCGGCTGTCGGAGAGGTTCATCGCGGGCCTCCTGCGGTTTCGCGGCCTCTCATGCCCCAAGCCGCGCCCTCGCGCAACATCGCGCGCGCCGCCATCACCCAGACGACCGCGAGCGCGGCCGAGAGGATCGCGTTCCATCCGGCCATCGAGATGCCGGCAAACGACCACGCGACCTCGGAACAGGCGACGGGGGCCGCCATCGCCACGGTCGGATCGAGCAGGTCCGAGATCGACACGCCCGCGATGCCGGGCCCGGCCGAACAGGCCGCGGGCCCGGGCCACCAGCCGAGTTCCACCCCCGCATGATAGGCCCCGACCCCCGCCGTCCCGAGGGCCGCGAGCGCCCCGATGACCGGCCAGACAACCCAGGGCAGCCCGAGCGCCACACCGCCGATGACCACCGCCGCCAGATGCGGCCAGCGCTGCGTGATGCAAAGTGCGCAGGGCGCGAGGCCGAAGAGATATTGCGCCACCAGCGCCGCGCCCAGAAGCGCCGCCGACCCACCGGCCGCGATCAGGATGAGGGCGCGCGCCGTCACAGCCAGCGCACCATCAGGAACCCGCCGATCAGCACCGCGAGCGCGAGCGTGAAGACAAGGCCCAGCCTGCGCTCGATGAACGCGCGCATCGGCTCGCCATAGGCGCGCAACAGCGCCGCGACGATGAAGAACCTGAGGCCCCGGGCGACCACCGATGTCGCGACGAAGGTCGCAAGCGACATCCCCGTCCAGCCCGACATGATGGTGATGACCTTGTAGGGAAAGGGAGTGAGCCCCGCGATCAGCACCGCCCAGAAGCCCGCGTCGTTGAACTGAGTCGAGAATTCGGCCATCGCGTCGGCCTTGCCCAGCGCCTCGAGCACCGGCCGCCCGATCTGCTCGAAGGCGAACATCCCGATGGCATAGCCCGCGATCCCGCCCAGCACCGAGGCAATCGTCGCGACCCCGGCAATTATCCAGGCGCGATCGGGCCGCGCAAGGATCATGGGCACCATCATCGCGTCGGGCGGGATGGGAAAGACCGAGCTTTCGATGAAGGACACGACGCCCAGCGCCGGCACCGCCCGGCGGTGGGTCGAAAGCGCGATCGTCGCATCGTAGATCCGCCGCAGCATCTGGCCGCCCCGTGTCGGGTCGCGAAATGTGACCCCGATCGGCAAGGCTTCGATCACGCGCCGCGCAACGCGTCAAGCGCGCGGGCGCGCGATGACGCGGGATTTATCGCGCCGCGCGCGAATCGGTGGCCTCCGATGGGTGCCTCTGCTATGGATGGTGGCATGAACGCGCCCGACCCCAACATGCACGCTTTCCCCTCGCCAATCCGGCTGCTGGATGAGGCCGCCGTGAACCGCATCGCGGCGGGCGAGGTGGTCGAGCGTCCGGCATCGGCCGTCAAGGAGCTGGTCGAGAACGCGCTCGATGCAGGCGCCCGGCGCATCGCGGTCGATTTCGCCGATGGCGGCAAGACGCTGATCCGCGTCATCGACGATGGCGCGGGCATCGCGGCGGCCGACCTGCCGCTAGCGGTCGCGCGGCACGCGACCTCGAAGATCGACGGCTCGGACCTCGTCAACATCCGCTCCTTCGGCTTTCGCGGCGAGGCGCTGGCCTCGCTCGGGGCGGTAGGTAGGCTTCTGGTCGCGTCGCGCACGGCCTTGGCCGAGGGGGCGCGGCTGTCGGTCGAGGGCGGGCGCGCGGGTGCGGTCGAGCCCGCCGGGCTGCCGCGCGGCACCACGGTGACGCTGCACGATCTCTTCTATGCCACGCCCGCGCGGCTCAAGTTCCTGCGCACCGACCGGGCCGAGGCGCAGGCCATCGCCGAGGTGATCCGCCGCCTCGCGCTCGCAAGCCCCGCGACGGGCTTCACCCTGACCGACGTCTCGGGGGGCGAGGCGCGGGTGGTGCTGCGGCTCGATCCCGAACCGGGCGCGGGCCTTGGTGCCCTGACGGCGCGCGCGGGGCGTCTGATCGGGGCGGAGTTCGTGCAGAACGCCCTGCCCGTCGAGGCCGAGCGCGAGGGGCTGCGCCTGTCGGGACTTGCGGGGCTGCCGACCTATGCGCGCGGGTCGGCGGCGCAGCAGTTCCTGTTCGTGAACGACCGGCCCGTGCAGGATCGCCTGATGATCGGCGCGCTGCGCGCCGCCTATGCCGATCTTCTGCCGGCCGGGCGGCACGCGGCGGCGGTGATGCACCTGCACTGCCCGCCCGAGGCGGTCGACGTCAACGTCCACCCCGCCAAGGCCGAGGTGCGCTTTCGCGATCCGGGTCTCGTGCGCGGCCTCATCATCGGGGCGCTGCGCCATGTGCTGGCCGAGGGCGGGCATCGCGCCTCGGGCACCATCGGGGCGGCGATGCTCGGCGCGATGCGCCCCGCGGGCGGCGCGAGCTTCGCGGCATCTCCGGGCGGCGGGGGCTGGCGCGCGGCGGCCGCGCTGCCGCTGCGCTTTCCGCCCGCCCCGCCCCATCCCGCGCTCGGCCTCGCCGAGGCGCCCGCCGCCCCGCCCGAAGCGCCGCCCGACCTGCCAGCCGACCAGACCCCCGGGGCCGACGATCTGCCGCTCGGCCGCGCGCTGGCGCAGTTCGGCGATGCCTACATCATCGCCCGCACCGCGCGCGGCATTGTCCTGATCGACCAGCACGCCGCGCATGAGCGGATCGTCTATGAGCGCCTCAAGGCCGATTTCGCCGGTCGCGGGCAGGTGCCGGGGCAGGTGCTGCTGATCCCGCAGGTGGTCGAGTTTCCCGGCCCCGACGCCGCGCGCCTGATCGGGGCGGCGGCCGAACTCGGACGGCTCGGCCTCGTGATCGAGGGCTTCGGGCCCGGCGCCATCGTCGTGCGCGAGGTGCCCGCGATCCTTGGCGCGGCCGATCCGGCGGGGCTGCTGGCCGATGTGCTCGACGCGCTCGATGAGGATGGCGCCCCGGCGGCGGGGCTTGGCGGGCGGATCGACGCGGTGCTTTCGCGCATGGCCTGCCACGGCTCGGTACGCGCGGGCCGGGCGATGCGGACCGAAGAGATGGACGCCCTTCTGCGCAAGATGGAGGCCACGCCCAACTCGGGCCAGTGCAACCACGGCCGCCCGACGCACATCGAACTCGCGCTCGCCGACATCGAGCGGCTGTTCGGACGGAGGTAGGGATGGAGGGGGTGATCTGGCAGATCGGGCTTGCCCTCGCGGGCCTTGCGGCGGTGGTGCTGGCGCTGGGCCTGCGCGCGGCGCGGCGCGAGGTGGCGGCCGCGCGCGCCGAGCT
>CAYYJB010000099.1:0-6281 GCA_964472135.1 uncultured Gemmobacter sp.
CCTCGACCGGCCGCGCCCCGCGGTCGGTGAGGATAAGGGTGCCGGCGGCAAAGCAGATGACGCCTTTTTCGTTCAGATAGATGATGTTGTCGGGCTGGTGCGTCTGCCCCGGTGCCAGGGCGCGGTTGTCCGAGGCCACGTCCATCGTCGCAAGGTGGCGGCCGAGGACGAGGTAGCTCTGACTTATATTGGTATTCCCGGTCCCGACCATGAAGTCATCGAGCCCGTCGCCGTCGATATCGCCCGCGGCAAAGGCGGAATGTCCGATGTTATGGTTTAACCGGTCGCCCCGGAACTCGTAGGAGCCGCGCCCGACGGCAGCGACATTCGCCAGCGTGATCCAACCATCGGTCACGTTGTCGGCGGCATCGATCGCGGCCAGATCGGCCGCGAGGATGAGGTAGAGCTTGCCGTTGTCCACAAAGTCTTGTGGGGTTTGCCCGAACGAGTTGACCGAGTCTGCGGTGCGGTCGCCGATGAGGATATCGCTCAGGCCGTCGCCATCCACATCGCCTGCGGTTGTGACCATGAGCGGGACGACGCTACCGTTTGTATCGGCGAGGAAGCGATACGAGTTCGGTGCAGTCGCAAGATTCAGCCCGCCCACATGCGCGAGGCGCACCTCGTTGTCGTCGGCGCCGAGTTGGTCGAGCGCCTCGAAATCGCTCGACGCGATCAGATAGACCGCGCCGCGATTCTCAAAGTTTCGTGCGCTTATCAGGATGTCGGCCCTGCCGTCGCCGTCGACGTCGCCCGCCGTGCCGACCGTGTTGCCGGCCCAGTCGTTTTCATTGATGCCGCTGAAGATGTAGGATTTGCCGCCCGCCAGACCCTTGAGGTTCAGCACGTCGATCCGCAGGTCGCGCCCGTTCACGGTGTCGGCGGCGACGAGGTCGTCCTTGTGCAGAAGGAAGGCCTGGCCCGACCATTTCGTGTCGCCCCACGCGCCCTCGGCGCCGATCAGAAGCTCGGTGAAGCCATCGCCGTCGGTGTCGCCCGCCGAGGCGATCGAGACGCCTAGGCGTGCATTGTTGTTCTCGCCTGGCCCTGTGATCGTGAGTTCGTAGGAATTGGGCGCGACGCCCCCGGGATTGAGGTGCTGGGCACCGCCGACGGTCGCAAGCTGGATGACGCCGTCGGTGCCGCCCGCCGCGTCGAGCGCGGCAAGATCGCTCTGCGCGACCAGGTAAACATGACCGCGGCCGGAATAGAAGCCCGCGCCGCCGATGCCGATGTAGCGCGTGGCGTCATGCGCGCCCGACCCCGTGCCGACCCGCTCGGTGATCGCGCCGAGGCCGGTTTGCTCCAGGAAACCGGTACCATAGCCGCCGAGCTGGTCGCCCCCCTGGCCATCGAAGCGATAGGAGTTTCCGCGGTTGAGGTAGTTGACGATCCGCGCGATCCCGTCGAGGCCGTCGGCGAGATCGGATGCGGCGAAATCCTCGTAGCTGATCAGATAGACCGAGTTCTCGCCGCCCTTGATCAGATAGTCCGCCGCCCCGTCGCCCGAGGCGTCGCCGATCACGGCTCCAACCCGTCCGAGACCCTGATATTCAAGTCCCCGCAGCCGCAGAACGTATTGGCTGACGTTCGCGTGGTGCATGTTGATGGTGCGGTCTAGCGTGCCGTCCGCCAGATCGGCGTCGCGCAGATCCTTGCCGCTGATGAAGAAGATCTCGCCCGTGCTAAACCAGACGTTCGGATCGGTCAGGCTCGATTCGCCGATCAGCAGATCGGTGATGCCGTCGCCGTCGAAATCCGCGGCAAGGACGACGTGGCCGTTCCCGGACAAATAGGACTGACCGACGAACCGATACGACAATGCGCGCGCCCCTTGAACCCGAGCAGGAATGAATACCCGACGCCCACCGCGCCAATGCCGCGCGGTGGCCCCAATCCGGGCTTGTTTACGCCAAATTCACCTTTGTGCAAAACGAAAACCAGCAGGGCACATCTTTTTGCGCCCTGCGGTTGTTTTGGGCAGGGGTCAGACCCGGCGGGCGGGACGGCGCGCGAGGTGTTCAAAAAGGCGCGCGACGGCCTCGGCGCCGGGGTCGTTATGGCCGGCGAGGCTGCCTTCGGCCAGATAGCTCGCGCGGCCGGCACGGGCGCGGGTGATCGCGGCGGTGGCGTCGGCACCTGCGCGCGCGGCACCGGCGGCGGCGGCGATCCCCTCGGGCAGGCGGCCGAGCGCCGGGGCGAGTGCGTCGATCATCGTCCGGTCGCCCGGACGCGCGCCGCCCACGCTTTCGATCCGGTCGAGGCCGGCGCGCAGCGCCCCGATCATGTCGTGCCCCCCGGCCGAGGCATCGCCCGCCGCGGCGAAGAAGATCGCGAGCAGCACGCCCGAGGATCCGCCCATCGTCTGGCTGAGTTCCTGCCCGATGGCGCGGTAGAGCTGGGTCTGATCGGCGAGCGGCAGCCGGTCGAGCGCCGCGACGAGGGCGCGCGCGGCGGTCGCGAGCGTGCTGCCGGTATCGCCGTCGCCCGATTTGGCGTCGAGCGCGTTGAGGTCGACCTCGGCCGCGATCAGGACGGCGCAGCAATCCTCGATCAGGGCGCGCGTCGCGGGGCTCTGCGAGGGTAGCGGCTGGATCGGCGTCAGCCCGTCCGGCAGCGGCAGGGTCGCGACCGGGCCGACCGGCAGGCAGCCCGGCCAGGCGGCGGGGGCGACGGGCGCCATCAACGCGCGCTCGATCTCGGGCGTGACGGGCAGGAGCGAGACCGAAAACCCCCGCATGTCGAGCGAGGTCATCAACGGCGCGGGCCCCACCATCCAGCCGATCTGGCCGCCCAGCCGCGAACGCAGGAGTTCCTCGGCCAGCACCCCCATCTCGAGCGGGGTGGTGCTGCCCAGATTGTTCAGAAGCGCCACATGCCGCCCCGGTCCGACATGCGGGGCGAGGCGGTCGGCGACCATCTCGATCGCGGCGCGGGCGTCGGTGAAATCGACCTGCTCGATCCCGGCCTCGCCGTGGATGCCGAGGCCGAGCTCGGCCTTGCCCGGGGCGATGCGCGCCTCCTTGGCCATGCCGGGGATGGTGCAGGTATCGAGCGACATGCCGATCGAGACGACCCCGTCGATGACCCCGCGCGCGGCCTGCGCGACCGTCTCGAGGTCGGCGCCCGCCTCGGCCAGCGCGCCGGCCGTCTTGTGCACGAACAGCGTGCCCGCGACACCGCGCGCCTGCGGCAGATCGGGCAGCGCCACATCGTCATCGACGATCACCATCTCGACCTTGAGGCCGCGCGCGCGCGCCCGCTCGGCCGCCAGCCCGAAGTTCAGCCGGTCGCCGGTGTAGTTCTTGACGATCAAGAGGCATCCCGCCTTGCCGGTCACCGCGAGGATCCCCGCGAGCACCGCATCGACCGAGGGCGAGGCGAAGACCTCGCCGCAGACGGCCGCCGTCAGCATGCCGCGGCCGACGAAGCCCGCGTGGCTCGGCTCGTGCCCCGATCCGCCACCCGAGACGAGCGCGACCTTCGAACGGTCCCAGTCGGTGCGCACCACGACCTTAATGTGCGGGAACCCGTCGAGCCGCGCGAGCCGCCCGGCGCCGAGCCGCAGCATCCCCTCGATTGCCTCGGTGACGAGCGTTTCCCTCGTGTTCATGAACTGCTTCATCTGCGGTCTCCCTCATGGATGCGGCCGCCTGCGGCGTCGAAGTAAAGCGGGTTGCGGGGTTCGATGGCGAGGCTGTCGCCCGGCTCCAGGTCGGTGTCGGGTTGGGCGAGCGTCACGATCTCGTGCCCGTCGAGCATCAGGTGCAGCCGCGTCTGGTCGCCCAGATGCTCAAGCCGCTGGACGCGGGCGGGCCGGCCGCGTCCGGTCGCGATGTGCTCGGGCCGCAAGCCGATGGTGCGGGCCCCGGACGGCGCGCCGGGCCAGAGATCGGCGGGCAGCGTGTTGATGCGCGGCAGGCCCAGACGGCTTGCGACATGGAGCGTCGCGGGATCCTCGTAGACCTCGCGCGGAGTGCCGAACTGCACGAGCCGCCCCTGATCGAGCACGCCCACATGCGTGGCCATCGTCATCGCCTCGATCTGGTCGTGCGTGACATAGAGCAGCGTCGCCCCGAGCGTGGCCTGTATCCGCTTGAGTTCGACCCTGAGATCGGCGCGCAGCTTGGCGTCGAGCGAGCTGAGCGGCTCGTCCATCAGGTGGATGGCGGGCGTGCGCACCAGCGCCCGCCCGATCGAGACGCGCTGCATCTCGCCGCCCGAGAGTGCGGTCGCGCGGTTGTCGAGCTTGTGCGAGATCCGCAACACCTCGGCCACCTCGCCCACCCTGCGCGCGATCTCGGCCTCGGGCGTGCGCAGGCGCGGGCTGCGCAGCGGAAAGGCGAGGTTCTCGCGCACGGTCATGTGCGGATAGAGCGAGTATTGCTGAAAGACCATCGTCACGTTGCGGTCGGCGGGCGTCAGGCCCAGCACCGATTGGCCGTCGAAGCGGACATCGCCCGCCTCGGGCGTCTCGAGCCCCGAGACGAGGCGCAGGAGCGTCGTCTTGCCCGCGCCCGTCGGGCCGAGCAGCACGACAAAGGCGCCGTCGGGGATCGTGAGCGAGACGTCGTCGGTGGCGACCGTCGCCCCGAAGCGGCGCCGCAGGCGGTCGAGCACGACCTCAGCCATGGCCGAGCACCCCCTCGTTGTGGGCCGAGCGCAGCGCCCGGCCGGAGCGGGCATCAAAGAGCGTGACACGGGCGCCGTCGAAGGAGACGCCGACACTCGCCCCCGCGCGGACCACGCGGTCCGAGGGGATGCGGGCCCGCAGGGTGCCGGCGGCCGAGCGCAGCGTCACGATCTGCGTGGTGCCGAGGTATTCGGCCGCGATGACCTCGGCGCGCAGGGCGGCATCGTCGGAAATGCGGACATGTTCGGGGCGCACGCCATAGACCATGTCGCCCGCGAAGGCCTCGCGCAGGGCAGGCAGGGGGTGGGCGATGTGGTGGAAGGCGACCTCGGTCGCCCCCGCCGCGACCGAGCCGTGAAAGCGCAGGAAGTTCATCGGCGGCGAGCCGATGAACTCGGCCACGAACAGGGTGCGCGGCTTGTCGTAGATGTCGCGCGGGGTGCCGAACTGCTCGATCACGCCGTGGTTCATGACCACGATCCGGTCGCCCATCTGCATCGCCTCGAGCTGGTCGTGCGTGACATAGACGGTCGTCGCCCCCATCCGGTCGTGCAGCGCGCGCAATTCCTGCGCCATGTGCTCGCGGAACTCGGCATCGAGGGCGCCGAGCGGTTCGTCCATCAGGAAGCATTTCGGATCGCGCACGATCGCGCGGCCGAGCGCCACCCGCTGCCGGTCGCCCCCCGAGAGGCCGCCCACGGGCCGGTCGAGCAGGTGCTCGATCCCGAGGATGCGCGCAGCCTCCGCGACCTTCGCCGCCACCTCGCGCCGTCCGAGGCCCTGGCTGACCAGCGGATAGGCGATGTTGCGGCGCACGTTCATGTGCGGATAGAGCGCGAACATCTGGAAGACGAAGGCGATGTCGCGCCGGCTGGCCGGAAGCTGGCTGACATCCTCGCCATCGATCAGGATCTGCCCGCTCGTCGGCAGTTCGAGCCCCGCGATCATCCGCAGCGTCGTCGTCTTGCCGCAGCCCGACGGGCCGAGCAGCATGAAGAACTCGCCATCCGCGATGGTGAAGCTCGAGCCCTCGACGGCGGTGAAGCCGCCGAATTCCTTGCGCAGGTTGCGGATGACGATCTCGGCCATCGTCTACTCCGGGAAATGGCTGACGATGATGAACATCACCGTGCCCGTCAGCATGACGACGAAGCTGTAGGTGAACGCCACCAGCGCGAAGGGCTGCATGAGCATGAAGACGCCAAGCCCGATCAGCACGCTCGCGACCATCTCCCACGGGCCGCGGCGCAGTCGGGCAAGACCGGCGAGGAAATCCTTCATTTGCGCACCGCCCCGAAGGTGATCCCGCGCAGGAGGTGCTTGCGCAGAAGGATCGTGAACACCATGACCGGCACGAGGAAGAGCGTCGCCCCCGCCGCGACGGCCGGCCAGTCGCGCCCGCCGACGCCGATGATCGTGGGGATGAAGGGCGGCGCCGTCTGCGCCGTCCCCGAGGTCAGCAGCACCGCGAAGGCATATTCGTTCCAAGCGAAGATGAGGCAGAAGATCGCGGTCGAGGCGATGCCCGTCGCCGCCTGCGGCAGCACGACCTTCACGAAGGCCTGAAAGCGCGAATAGCCGTCGATCAGCGCGGCTTCCTCGTACTCGCGCGGGATCTCGTCGATGAAGCCCTTGAGCAGCCACACCG
>CAYYJB010000100.1:0-6186 GCA_964472135.1 uncultured Gemmobacter sp.
TGTTCGAGCAGGCCAAGAAGAACGCGCCCTGCATCGTCTTCATCGACGAGATCGACGCGGTCGGCCGCGCCCGCGGCGTCGGCATCGGCGGCGGCAATGACGAGCGCGAGCAGACGCTGAACCAGCTTCTGGTCGAGATGGACGGGTTTGAGGCCAACGAGGGCGTCATCATCGTCGCGGCCACCAACCGCAAGGACGTGCTCGACCCCGCGCTCCTGCGCCCCGGCCGCTTCGATCGCCAGATCCACGTCCCGAACCCCGACATCAAGGGCCGCGAGAAGATCCTCGGCGTCCACGCCCGCAAGGTGCCGCTCGGCCCCGATGTGGACCTGCGCACCATCGCGCGCGGAACGCCCGGCTTTTCGGGTGCAGATCTCGCCAACCTCGTGAACGAGGCCGCGCTGATGGCCGCGCGCGTCGGGCGCCGCTTCGTGACGATGGACGATTTCGAGAGCGCCAAGGACAAGGTCATGATGGGGCCCGAGCGGCGCAGCATGGTCCTGACCGCCGAGCAGAAGGAAATGACCGCCTATCACGAGGCCGGCCACGCCATCGTCGGCCTCTCGCTGCCCAAGTGCGACCCGGTCTACAAGGCGACGATCATCCCCCGCGGCGGCGCGCTCGGCATGGTCGTCAGCCTGCCCGAGATGGACAAGCTCAACATGCACAAGGACGAGGCCAAGCAGAAGATCGCCATGACCATGGCGGGCAAGGCGGCCGAGATCATCAAGTATGGCGAGGAGCGCGTCTCGAACGGCCCGGCGGGCGACATCATGCAGGCCTCGAGCTTTGCCCGCGCAATGGTCATGCGCTGGGGCATGTCGGATGCGGTCGGCAACATCGACTATGCCGAGGCCCATCAGGGCTATTCGGGCAACACCGGCGGCTTCTCGGTCTCGGCCCACACCAAGGAGCTGATCGAGAACGAGGTCAAGCGGCTGATCGACGAGGGGTATGAGCGCGCGCGCGCGATCATCCTCGAGCGGCAGGAGGATTTCGAGCGCCTTGCACGTGGCCTGCTGGAATACGAGACGCTCACGGGCGACGAGATCCGCAAGGTCATCGCGGGCGAGCCGCTCGATGGCGAGGATGACGGCGGCACTGCCCCGCGCGGCGGAACGCCAAGCCTGACCGTCATCCCCAAGACCCGGCCGAGGCCTTCGGGCGGCGCCAAGGGCGGGCTGGAGCCCGAGCCGAGCGCCTGAGGCGTCAGCCCCGCCCGTTCGGCCGCCCGTTCGCCTTCCCGTCGCGTCGGCCGGGCGCGCCCCTGCCCTTGCCGGCCTGCGCGGCGTTCGCCTCGGCGATGCGCCGCGCCGCATCGGCGGCGGCGCGCAATTCTTCCGCGATCTCCTCGGCCTCGTCGGGTTCGAAATCGAGCGGCAGCGACACGCCCCCGCCCTCGACATGGATGCGCACCATCCCGAGCGTCGTCGGCCCGATCTGGAGGTTCGCGGCGATGTCGCTGTCGTCGTTGATGCCCATCTCGGCGCTCCGTGCTCAGGGCTCGGACTAGCGCGCGCCGGGGCGGGGTGCAACTCCCGGCCCTTGCAATCCGCGCACGCTCTGGCTATGCCCGGGCGCGTGCCGCCTTAGCTCAGTTGGTTAGAGCACCAGATTGTGGATCTGGGGGTCCCCCGTTCGAGCCGGGGAGGCGGTACCACCCCGATCCCCCCGTGCGGCATCCGGCGCCAGGACGGCCCTCGCGCGCGCTCAGACCAGCATCTTGGTGTCGCCGTCGACGGCAAGGGCCTGACCCGTGATCCGCCGTGCCGCCGGGCCCGCCAGAAAGAGCACCTGCGCCGCCACATCGTCGGCCGTGACGTAATCGGGGATCGAGGTATAGCCGAAGGCCGCCGCCTCGATCTCGGCGAAGCTGCGCCCCAGGCGCTGGGCCTTGGCCTCGAGCACGCGACGCTGGCGGTCGCCCGCGACGATGCCGGGCAGCACGGCATTGACGCGGATGCGCTCGGCCCCGAGTTCCGCCGCGAGCGATTTGGTCAGCCCGATCACGCCCCATTTCGCCGCGGCGTAGGGCGTGCGCATCGGAAAGCCCACCTTGCCCGCGACCGAGGAGATGTTGACGATCGAGGCGTTCGCGCTCAGGCGCAGATGGCGGATCGCGGCGCGGGTGACGTAGAACTGGCTGAAGAGGCAGGTCGCGATGCAGGCGTGCAGCGCCTCGTCGCCGACCTCGGCGATGGGGGCGGTCGGGCCCGCGATGCCCGCGTTGTTGACGACGCAATCGATGCCGCCCATGGCCTCGGCCGCCGCCCCGACCCAGCGCGTCACCGCCGCGCTGTCCGAGACGTCGCAGGTCGCGGCCGCGATCGCGGGTTGCGCGCGGCGCAGATCGGCCACAGCCTCGGCGTCGATGTCGCAGACCGCGACGCGCGCGCCCGCCTCGGCGAAGCGTTCGGCGATGCGCCGCCCGATCCCGCTCGCGCCCGCCGTGACGATGACGCGCAGCCCGCTGAGTTCCGGTGCCATTCAGCCCCCCTCCAGCCCGTCGAACAGGGTTGCGACAAGCGCACTGTCGGGCAGGCAGAGCGCGTCGATCACGTCGAAGTGGTGGCGCCCAGGATCGACCGTCCAGGGGGCGTCCCATTCCTCGGCCAGGAGGCGGGCCTGCCACAGGAAGGCCGGCCGCTCGGCCCCGCCCACCCAGACATGGGCGGCGCAACCGGGCCGGCGGGGCAGGAAGGCGGGGCTCTCGGCCTCGGCCTCGGCCGCGTCGATCCCGAGGCGGTCGTTCATCGGGGTCGCCATCAGGGGCGCGAGATCGGCCAAGGGCGAGATCGGCACGACGCGCCGCACCCGCGCCGCGACGGCCGGGGGCAGGGGCGCATCGGCGCAGCCCATCCGCGCGGCGAGGTGCCCTCCCGCCGAATGCCCCGTCACCACCACGGGCCCGGCAACCAGCGCCGCCGCCGCCGTCACGGCCGCGCCGATCTCTCGCGTGATGGCGCCGATGCGGGCCTCGGGCGCGAGCGTGTAGGACGGCAGCGCCACCGCCCAGCCGCGCGCCAGCGCGCCCGCTGCAAGGTGAGTCCAGTCCGACCGCCCGAAGGCCAGCCAATAGCCGCCATGGACAAAGACGAGCAGCCCCCGCGCCGCGCCTTCGGGCAGGCAGAGATCGAAGCGCTGGCGCGCGCCCGCCCCATAGGCCAGATCGCAGCGCGCGCGCGCCCCGAGGCCCGCGCGAAACGCCGCCGCCGCGGCGGCCCAGCGCGGCGGATAGCCATCCGCCCCCGCAATCGTCGGGGCGTTGGCATAGGCATCGCCTGCCGTACGGTTCATTCCCTGCGCCATGCGTTCCCCAGCGTGATCCCTCGCGCGCCCGAACCCTTCCATATCTGGACATTCCGCGCCGCGCCATGCATGGCTCGCGCATCAGTCCCATGCCGGAGGCAGCCATGCTCGACACCGCATCCGATCTGCGCGCGCAACTGCGCGATCCCTCGCTCATCGCGACGAAGGCCTATGTCGCGGGGCAGTGGATCGACGCCGACGACGGCTCGACCTTCGCGGTGACCAACCCCGCCCGCGGCGACGTGATCTGCGAGGTGCCGAACCTCGGCCGGGCCGAGGTCGCGCGCGCCATCGCCGCCGCCGACACCGCGATGCAGGGCTGGAAGGCCCGCACCGCCAAGGAGCGCGCCAACATCCTGCGCGCCTGGTTCAACCTGATGATGGAGAACCAGGACGACCTCGCGCGGATCCTCACGGCCGAGATGGGCAAGCCCTTCGCCGAGGCCAAGGGCGAGATCGCCTATGGCGCCTCGTTCATCGAATGGTTCGCCGAGGAGGCCAAGCGCATCTACGGCGAGACGATCCCGGGCCACCAGCCCGACAAGCGCATCACCGTCCTGCGCCAGCCGATCGGGGTCGTGGCCTCGATCACGCCGTGGAATTTCCCCAACGCCATGATCACCCGCAAATGCGGCCCGGCCCTTGCCGCGGGCTGCGGCTTCGTCGGCAGGCCGGCCTCCGAGACGCCGCTCTCGGCGCTCGCGCTCGCGGTGCTGGCAGAGCGCGCCGGACTGCCCGCGGGCATCTTCTCGGTCGTGACCTCGCGGCGGTCCTCCGAGGTCGGGCGCGAGATGTGCGAGAACCCCAAGATCCGAAAGCTGACCTTCACCGGCTCGACCGAGGTCGGGCGGATCCTGCTGCGCCAGGCGGCCGACCAGGTGCTGAAATGCTCGATGGAGCTCGGCGGCAACGCCCCCTTCATCGTCTTCGACGACGCCGACCTCGATCAGGCGGTGGCGGGTGCCATCATGTCGAAATACCGCAACAACGGCCAGACCTGCGTCTGCGCCAACCGCATCTATGTGCAGGCGGGCGTCTATGACGCGTTTGCCGCCAAGCTCGGCGCCGCGGTCGCGAAGCTGCGCGTGGGCGACGGGCTGTCGGAGACGGTGGAGCTTGGCCCGCTCGTCAACATGGCCGCCGTCGAGAAGGTCGAGGAGCACATCGCCGACGCCGTCGCCAAGGGCGGCAAGGTCGTGGCCGGCGGCAAGCGGCACGCCCGCGGGGGGTCGTTCTTCGAACCCACGATCATCACCGGCGTCACCCAGTCGATGGCGGTCGCGCAGGAGGAGACCTTCGGCCCCCTCGCGCCGCTCTTCCGTTTCGAGACCGAGGCAGAGGCGATCGCCTATGCCAACGACACGATCTTCGGCCTCGCCGCCTATTTCTACGCCCGCGACATCGGCCGCATCACGCGCGTGCAGGAGGCGCTGGAATACGGCATCGTCGGCGTCAACACCGGCATCATCTCGACCGAGGTCGCGCCCTTCGGCGGCGTCAAGCAATCGGGGCTGGGCCGCGAGGGTTCGCGCCACGGGATCGAGGACTTCCTCGAGATGAAATACGTCTGCCTCAGCGTCTGAGGGGGCAGGGGGCGCGGGTCACTTGACCCGCGTCCACTCCTGCGCGCGGCAGATGATGAGGACGCAGCCCGAGACCGCCAGCGTATCGCCCGCGAGCGTCATCTTCGAGGCATAGGTCTGGTCGCGGTCCGGCGCCCAGATCGTGCCGCCGCCATAGGCGCCGTCGCCCTTCGCGGCCATGTCCCACACGATCGCGCGCCCGATGTTCGCCGAGGCGACCTTCTTTCCGGCGCCGTCGAAGGATTCGCGCAGCGTCGCGCAAAGTTTCTCGCCGCAGGGGGCGAATTCGACGATCCCGAAATTGCCGTTGTCATCGGGCTGGGTCTTCCAGCGGCCGAGGACAGGGTCGGCGGCGGCGGGCAGGGCGAAAAGGCAGGCGATGGCGGCGGCGATCAGGGTGCGCACGGCGAAACTCCGGGATTGGGGGCTATCTCTTCAGTATCTGCGCGCCCGGCCCCGTCGCGCAAGGGGGTTCTTGGCAAGTTCCGTCCCCCGTGCGAAAGGGACGGCGAAAGGCGGACGGCATGATCCTTTTCCCGGCGATCGACCTCAAGGACGGGGCCTGCGTGCGCCTCGTGCAGGGCGACATGGCGCGCGCGACGGTCTTCGGCCGCGATCCGGCCCAGCAGGCGGGGGCCTTCGCGGCGGCCGGCTGTCGCTGGCTGCACCTCGTCGATCTCAACGGCGCCTTCGCCGGCCGGCCCGTCAATGGCGATGCGGTCGAGGCAATTCTTTCGGCCGTCGCGATCCCCTGCCAGCTCGGCGGCGGCATCCGCGACCGCGCCACCATCGACTTCTGGCTCTCGCGCGGGGTGGCGCGGGTCATCCTCGGGACCGTCGCGGTCGAGGATCCGGCGCTGGTGCGCGCGGCCGCGCGTGCCCATCCGGGGCGCATCGCGGTCGGGATCGACGCGCGGGCGGGGCGCGTCGCGACACGCGGCTGGGCCGAGGTGACCGACATCACGGCCCCCGATCTGGCGCGCGGCTTCGAGGATGCGGGCGTCGCGGCCATCATCTATACCGACATCGACCGCGACGGCGCGATGGGCGGGCCCAACATCGCCGCGACCGAGGCGCTCGCCCGCGCCGTCACCATCCCGGTCATCGCCTCGGGCGGGGTGTCGTCGATGGCCGACCTCATCGCGCTGCGCGACACGGGCGTGATCGCGGGCGCGATCTCGGGCCGGGCGCTCTATGACGGCGCGATCGACCTCGGCGCGGCGCTCAGGCTGCTCGGCGCATGCTGAAGACCCGCATCATACCCTGTCTCGATGTCGCCGAGGGGCGGGTGGTG
>CAYYJB010000101.1:0-6161 GCA_964472135.1 uncultured Gemmobacter sp.
CCGAGAAGGATCTTGCGGAACATCGTCATCTGTCCTTTCCCGTCACTCGGCCGGCGTGGCCGAGGGGGCCTTGCCGTAATGGGCGTTGAAGTCGTCCTCGATCGTCGCGGGCTGGGGCGCGGGTTTCTCGATCACGCCCAGAAGCGGCAGGATGATCAGGAAGAAGACGAACCAGTAGGTCGAGGCGATGAGCGAGATCCAGGTATAGATCCCCTCGGCCGGCATCGCGCCCACCCACATCAGCACCATGAAGTCGATGGCGAGCAGCCAGAACCACCACTTGAACATCGGCCGGTAGCGGCCCGAGCGCACCGACGAGGTATCGAGCCACGGCGCCAGCGCCATGACCGCGATCGCCCCGAACATCGCGAGCACGCCGAAGAACTTGGCGTCGACGATCCCGAAGGTCACGAACTCGACCAGCTGCACCGCCCAGACATCGCCCGTGAAGGCGCGCAGGATCGCGTAGAAGGGCAGGAAGTACCACTCCGGCACGATATGGGCGGGCGTCACCAGCGGGTTGGCCTCGATGTAGTTGTCGGGGTGGCCGAGGAAGTTCGGCATGAAGCCCACGATCGCGAAGAACACCGCGAGGATGATCGCGAGCGCGAAGAGATCCTTGATGACGTAGTAGGGCCAGAAAGGCACTGTATCCTTCTGCGCCTCCTGCTTCGATCCGCGCCGCACCTCGACCCCGGTCGGGTTGTTGTTGCCCGTGGTGTGGAAGGCCCAGATGTGCACCGCAACAAGGCCCGCGATCACGAAGGGCAGCAGATAATGGAGCGAGAAGAAGCGGTTGAGGGTCGCGTTGTCGACGGCCGGCCCGCCCAGCAGCCATTCCTGGATCGTGCCGCCGATGCCCGGGATCGCGCCGAAGAGGCCGGTGATGACTGTCGCGCCCCAGAAGGACATCTGACCCCAGGGAAGGACGTAGCCCATGAAGGCCGTCGCCATCATCGCGAGGTAGATCAGCATCCCGATGATCCAGGTGATCTCGCGCGGGGATTTGTAGGAGCCGTAATAGAGCCCGCGGAAGATGTGCAGATAGACCGCGACGAAGAAGAGCGAGGCGCCGTTCTGGTGAATGTAGCGGATCATGTGCCCGCCGTTCACGTTGCGCATGATGTGCTCGACCGAGGCAAAGGCCATGTCGGCGTGGGGCGTGTAGTGCATGACGAGCACGATCCCCGTGATGATCTGCAGCGCGAGGCAGAAGGTCAGCACGATGCCCCAGATCCACATCCAGTTGAGGTTGCGGGGGGTGGGGATCATCAGCGTGTCGTAGAGAAGCCCCGCGATCGGCAGGCGGCGATGGAGCCACTTCTCGCCGTTCGAGCGGGGTTCGTAATGGTCGTGGGGAATGCCGCCCATGGTCGTTTCCTCAGCCCAGTTTGATCGTTGACTCGTCGACGAATTCGGCGACGGGGATGTGCAGGTTCTGCGGTGCGGGCCCGCGACGGATGCGGCCCGAGGTGTCGTAGTGCGACCCGTGGCAGGGGCAGAACCAGCCGCCGAAATCGCCCGCCCCGTCGCCGATCGGCACGCAGCCGAGATGGGTGCAGACCCCGCTCATCACCAGCCACTCGCCGGCCTCGTCCATCGCGCGGTTGGCGTCCGAGGCGTCGGTGCCCGCACGGTTGGGGTTCTGCGAGGAGGTGTCGATCAGCTCACCCAGTTCGACGGCGCGCGCGGCCTCGATCTCTTCCTCGGTGCGGCGCCGGATGAAGACGGGCTTGCCGAGATACTTGACGGTCAGCTGCGTGCCGACCTCGATCGCGCTCACGTCGATGAAGATCGACGACAGCGCCTGCACGTCGGCCGAGGGGTTCATCTGGTTCACGAGCGGCCAGACGGCCGCCCCGGCCGCGACGGCACCCGCGCCTGCGGTGGCGAAGTAAAGAAAATCGCGGCGATTGCCGGCGGGGTCTTCTGCTTGGGCCAACGGTCACACTCCTTCGACTGGCCGTCCGGCGCAGAGGCCGCCTGAGCCCCTGACCGAACGGCGCGCGCCGGTTTCCGACCGACGCGCCTGTGTTCGGGCGGGGTTTTAGCCCTGCGACCGGCAAGCGTCCAGAGGCCAAATGCCTCAGGTTGCGCGCAACCGACCGGCCACGCTCAGGCCGCGGGCGGGCGCGTCGCGACCATCGCGGGCCGGGCGGCAAAGGTCGCGTCCCACGCCGCGAGGCCAGGCCGCGTCGCGCGCCAGTTGCGGGCGTCGTGCCGGAAATCGACGTAGCCCAGCGCACAGCCGAGCGCGATCTGACCCATGCAGAGCGGCCCCGACAGATACGGCAGCCAGCGCGCCTCGATCATGTCGAGCGCGCGGGAAACCTTGGACCACTGCCCCTCGACCCAGGCGGGCAGGCGGATTTCCTCGGGGCGCAGGCGGTTCTCGTAGACCATGAGGATCGCGGCATCGACCATGCCGTCGGCCATGGCCTCGAGCGTCAGCGTCTCCCACAACCGGGGCGCGGCGGGATAGAGGCCGGCCTTCGCGCGATCATCGAGATAGCGGCAGATCACCCGGCTGTCGAACAGCGCGGGGCCATCGGGGCGCTCGAGCGCGGGGATCTTGCCGAGCGGGTTCTGCGCCACCGGCATCGTGCCCGGATCGATCGGCGACCCCGCCGCGGGCAGGAGCGCGACATCCGCGCTCTGGCCCGTTTCGGCCAGCAGCACCATGACCTTGCGCACATAGGGTGACGTCGGGGAGTGGTGGAGTTTGAGCATCGCGACCTCCTTGGCTGCTCTGCTTATTGCACCGCACGGCAGGCGCGGCAACGGGCGGTGCTGCCCCTTTCGCGGCCGGTGGCGGTGGGATATGGATGGCGCATGCGCTGGACGGTTCCGAATATTCTCACGGTTCTGCGCCTGGTGGCCGCGCCGGGTGTGGCGCTGATGTTCCTCTATTTCAGCCGGCCGTGGGCCGACTGGTTCGCGCTCGCGCTCTTCATCGGGGCGGCGATCACGGACTGGTTCGACGGCTATCTCGCGCGCGCCTGGCAGCAGCAGACGCGCTTTGGCACCATGCTCGACCCGATCGCCGACAAGGCGATGGTGGTGATCGCGATCATGGTCATCACCGGCTATTCGGGGATGAACCCCTGGCTCATCATTCCGGCGGCGGCGATCCTCTTTCGCGAGGTGTTCGTCTCGGGCCTGCGCGAATTTCTCGGAGACCGGGCTGCGCTCCTGAAGGTCACGCCGCTTGCCAAGTGGAAGACGACCTCGCAGATGGTCGCGATCGGCGTCCTCTTCCTCGGGACGGGGCTCGCCTATGTCGAGGCCGGGCGGCCGCCGCGGGCGGGCGAGGGCGAATTGCCCTCGACCATCAGCGCGGCGGGGATGGCGACGGGGGCGGGCCTCGTGCTCATCTGGATCGCGGCGGCGTTGACGCTGGCGACGGGCTGGGACTATCTGCGCAAGGCGTTGCCGCATCTGCGCGACGACGGCAGATGATCTCGGGGGGCGATGGGCCGGTGACGACGATCGAGGTTCTCTATTTCGCGTGGCTGCGCGAACGGATCGGCGCGGGGCGCGAGCGGATCGCGACCGACGCGGCCGACGTGCGCGCCCTGATCGCGCAGCTGCGCGCGATGGATGACCGGCACGCGGCCGCCTTCGCCGATGTCGCGGCGGTGCGGGTGGCGCTCGACCAGGACCTCGCGGATCTCGACGCGCCGCTTGCGGGCGTGCGCGAGGTCGCCTTCTTTCCGCCGATGACGGGGGGCTGAGGGGGTGGGCGTCCGGGTCCAGGCCGAAGCCTTCGATTTCGGCGCCGAGGCGGCGGCCTTCGGGCGGGGGCTTGCCGATGTCGGCGCCATCGTCACCTTCAGCGGCATCGTGCGCGAGGATGGCGGCACGCTGTCGGAGATGGTGATCGAGCATTACCCGGGCATGACCGAGCGCGCGCTCGGCGCCATCCGCGACGAGGCGATGGCCCGCTTCGGGCTGGCGGACGCGCTGGTGATCCACCGCTTCGGACCGATGCGGCCGGGCGATCAGATCATGATGGTCGCGACCGCCGCGCGCCACCGCGCCGATGCATTTGCCGCGGCCGAGTTCCTGATGGATTACCTGAAGTCGCGCGCCCCCTTCTGGAAGAAGGAGACGCGCCCCGAGGGTGCAAGCTGGGTTGCCGCCAAGGACGCGGACGAGGCCGCGCTGGGGCGCTGGTAGCGCGCCCCGGCGCCTCTCGCCTCAGCCCTTCAGCGCGCGGTTGAGGTATTCGTCGACCTTCTCGAGATAGCCCATCGTCGAGAGCCACGTCTGCCCCGGCCCGACGAGCTGCGCGAGGTCCTTCGTCATGAACCCGTCCTCGACCGTCTGGACCGTCACCCGCTCGAGCGTCTCGGCGAAGTTCAGCAGCGCCGCGTTGCCGTCGAGCTTGGCGCGGTGCTTGAGGCCGCCGGTCCAGGCGTAGATCGAGGCGATCGAGTTCGTCGATGTCTCCTTGCCCTTCTGATGCTCGCGGAAGTGGCGCGTGACGGTGCCGTGCGCGGCCTCGGCCTCGACCGTCTTGCCGTCGGGCGTCATCAGGACCGAGGTCATCAGGCCGAGCGAGCCGAACCCCTGCGCGACCGTATCGGACTGCACGTCGCCGTCATAGTTCTTGCACGCCCAGACATAGCCCCCCGACCACTTCAGCGCCGAGGCCACCATGTCGTCGATCAGCCGGTGCTCGTAATGGATGCCCTTGGCCTTGAAGGCGGCCTCGAATTCCTCCTCGTAGACCTTCTGGAAGAGATCCTTGAAGCGGCCGTCGTAGATCTTGAGGATCGTGTTCTTGGTCGAGAGGTAGACCGGCCAGCCGAGCGCCAGGCCATAGTTCATGCTCGCCCGCGCGAAATCGATGATCGACTGGTCGAGGTTGTACATCGCCATGTAGACGCCCGAACCGGGCGCGTCGAAGACCTCGCGCTCGATCACGGTGCCGTCCTCGCCCACGAACTTCATGCTGAGCTTGCCCTTGCCGGGAAAGCGGAAGTCGGTCGCGCGGTACTGGTCGCCGAAGGCATGGCGGCCGACGACGATGGGCTGCGTCCAGCCCGGCACGAGGCGCGGCACGTTGCGGCAGATGATCGGCTGGCGGAAGATCACGCCGCCCAGGATGTTGCGGATCGTGCCGTTGGGCGATTTCCACATCTGCTTCAGGCCGAACTCGCGGACGCGGTCCTCGTCGGCGGTGATGGTGGCGCATTTCACGCCCACGCCGTGCTGGCGGATCGCATGGGCCGCATCGATCGTGATCTGATCGTTGGTCCGGTCGCGCTCCTCGATGCCGAGGTCGTAGTATTTCAGGTCGATGTCGAGATAGGGCAGGATCAGCTTCTTCTTGAT
Source organism: uncultured Gemmobacter sp. (assembly GCA_964472135.1). Taxonomy (GTDB): domain Bacteria; phylum Pseudomonadota; class Alphaproteobacteria; order Rhodobacterales; family Rhodobacteraceae; genus JAUREX01. The sequence goes on from CAYYJB010000101.1 coordinate 5,341, forward strand.
GAAATCCCAGATGATCCGGGTCATCTCGTCCCCGTCGAGCTCGACGACGGGATTGGCCACCTTGATCTTGGTCATGCTGCAAAGTCTCCGGGAGCGTGGATTCGTCCGCGCGCGGTCTAGCGCAAAAGCCCGGCGCCGGGAAGCACCGTATGCCGTTGTATACGCAATTTGCCGCAGTTTGCCCGACGATCGGCGGATCGTCGGACGAAGCGTCGTAGGCCCTAGCGGCTGGTTTCCGTCAGACGGCGGCGCACATAGTGGTCTACGGTGTCGATCATCTGTTCCATGTAGGGATCTTCGAAGAAGTGGCCGGCGCCCTCGATCTCGGTATGGGTGATGACGATTCCCCTCTGTTCGTGGAGCTTCTCCACAAGCGACCGGGTATCGGCGGGCGGCGCGACCCGGTCCGCGGTTCCGTTCACCACGAGGCCCGAGGCGGGGCAGGGGGCGAGGAACGAGAAATCATACATGTTCGCCGGCGGCGAGACCGAGATGAAGCCGGTGATCTCGGGCCGGCGCATCAGCAGCTGCATGCCGATCCAGGCCCCGAAGGAAAATCCCGCCACCCAGCAATGCTTGGCGTTCTGGTTCATCGACTGGAGGTAATCGAGCGCCGAGGCCGCGTCACTCAGTTCCCCGATGCCCTGGTCGTATTCGCCCTGGCTCCGGCCGACACCCCGGAAGTTGAACCGGAGCACGTTGAAGCCCATGTTGTAGAAGGCATAGTGGAGGTTGTAGACCACGCGGTTGTTCATCGTGCCCCCGAATTGCGGGTGCGGGTGAAGCACGATGGCGATCGGTGCGTCGCGTTCCTTCTGGGA
>CAYYJB010000102.1:0-5889 GCA_964472135.1 uncultured Gemmobacter sp.
GGGCTGGTCGATGCCCGGGTCGAACGCTTCAACGACCAGGAGATCTTCGTCGAGGTCTACGAGAACGTCCGCGGCGAGGACATGTTCATCATCCAGCCGACATCGAACCCGGCCAACGACAACCTGATGGAACTGCTCATCATCGCCGATGCGCTGAAGCGGTCCTCGGCGGCGCGGATCACCGCGGTGATCCCCTATTTCGGCTATGCCCGGCAGGATCGCCGATCGAAGGCGCGCACGCCGATCTCGGCCAAGCTGGTGGCGAACCTGATCGTGCAGGCGGGGATCGAGCGGGTCCTGACGATGGATCTGCACGCTGCCCAGATCCAGGGCTTCTTCGATATTCCGGTTGACAACCTCTATGCCGCGCCGATCTTCGCGATGGATGTCGAGCATCATTTCCGGGGGCGGATGGACAACCTCACCATCGTCTCGCCCGACGTGGGCGGGGTGAGCCGCGCGCGCGAACTGGCCAAGCGGCTCGGATGCGCGCTCGCCATCGTCGACAAGCGGCGCGAGAAGGCGGGCGAGATCGCCGAGATGACGGTGATCGGCGATGTGCGCGGCCAGACCTGCATCATGGTCGATGACATCTGCGACACGGCCGGCACGCTCTGCAAGGCGGCCGAGGTGCTCTCGGAGGCCGGCGCGACCGAGGTGCATGCCTACATCACGCACGGCGTCCTCTCGGGCCCCGCGATCGAGCGCATCACGGGGTCGGTGATGAAATCCTTCGTCACTACCGACACGATCGAGCCCAACGGGCGCGTGCGCGCGGCCCCGAACATCCGCGTCGTGCCGACCGCGCCCATCTTCGCGCAGGCGATCATGAACATCTGGAACGGCACCTCGGTCTCCTCGCTGTTCGAGGCCGAGACGCTGCAACCCGTCTACGAGGGTCTCTATCGCCGCGGCTGACCCCCGCGAACCCCGGAGGTTCCCCATGCGCAAGGCCGAGATCGTCCGCAAGACGGCCGAGACCGACATCCGCCTCACGCTCGACCTCGACGGGACGGGCGCGCACCGGATCGCGACCGGGGTCGGGTTCTTCGACCACATGCTCGCGCAGCTCTCGCGCCACGCGCTGATCGACATCGAGCTGACCGCCGCGGGCGACACGCACATCGACGATCACCACACGGTCGAGGACTGCGGGATCGCGCTCGGCCAGGCGCTGGCGCAGGCGCTGGGCGACAAGCGCGGCATCCGCCGCTATGGCGCCTGCACGTTGCCGATGGACGACGCGCGGATCGAGGCGGCACTCGACCTCTCGGGGCGGCCCTACCTCGTCTGGGATTGCGCCTTTGCCGCGCCCAAGATCGGGAGTTTCGACACCGAGCTCGTGCGCGAATTCTTCCAGGCGCTTGCGAGCCACGGCGGCATCACGCTGCATGTGACGAAGGCCGCGGGGATCAACGCCCACCACATCGCCGAGGCGGCATTCAAGGCGGTGGCGCGCGCGCTGCGGATGGCGGTCGAGCCCGACCCGCGCGCGCCCGGCGCCATCCCCTCGACCAAGGGGACGCTCTGAGCGCCATGCGCACCGTTCTGGTCGATTACGAGGCGGGCAACCTGCACTCGGCCGAAAAGGCCTTTCAGCGCATGGCGGCCGAGACCGGCGCGGGCGAGATCCTCGTCACCGGCGACCCCGACGCGGTGGCGGGGGCGGGGCGCATCGTGCTGCCGGGCGATGGCGCCTTCGCCGCCTGCCGCGCGGCGCTCGAGGCCCGGCCGGGGCTGATGGCGGCGCTGCATGCGGCCGTGATCGGGCGGCGCGTGCCCTTCATGGGCATCTGCGTGGGCATGCAGATGCTTGCCGACATGGGCGAGGAAGGGGTCGAGACCCCGGGCCTTGGCTGGATCGGCGGCGCTGTGCGGCGCATCCGGCCCGATGACCCCGCGCTCAAGGTACCGCACATGGGCTGGAACGATCTGAAGGTCGAACAGCCGCACCCCCTCCTCGACGGGGTGGCGACGGGCGATCATGTCTATTTCGTGCATTCCTACCGCTTCGAGGTCGCCGACCGCGCGGATCTGCTCGCGACCGCCCGGCACGGCGCCGAGATCGCCGCCGTGATCGCGCGCGGCAACATCGTCGGCACCCAGTTCCACCCGGAAAAGAGCCAGGCGACAGGCCTGCGGATGATCGCGAACTTCCTGCGCTGGCAGCCCTAGCGGCCGACCGCCTCGCGCCAGTGCCGCCGGCAGAGCGAGACATAGGTGTCATTGCCGCCGATCACGACCTGCGCGCCGTCGCGCTCGGGCTGGCCGTCGGGGCCGAGGCGGACGACCATCGTCGCCTTGCGCCCGCAATGGCAGATCGTGCGGACCTCGCGCAGATCGTCGGCCCAGGCGAGGAGTGCGGCCGAGCCGGGGAACATCTCGCCCCGGAAATCGACGCGCAGGCCATAGCACATCACCGGCACGTCGAGGTCATCGGCGGCGCGCGCCAGTTGCCAGACCTGATCGCGCGAGAGGAACTGCGCCTCATCGACAAAGACGCAGGCGCAGGGCCCCGCGCCGAGCCGCGCCGCGATGCGGGCCAGCAGATCGTCGCCGGGGGCGAACACCTCGGCGTCCGCCTCGATCCCGATCCGCGAGGCGATGCGCCCCGCCCCGGCGCGGTCATCGAGCCGCGCCGTCAGCAGCAGGACATCCATGCCCCGCTCGCGATAGTTGTGCGCGGCCTGCAGCAGAATCGCGGACTTGCCCGCGTTCATGGTCGAGAAGTGGAAATAGAGCTTGGCCATGGCGCAGGATTACCCCCACTCGCCCCGCCGCGCCAAGGGGTCAGGCGACCTCGGCGCCCGCTTCGGCCTCGGCCTCGGCGGATTGGCGCGCCCACATCGCGGCATAGCGCCCCTCGCGCGCGAGCAGCGCCTCGTGGGTGCCCTCCTCGACGATGCGGCCGGCCTCGAGCACGATGATCCGGTCCGCGTCCGCGATGGTCGAGAGGCGGTGCGCGATGACGATGACACTGCGGCCGCGCCCCATCTCCTGCAGGGCGTCCTGGATGTCGCGCTCGGTCTGGCTGTCGAGCGCGCTCGTCGCCTCGTCGAGCAACAGGATCGGCGGATTCTTGAGGAGCGTGCGCGCGATGCCCACGCGCTGCTTCTCGCCCCCCGAGAGCTTCAGGCCCCGCTCGCCGACCTTGGTCTGGTAGCCCTCGGGCAGCGAGACGATGAAATCGTGGATCCGCGCGGCGCGGGCGGCGGCCTCGATCTCGGCCTGGGTCGCCTCGGGTCGGCCATAGGCGATGTTGTAGAGGATCGTGTCGTTGAAGAGGACCGTATCCTGCGGCACGACCCCGATCGCGGCGCGCAGGCTGTCTTGGGTGACGGCGCGCAGATCCTGCCCGTCGATGCGGATCGCGCCCCCGGTCACGTCGTAGAAGCGGAACAGAAGCCGCCCGATGGTGGATTTCCCCGACCCCGACGGGCCCACGATCGCGACCGTCTGGCCGGGTTCGACCGCGAAGCTGACGCCGTGCAGGATCTCGCGCGCGGGTTCGTAGGAAAAGCGCACCGCGTCGAAGGCGATGGCGCCCGCGCTGACGCGCAGGGGCGCGGCGCCGGGGGCGTCGGTGATCTCGGCCGGCTGGTCGAGCAGGCCGAACATCTCGGCCATGTCGACAAGGGCCTGGCGGATCTCTCGATAGACCGTGCCGAGGAAGTTGAGCGGCATGGTGATCTGGATCATGAAGGCGTTGACCATCACGAAATCACCGAGCGTCAGCGCGCCCGTCTGGACGCCACGCGCCGCCATCGCCATGACGACGACGAGGCCCGAGGTGATGAGCAGCGATTGCCCGACATTGAGGAAGGTGAGCGACAGGCCCGTCGTCACCGCCGCCTTCTCATACCGCGCCATCGCGCCGTCATAGCGCATCGCCTCGCGCTCGGTGGCGTTGAAATAGCGCACCGTTTCCACGTTGAGCAGGCTGTCGATGGCCTTCTGGTTGGCGTCGGTGTCCTGCGCGTTCATCTCGCGCCGCACCTTCACCCGCCATTCGGTGACGCGGAAGGTGAACGCCACATAGGCCGCGATGATGCCCACCACCACCGCCGCATAGGCCCAGCCGAAATAGGCAAAGAAGAAGACGGCGACGACCGTGATCTCGATGATGAGCGGACCGATGGAAAAGAGCATGAAGCGCAGCAGGAAGTCGATGCCCTTCACGCCGCGCTCGATGATGCGCGACAGCCCGCCCGTCTTGCGCGTGATGTGAAAGCGCATCGAGAGCGCGTGCATGTGCCGGAACGTCTCGAGCGCGACCTTGCGCAGCGCCCGCTGCCCGACCCGCACGAAGATCGCGTCGCGGAGTTCGCCGAAGGCCACCGTGCCGAATCGGGCGAGGCCATAGGCCACCGTCAGCGCCACCGCCCCGAGGCCCAGCATCGTTGCCCCATCGGGCGTGGGTCCCGCCAGCGCGTCGACCGCGAACTTGTAGAAGATCGGCGTCGCGAACGACACCGCCTTGGCCGCGATGAGCGCCACGAGCGCGAGCACGACGCGCCGGCGCGCCCAGGCCTCGCCCTCGGGCCACAGATAGGGCACGACGCGCATCAGCGTGCGGCGCGCCCCGGCGGGCGGGGGCGAGGGGTCGGTCGGGCGGGTCGCTGGGCTGGGCGGCGTCATCGGCATTCCGTCGGCATCATCGCGCAGGCTTGGACCGGTACGCCGCCGGGCGCAAGTGCGGGCGCATCACTCCTCGATGGCCGGCAGCGCGAAGACCTGCCCGGGATAGATGAGGTCGGGGTCGCGGATCTGGTCGCGGTTGGCCTCGAAGATCTGGACGTAGAGCAGGCCGGAGCCGTAACTGCGCCGCGCGATCCGCCAGAGCGAGTTGCCGGGCTGGACCGTCACCGAGACGGGGGCGTCGGCGGACCGGGCGGCGGCGACGGTCTCGGGCGCCTCGCGCTTGAACGGCGTCTCGAAGCGCGAGGTCACCTTGCCCGTGACGTCGATCTGGTCGGCGCGCAGGGTATATACGCCGGGCGCGATGGCGGGCAGGCTCGCGCGCCATGTCCCGTCCTCGGCGATGAGCGTCGTGAGAAGCGCGCCGTTGTCGAGATAGACGCGCACGAACAGCCCCGGCGCGCCCCGCCCGTCAAGAACGACATTGCCCGCCTCGGTATAGGAAATCGCCTCGATCCGCACGAGCGCGGGGTCCGCCTGTCCGGCGGGTTGCAGCACGCGCACACCCTCGGCATCGACAAGAACGGCCGAAGGGGCGGCGGGTTGCGCGTTCTCGGCGGGGGCCGCCGGTTGCGGCGCCGGCTGGGCCTCGGCGCGCTGTTCGGGGGCGGGCTCGGGCGTGGCTTGGGGCGTCGCTTCGGGTCTCGCTTCGGGTCTCGCTTCGGGCGCGACATCGGCGGCGGCCTGCGGTGCGGCCTCGGGCGCAGGCGTGGGTTCGGCTGCCGCGGGCGCGGTGATCGGGCCGATGACGACGCTCGCATCCGACGCGACGCTGCGCCCGTCCGCCCGGGTGACGCCGAGGGTCATCACCCGGGGCACCTCCGAAGGGCCGAGGCGCGCGAAAGTGGTGAATGCCCCCTGTCCGTCGGCGCGTGTCACCGCGACCGGCAGGCCGTCGAGCAGCACCGAGACCGACGCGCGCGGCGGGGCGCGGCCGGCGACGAGGGCGCTGCCGTCCGGTTCGATCCGCACGAGGTCGAACGCGACCTCGGGCTGCACGACCTGCGCCTCGGGCGTCGTGGGCTGAGGTGCGGCGGGTTCTGGCGCGGCTTGGGCGGCTTGGGCCTCGGGCGCGGCCGTCTGGGGTGCGGCTGTCTGGGGCGCGGCCTCGGCCGCGGGGGCGGGTGCCTCGGGCATCGGCGCGGCCTCGGGCTGGGCCGTTGCGGCGGGTTCTGGCGCGGCTTGGGCGGC
>CAYYJB010000103.1:0-5756 GCA_964472135.1 uncultured Gemmobacter sp.
CATCTGCGCGCCTTCGGGGCCGAGGGGGCGCAGGCGGGCACGATCCTTGTCGGCGATCTCAACATCGCGCCGCGCGAGGATGATGTCTGGGACCATCGCGCGCTCTTGAACGTCGTCAGCCACACGCCCGTCGAGGTCGAGCGGCTGGGCGCGGCGCAGGCGGCGGGCGGGTTCGTCGATGTCACGCGCGCGCACATCCCGCAGGGGCGGCTCTATTCGTGGTGGTCCTACCGGGCGGCCGACTGGGCGGCGTCGGACCGGGGCCGCAGGCTCGATCACATCTGGGCGACGCCCGACCTCGCCGGGCGGGCGTCGGGGTCGCGCATCCTGCGCGATGCGCGCGGGTGGGAGCAGCCGTCGGACCATGTGCCGGTGATGGCGGATTTCGACCTCTGAGGCCCCCCCTGGCGCGGCGTGGCCCCTTGGCGTTTGCGGGTCGAACGCGCATATAGCGCGAGAGGTTTGCAGGAGGCACGACATGCTCGGGTTTGGAAACGAGCCACCCAAGGCGCCCGCGGGTCTGATCAAGGACGCGACCGAGGCGAGCTTCATGGCCGACGTCATCGAGGCCAGCCGCGAGGTGCCCGTGATCGTCGATTTCTGGGCCGCCTGGTGCGGACCGTGCAAGACCCTCGGGCCGATGCTCGAGGCGGCGGTGACCGAGGCGCGCGGCAAGGTGCGGATGGTCAAGGTCGATGTCGACCGCAACCAGCGGATCGCCCAGCAACTGCGCATCCAGTCGATCCCGACCGTCTATGCCTTCTGGCAGGGCCAGCCGGTCGATGGCTTTCAGGGCGCGGTGCCGGCCTCCGAGATCCGCAAGTTCATCGACCGCGTCGCGGCGCTCGCGGGCGACGGGGGGCTTGGCGAGGCGCTCGACGCGGCCGAGGCGATGCTGGCCGAGGGGGCGGCGGTCGAGGCCGCCGAGACCTTCGCCGCGATCCTCGGCGAGGAGCCCGCGAACGCGCGCGCCTTCGCCGGCCTCGCGAATGCCTATCTCGCGCTCGAGGAGATCGACAAGGCCGAGGCCTTCGTCGCCTCGGCCTCGGCCGAGCTTGCGAAATCGCCCGAGGTCGAGGCGGTGCGCGCGCGGATCGATCTTGCCCGCCAGGCGCAATCGGCGGGGCCGGTGGGCGAATTGCAGGCCCGTGTCAACGCCCGGCCCGATGACCACGAGGCGCGCTACGACCTCGCGCTCGCCCATCACGCGGCGGGCAATGTCGAGGCGGCGGTCGATGAGCTGCTCGAACTTTTCCGCCGCGACCGCGAGTGGAACGACGGCGCGGCCAAGGCGCAGCTTTTCAAGATCTTCGAGGCGCTGAAGCCGCAGGATCCGATCGTGCTGCGCGGCCGGCGGCGGCTGTCGTCGATGATATTTGCCTGATGGACGCCGTGCGCTAGCTCCGCCCCATGGCACGCCCGTTTGACCTGCCCGACGTCGTCGCGGTGTTTCCGCTGCCCGGTGCGCTCTTGCTGCCGCGCGGGCGGCTGCCGCTGCATATCTTCGAGCCGCGCTATCTCGCGATGATCGACGATGCGCTGAAGACCCCGCACCGGCTGATCGGGATGATCCAGCCGCGCGAGGTGCCGGGCGGGCGCGAGGCGGGGCGCGAGGGGGGCGGGCGGCGGCTGCACGCGATCGGTTGCGCCGGCCGGATCGTGCAGTTCTCCGAGACCGAGGACGGCCGCTACATGATCGCGCTCGGTGGCATCTCGCGCTTTCGCGTGGTCGAAGAGGTGTCGGGCTTCACCCCCTATCGGCGCGTTCAGGTGGATTGGGCCCCCTTTGCCCGCGATCGCGGCGAGGCCGAGGCCGACCCCGGATTCCGCCGCAAGCCGTTCCTCGAGATGCTGCGGCGCTATTTCGAGGGGGCGGGCCTCTCGACCGACTGGAGCGGGCTGTCCGAGGCCGAGGACGAACTCCTGATCAACTCCCTCTCGATGCTCTGCCCCTTCGCCCCCGAGGACAAGCAGGCCCTGCTCGAGGCGCCTTCGCTCGAGACGCGGCGCGAGACGCTGGTGACGCTCATGGAATTCGCGCTGCGCGGGGGCGATGGCGAAGAGCGGATGCAATGACCGAATCGGAGCCGCCGCTGCCCGATGAGCCGCAGTTCGACCGGCGGATGCTGGCCCTGCTCGTCTGCCCGATGACCGGGGCACCGCTGGCCTACGATCCGCGCGCGCAGGAACTGATTTCAACGGCGGCGCATTTGGCCTATCCGATCCGTGGCGGCATCCCCGTCATGCTCGCGGCCGAGGCGCGCGAGATCGCTTGAACCTTGACTTGGCGCGCCCGCGCGCCCAAGCCTGCGCGACATGGTCGACCTGCGCCCCGTCGGATATGTCATCGGCCTGATGCTCGTGGCCCTCGGGGCGGCGATGCTTATCCCGCTCGCCCTCGATCTGGTCGTGGGTGATCCGAACTGGCAGGCGTTTTCCTCGAGCGCGATCATCACCTCGGTTGCGGGCGGGGTGCTGGCGCTCGCCTGCGCGAACGGCGCGACGGGGGCGCTGACGCTCCAGCAATCCTTCATCCTCACCACGGGATCATGGATCGCGCTGCCGGCCTTCGGGGCGCTGCCCTTCATGCTGGGCGCGCCGGGGGTGGGCTTTACCGACGCGATGTTCGAGGCGATGTCGGGCATGACGACGACGGGCTCGACCGTCTTCGTGGGCCTCGACGGACTGCCGATGGGCACCAACCTCTGGCGGGGGATCCTGCACTGGCTGGGCGGGCTCGGGATCGTGATCGTCGCGCTCATCTTCTTGCCGGTGATGCAGGTGGGCGGGATGCAGTTCTTCCGCTCCGAGGGCTTCGACACGCTGGGCAAGGTGCTGCCGCGCGCCTTCGACATCTCGGTGGCACTGACGCAGATCTACATCGCGATGACGGTTGCCTGCATGGTTGTCTTCTTCGCGCTGGGAATGACTGCGTTCGATGCGGTCGTACACGCGCTGAGCGCGGTTTCCACGGGCGGGTTCTCGACACGCGACGCCTCGTTCGCGGGCTATCCGGCGACAATCGAACTCGCGGCCGTCGTCTTCATGATCCTCGCGAGCCTGCCCTTCATCCGTTTCATCCAGCTGATGCAGGGGGATGGCCGCAGCATCCTGCGCGATGTGCAGGTCCGCGCCTATCTGCGCTGGATCCTCTATGCGGTGGCGGCGATCGTGATCTATCGCGTCGCGGTGACGGGAGAGTCATTCGTCGCGGCCGTCCGCCAGACGTTGTTCAACGTCGTCTCGATCTTCAGCGGCACGGGGTTCACCAACGGCGATCTGGCCGGCTGGGGGACATTCGCGCTCGTCGTGCTGATGACGGTCGGATTCATCGGCGGATGCACCTCATCGACCGGCTGCTCGGTCAAGGTCTTCCGCTATCTCGTGATGTTCGAGGCGATCCGGGCGCAGGTCCGCCGGCTGCTGAACCCGAGCGCGGTCGTTCCCTTGCGTCTTCAAGGGCGCAGGCTCGAGGCGGATGTCGTGACCTCGGTCATGGTGTTTTTCACGCTCTTCGTGCTCAGCTTCGGGGTGCTCGCGGTTGCGCTCGCGCTCGCGGGGCTTCAGCGCGAGACGGCGCTGACGGCTGCCTGGACGGCCATCGCCAATGTCGGCCCCGCCTTCGGCCCCGAGGTCGGGCCGAGCGGCGCGATGGATGCTTTTCCTGCCGCCGCGAAGTGGCTGATGATCGCGGGGATGCTGGTCGGGCGGCTCGAGATCCTGTCGGTCTACGTCCTGTTCACGGCGCGCTTCTGGGCACGCTGAGGCATTTCGGCCGCCGCCTCGACCCAGCCCGCGAGGTTCTCGCGGATGACCTCGGTCAGGGCCGTGACGTGGTCGTCCCCGTCGTTGAGGCAGGGGATGTAGGTGAAGCTCTCGCCGCCCGCATGCTCGAAGGCCTCGCGGATCTCGCCGTTGATCTCCTCGAGCGTCTCGATGCAGTCGGCCGAGAAGGCGGGCGCGATGACGGCGATGTTGCGCTTGCCGGCGCGGGCAAGCTCGGCCACATGGTCGACCGTGTAGGGGCGCAGCCATTCCTCGCGGCCGAAGACCGACTGGAAGGTGGTGTCGATGGCCTCGCGCGGCCAGCCCAGACGCTCGCGCAGAAGGCGCGTCGTCTTCTGGCACTTGCAGTGATAGGGGTCGCCCTCCATCAGATAGCGCTTCGGCATGCCGTGGTAGGAGGCCACGAGCACGTCGGGGCGGGCCGGAAGCGCCGCATAGGCGCGCTCGACCGACCGCGCCAGCGCGTCGACATAGAGCGGATGGTCGAAATACTCGGGCGCGGTGCGCACGGCGGGCTGGTATTTCTCGGCCATCATCGCGCGGAAGAACTGGTCGTTCGCGGTCGCGCTCGTGGCGCCCGCGTATTGCGGATAGAGTGGGAAGAAGAGGATCTTCTCGCAGCCCGCCGCGACCATCGCGCGCACCTTCGAAGGCGTCGAGGGGTTGCCGTAGCGCATGCAGAAATCGACCATGATGTCGGGATGGATCGTCTCGGCGACGCGGCGCGCGATCTTTTCGGTCTGCGCCTTGGTGATGGTCATGAGCGGGCTCTCGCCCTTGTCGTGGTTCCAGATCGAGCGGTAGTTCGCCCCCGAGGTGAAGGGCCGCTTCGAGAGGATCACGAGTTGCAGAAGCGGCTGCCACTTCCACGCCGGAAAGTCGATCACGCGCCGGTCCGAGAGGAACTCGCTCAGATAGCGGCGCATCGACCAGTAATCATAGTTGTCGGGCGTCCCGAGATTGGCCAGCAAGACCCCGATGCGGGGGCGCGCGACGCGCGGGTGATCGGCCGGGGCAAAGGGCATCGGGCGCGCGTCGGCATCCGGCATGGGGCTTCCTCGGGTTGCGGCGTCGGTTCCTGTTTGGGGGGTGAATGCCGTGGCCGTCCCCCCGCGTGGGCGTCACTTAGCGGAAATGGCCCCGGGGTCAATCGCCCGCGGCCCCCGCGCGGGATGGAGCCTTGAAAACCGGGCGCCAGCGCTATCTGCGGCCCTCCAGCCATAGGAGAATGCCTTGAAAACGATCCTCTTCACCGCCGCCGCCGTGCTCGTGTCCGGCGCCGCCGCCCTTGCCGCCGAGCTTGCGACGGGCGACCAGATCCGCGCCGCCATCGCGGGCAACACCGTGCAGGGCAGCATGGTCGCATCCGGTGTCTACACCGAGTTCTATGCCGCCGACGGCACCATCCGGGGCAAGGACTATACCGGCACCTGGACGATCGACGGCGACAGCATGTGCTTTGCCTATGGCGAAGCGCCCGCGTGCTGGGCCGTCCGCATCGCGGGCGATCAGGTGACCTGGGTCAAGGATGGCAAGGACGACGGCACCGGCACCATCGTCGCCGGCAACCCGAACAACTTCTGACGCTGCGGTCTTCGGAACTGGCAGGGGCAGAGGGACTCGAACCCCCGACCCTCGGTTTTGGAGACCGATGCTCTACCGGCTGAGCTATACCCCTGCAGTGGTGGCGGGGTTACGGCAGGGGCTGGACGAAATCAAGGGCCTTCGCGAGGGGGCGGTGCGGCGCGTGCTCCAATTCGTGCTGGACCGGCAGAATCGGGCACAGTAGACCGAGACCATGTCCGATCCCCTCGACGAACCCTCTCAGATCACCTCCGAGCCGCTCTCGCGCGCGATCGGCTCGCGCTATCTGCAATATGCGCTCTCGACGATCATGCATCGCGCGCTGCCCGACGCGCGCGACGGGCTGAAGCCCGTGCACCGGCGGATCCTCTTTGCCATGCGCGAAC
>CAYYJB010000104.1:0-5720 GCA_964472135.1 uncultured Gemmobacter sp.
AGGAGGAACAGCAGAACGGCGCGCATGAGGGACCCCGCGGGATGGATGCGCGGAGCCTCGCACGGCGGAGGTTAACGGGGGGTGGACGGGTCAGCCCCGCCGGGCGCCTTGCAGGGCGCGCCAGATCCGCTCGGGGGTGAGGGGTGTCTCGACCGGACCCGCGCCCGCCGCGGCGAGGGCGTCGCGCACGGCATTGGCGAGCGCCCCGAGTGCGCCCACCGTGCCGGCCTCGCCGCAGCCCTTCATCCCGAGGGGATTGCGGGTGGAGGGGACGGGTTCGCTGAAAAAGTGGATCGGGGGCACGTCATCGGCACGCGGGATCGCGTAATCCATGAGGCTGCCGGTCAGAAGCTGCCCCTCGGCGTCGTGGATGAGCGCCTCGGACATCACCTGCCCGATCCCCTGCACGACCCCGCCATGCACCTGCCCCGCGACCAGATCGGGCGCGACGAGCGTGCCGAAATCGTCGACGACGGTATAGCGGTCGATCCGGGTGCGGCCCGTCTCGGGGTCGATCTCGACCTCGACCAGATGGGCGCCGTTCGGATAGGACCGCCCCGGCAGGCGCGCCTCGGTGCGGTGGCGCAGGAGGTCGGCGCGCCCGGCCGCGCGGGCCATCTGCGCGGCCTCGGACAGGCTGAGCGCGAGGTTCGAGCCCGGCGCGCGAAAGGCCCCGTCATCGAAGCGCACGCCCTCCGCCCCCGTCTGGGCCGCGACGAAGGGGCTGAAGGCCGCGATCATGGTCGCGACGGTCGCGAGGGTCGCGTTCGTCTGCACCGTGACCGAGCGCGACCCGCCCGTGCCGCCGCCCTTGGGGATCCGGTCGCTGTCGCCCTGAAGGATGCGGATACGCTCGGTCGGGATGCCGGTGTTGGCGGCGAGGAAGCGGGCATAGACCGTCTCGTGCCCCTGTCCGTTCGATTGCGTCCCGACCGCGAGGGTGACGGTGCCGTCTTCCTCGAACACGATCTCGGCCGCCTCGGACGGATCGCCGAGGATCGATTCGACATAGAGCCCGAGGCCCATGCCCCGCAGCATGCCGCGCCCGGCCGACCCCGCCCGGCGCGCGGCGAAGCCCGCGGCGTCGCCCTCGGCCGCGACGCGCTCGAGGATGCGGAGGAAATCGCCCGTGTCGTAGCTTTCGCCCGTGGCGGTCGCATGGGGGAAGGCGCGCACGAGGTTGCGCCGGCGCAGCTCGAACGGATCGGCGCCGAGGGTGCGCGCGGCCTCGTCGATCGCGCGTTCGAGCGTCATGATCGCCTCGGGCCGGCCGGCGCCGCGATAGGCATCGACCTGCGTCGTGTGGGTGTAGATCCCGCGCGCCTCCATGCAGGCGGCCGGGATGTCGTAGACCCCCGTCAGCACCTTGGAGAAAAGCTCGGACTGGATCGCCTGACCGAACTGCGAATTGTAGGCCCCGAGGTTCGACAGCAGCCGCACGCGATAGCCCGTGATGCGCAGCCCGTCGTCGAAGGCAAGCTCGGCCTCGGCCTCGAGGTCGCGGCCGGCGTTGTCCGAGAGCATCGCCTCGGAGCGGTCCGACATCCAGCGCACCGGGCGGCCGAGCACACGCGCGGCGGCGGCGATCGCGACATATTCGGGATAGCCCATCGACTTCATCCCGAAGCCGCCGCCGACATCGGGGATGGTGACGCGGACGGCCTCGGGCGGAAGGCCGAAATGCTCGGCGAGCTGGTCGCGGATCGCCCAGACGCCCTGCCCGCCGAAGGCGAGGTGCAGCCGGCCGTCCTGCCAGTGCGCGAAGGCGCCGCGCGGCTCCATCGAGAAGGCGGCGATGCGCCCCTGCCGGGTCGTGACGGCGATGCGGTGCCGGGCGGCGGCAAAGGCGGCCTCGGTCGCGGCCGCATCGCCCGCCCGCCAGAGATAGGCGATGTTGTCGGGCACCTCGGGGTGCACGACCGGGCCGCCCGGCGCGAGGTCGAGCTTGGCCTCGAGCCCCTCGAGGTCGAGCTCGACCATCTCGGCCGCGATCCGCGCCTCGGCCGCCGTCCCGGCAACCACGATCGCGACCGGCTCGCCGACAAAGCGCACGACCCCGCGCGCCAGAACCGGGCGCACCGGCCCCGCCCCGCGCGCCCCGCCGCGGTCCTGCACGCGCACGCCGCGCATCGCGGGGTTGATCCCGAGCGCATCGAGCTCCGCCCCCGCCAGCACCGCCTGCACCCCCGGCGCCGCGCGCGCCGCATCGAGGTTGATCCCGCGGATGGCGGCATGGGCCATGGGCGAACGCACGAAGGCCGCGTGAAGCGCGTCGGCCGGGGCGATGTCGTCGATGTAGCGCCCCGTGCCGGTCAGAAAGCGCGCGTCCTCAAGCCTCTTGCCCGTCTGGTGGGTTCCGAAAACACCCATCATCGCCTCCTGCGCCTGCTGCCGCGCGCGGATGGCGCGCGCGGCAGAGAGGGAGCCGATTCGGCGCGCGAGCGCAACCCGCCACGGCTCAGGCCGCGCGGAGCACCGTCTCGATCGCGAGCGCGCCGAAGCCGTTGAAGCGGGTATTCGTCGCGGTCGAATAGGCCCCGAGGCCGTCGAAGAGGACGTAATCCTCTTCGGCCAGATCCTCGGGCAGCGCGAATTCGCCCGGCAGGCGGTCGGTGCTGTCGCAGGTCGGGCCGAAGACGGTGCGGGCAACGGTGGCGCCCGTCCGCTCGACCCCCTCGGACGTCAGCACGCGCAGCCGCGTCAGCGCCCCGATCAGCGGCAGTTCGGCCAGCGCGCCATAGACCCCGTCATTGAGGAACACATGCGCCCCGTCACGGACCGCGCGCACCCGCGTCGCCAGCGTGAACGCCTCGGCCACAAGGCCGCGCCCCGGCTCGCAGACGAGCGACGGCGGATCCTCGGGGAAGAAGGCATCGCGCGCCCGCCCGATCTCGGCGAAGATCGCGCCAAGGTCGGGGGCCGCCTCGGGCCGACGCCACGACGGAAAGCCGCCGCCGACGTTGAGGCGCGCGATCCGCACCCCGGCCGCGTCCGCGATCCGCGCCGCCGCCGCGATATAGGCCGTCCACGCGGCCGGATCGGTGCATTGCGTGCCCGGATGGAAGGTCAGCGCCGGCACGAAGCCCGCCTGCGCGACCTCGGCAAGCAGCGCCACCGCCGCGGGCTCGGTCGCGCCGAACTTGGCGCCGAAGTCATAGGCCGCGCCCGCCACCGGCAGCTTGAAGCGCACCGCGATCTCGGTGCCGCGCGCCGGCACGAGGGCAATGAGCTTGGCAAGCTCGGAGGCGCTGTCGACCGAATAGCTCGCGACGCCCTGTCCCACGGCATAGGCAATCTCGGCCCGGGTGCGGACGGGGTTGTTGTAGTGCAGCGCCGCGTCGGGCTGCAGGCGGCGGACCATCTCGATCTCGGCGGGCGAGGCGACGTCATAGCCGCGCAGACCGGCCGCGCCGAGGTTGGCCACGACCATCTCCTCGGGGTTCGACTTCACCGCATAGGTGACAAGGCCCGGAAAGCCCTCGATGAAGCGGCGCGCGGTCGCCTGCAGAACGGCGGGCGCGAAGAACAGCACCGGGTTCTCGGGCTGCATCGAGGCGATGAATTCGGGCGGGTCCGCCCAGATCGTTTTCGTCAGTCCCATCGGCGTGTCCTTTCCACCGGCCAACAGAACGCGAGCCTTGCCCCGGCAATCGGGTTGGGGAACGCGCGTTTGCGTCACAACCAACCAGGCCAGGTGCGTATGAGCCGCCCTTTTCCTGAAAACGGACCGCGCATATGGGGCAGAATCGCCCGTCTGCATAGGGGGAAAATGGGCCTCGGGCGAAGTTTTTTCGCCCCCCCGCCGCCCCCGTTTCCCCCCGCCCTTTTCCTCGCGCCCCCAGGCCGCTAGAAGGCCCCCGACGCAGGTCCGGGGGGCGCATCATGCCGATGGAAAAATCCTATTCCGCCGCCGAGGCCGAGGCGCGCATCGCCGCCCTCTGGCAGGGTGCCGATGCCTTTCGCGCGGGCGCGAACGCGCGGCCCGGGGCCGAGCCCTTCTGCATCATGATCCCGCCGCCGAACGTGACCGGCTCGCTCCACATGGGGCATGCCTTCAACAACACCCTGCAGGACATCCTGACGCGCTGGCACCGGATGCGGGGCTTCGACACGCTCTGGCAGCCCGGCACCGACCATGCCGGGATCGCGACGCAGATGGTGGTGGAGCGCGAGCTTGCCAAGGCAGGCGAGCCCGGCCGGCGCGAGATGGGGCGCGAGGCGTTCACGCGCCGCGTCTGGGCCTGGAAGAAGCAATCGGGCGGCACGATCATCGGCCAGCTCCAGCGGCTCGGCGCGTCTTGCGACTGGTCGCGCACGGCCTTCACCATGTCGGGCGCCCCGGGCGCGCCGGCGGGCGAAGAGGGCAATTTCCACGACGCCGTGATCCGTGTCTTCGTGGACCTTTACCGCAAGGGCTTCATCTATCGCGGCAAGCGGCTGGTGAACTGGGATCCGCATTTCGAGACCGCGATCTCGGATCTCGAGGTCGAGCAGATCGAACTCGACGGCCATCTGTGGCGCCTGCGCTATCCGCTCGCCGACGGCGCGCGCTATCGCCACCCCGTCGCCTTCGACGACGACGGCAAGCCCACCGACTGGGAAGAGCGCGACTATCTGACCGTCGCGACGACCCGGCCCGAGACGATGCTGGGCGACACGGGCGTGGCCGTCCACCCCGAGGATGCGCGCTATGCGGGCCTGATCGGCGGCCATGTCATCCTGCCGCTGACGGGGCGGCGGGTGCCGATCGTGGCCGACAGCTATGCCGACCCCGCCAAGGGGACGGGCGCCGTCAAGATGACGCCCGCGCATGATTTCAACGACTGGGCGGTGGGCCAGCGGCAGGGGCTGCGCGCGATCAACATCCTCGACACCCGCGCACGGCTGAAGCTGCGCGAGAACGCCGATCTGGCCCAAGGCTGCCCGGCCGAGGCGATCGCGCGGCTGATCGAGGCGCTCGACGGCGCCGACCGCTATGCCGCGCGCGAATGGATCGTCGCCACCGCCGAGGCCGAGGGCTGGCTTGACGGGATCGACGCCGACCGCCACATGGTCCCGCATGGCGACCGCTCGAAGGTCGTGATCGAGCCCTTCCTGACCGACCAGTGGTTCGTCGACACCGGCAAGATCGTGGGCCCCGCCCTTCAGGCCGTGCGCGAGGGCCGCACCCGGATCATCCCAGAACAGCACGAGAAGGTCTATTTCAACTGGCTCGAGAACATCGAGCCCTGGTGCATCTCGCGCCAGCTCTGGTGGGGGCACCAGATCCCGGTGTGGTATGACGCCGCCGGCAACCAGTATTGCGCCCCGACCGAGGCCGAGGCGCGCGCGATGGCGGGCGGCCAGACCCTGACGCGCGACCCCGACGTCCTCGACACCTGGTTCTCCTCGGGCCTCTGGCCGATCGGGACGCTCGGCTGGCCCAAGGACACGGCCGAGCTGCGCCGCTATTTCCCGACCTCGGTCCTCGTCACGGGCTTCGACATCATCTTCTTCTGGGTCGCCCGGATGATGATGATGCAGCTTGCCGTCGTGAACGACATCCCCTTCCGCACCGTCTACGTCCACGCCCTCGTGCGCGACGAGAAGGGCAAGAAGATGTCGAAGTCCCTGGGCAACGTGCTCGACCCGCTCGACCTCATCGACGAATACGGCGCCGATGCGGTGCGCTTCACGCTGACGTCGATGGCCGCGATGGGGCGCGACCTCAAGCTTTCGTC
>CAYYJB010000105.1:0-5615 GCA_964472135.1 uncultured Gemmobacter sp.
GGGGCCGCCCTCGGCCTCGGGCCGTGCGCGGCGGTCGCGGGCGCCATCGGGTCGCTGACGCGCCTCGCCCTCGGCCCGCCCGCGCGGCGCGCCGTGCGCGGCCCCGCGCGCGCGAGGTGCCCAGGCGAAGACGTAGAAAACCTCGGTTTCGGCGGGCGTTTCAGGTTCCGAGTTATCGGCTCCCGCAGTTTCGGGGGCCGACACGTCGTTTGCCGCATCGGCCGCGTCGGCTTCCGCCGCCGGTGCGACCTCGGCCTGCGCCACCTCTGCGAGGGGCGCGTCCACCGCCCCCTCGGCGGCAGCCACCTCTGGCGCAACGACATCGCCTTCGGCGGCCGGTTGCGGCCGCGCCTTCGGCCGTTCGCCCCGCGTCGCGCGATACCCGAGCCCCTGCATCAGGTCGGCGAACTGCTCAAGCGTCATGCCCGTGATCGAGAGCATCTCGGCCGTCGCCTCGAAGCCCGCGCGCGTATCCTTTGCGCGGACCATGTCGGCAAGGCGTTCGAGCATGTCGATCCGGATCGCGCGCGCACCGGCTGGACGGAAACCGCCAAGCAGGTAGTGCTCGGCCGGGATCGCGGGCAGGTTCGGGATCGTGACGAGGCCCGGCGGCGGGCTTTGCGGATAATCCGATAGCCCCTGCGCGATCGACCACAGCAAGAGCCGCAACCGCGTCGGCGCAGGCTTGAGCAGCGCGGGGATGAAGATCGTGAACTGCCCGAAGCGCACGCCGTGGCGACGCAGGCTCGCGCGTGCCTCCTGATCGAGCGCCTTGACCTCTTCGGCCACCCCCTCGCGCGTCATCAGCCCCATCGATTCGACGAGGCGGTAGGCAAAACCGCGCGCTAGGCCCTGCAACGCCTCGTCGCGCGCCATGGCGTGGAGCGGCTCGAACAGGGTCGCGACCTTGCGATCGATGAAGTGCTGAAGCCGCCGGCGGACCTTTTCGGCCACTTCCGCGCCTGCTTCCTCGTCGACGAAGGCATCGACCTGGGGCTTCAGCGCATCCGACCCGCGCACGAGCTTTCCCACCGCCGAGTTGCCCCACATCAGGCCGCCCTGTTCGGTATAGTCGAACTCGGTATCGGGGGCGTTGTAGAAGCGATCCGCGCGCAGGTGGAACTCGGGCCGCAGCGCCTCATAGGCGGCGGCGCGCAGGGTGCGCGCCTCCTCGGGCGATTGCGTCGCGTCCTGGCGAAAGCGGAACCCCTCGATCCGGCCGGCGAATTCGCCCTCGACCGTCACCTCGCCCTTGTCGTTCACCTCGGCCACGAGGCTCTCCTTTTCCTTCAACCGGCGCAGCAGCACGCTGGTGCGCCGGTCGACAAAGCGTTGCGTCAGCCGCGCGTGCAGCGCGTCCGATAGACGATCTTCTACCGCGCGCGTCTCGGCGCGCCAATGGTCTTCATCGGCCACCCATCCAGAACGCTGCGCGACATATGTCCATGTCCGGATGAAGGCCAGGCGCTTCGAGAGCGCGTCGATGTCGCCATCCGTCCGGTCGATCCGCGCGACGTTGCGCGCAAGCCAGTCGGCTGGAACCTGCCCGCCCTTGCCCAGAAATCCGAAGATGCGCGCCAGCAGGCCGGCATGTTCTGCCGCCGAGATGCCGCGAAAATCGGGGATGCGGCAGACGTCCCACAGCCGCCGCAGCGCGGCTGGACCACCGAGCAGCCCGCGCACCTCGGGCAGGTCGGCCAGTCGCTTCAGCGCGGCCAGATCGTCGGCCTCCTGCGCCCGCGCGAGCCATGCGTGTTCGGGCGGGGCCTCGAGCGACGCAATCAGCCGCTCGGTCGAGCCGAAATCGAGCTCGGCGCTGCGCCAGTAGAGCCGCGAGATCGGCCGGAAGCGGTGCGACTCGATCGCCGCGATCTCATCCTCGTCAAGGGCCGAGGCCTCGGCCGTCACGCCGAAGGTGCCGGGCGTCGTGTGCCGCCCGGCCCTTCCTGCGATCTGCGCCAGCTCGTGGACATGCAGCGGGCGCATGCGGCGGCCGTCGAATTTCGACGTCGCGGCAAAGGCCACATGCCGGATGTCGAGATTGAGCCCCATCCCGATCGCATCGGTCGCAACGAGGTAGTCGACCTCGCCCGCCTGATAGAGCGCCACCTGCGCGTTGCGCGTGCGCGGGCTCAGCGCCCCCATCACCACCGCGCAGCCGCCCTTCTGGCGGCGAATCACCTCGGCGATCGCATAGACGCTGTCGACCGAGAACCCGACGATGGCGCTGCGCGGCGGCATCCGCGAGAGCTTCGTCGCCCCGCTCCAGGCAAGCGTCGACAGTCGCGGCCGCGTCAGGAACTGCACGCCCGGCACCAGCGCCCCGATCGCGCCCCGCATCGTGTCCGAGCCGAGGAACAGCGTCTCGTGCAGGCCGCGCGCGTGCATCAGCCGGTCGGTAAAGACATGCCCCCGCTCGGGATCGGCGCAGAGCTGGATCTCGTCGATCGCGACGAAATCCGCCCCGATCCCGAGCGGCATCGCCTCGACCGTGCAGACCCAATAGGCCGCGCGCGCGGGCACGATCCGCTCCTCGCCCGTCACCAGCGCCACGACCGAGGGCCCGCGCGCGGCCACGATCCGCTCGTAGACCTCGCGCGCCAAGAGCCGCAGCGGCAGGCCGATGACGCCCGTCCGATGTGCCAGCATCCGCTCGATGGCGTAATGCGTCTTGCCGGTGTTGGTCGGGCCGAGAACGGCCGTGACCCTTGCCTCAGCCCGCATGGCGGTTCCAGCCTGTCAGATGTCCTGGCCCTGCAGCGCGGCCTCGAGCGTCGCGATCGCGTCCTGAAGTTCGGGCTTGTGGGGGTGGATGGCAAGGGCCGCGCGATAGGCCTCGAGCGCGCGCTCGGGCTGTTCGAGCGCCCGGAAGATGTGGCCGAGCCCCGCGAGCGCGCCGAAATGCGCGGGGTTGAGCGTGAGGGTGCGCGCGATGTCGGCGATCGAGGGCCCGAACTGGCCTGCCATGTAATAGGCGGTGGCACGCGCGTTCCAGCCCTCGGCGAAATCGGGTGCGTGGTCGGTCAGCGCCGTCAGATGCTCGATGGCCGTTGCAAGCTCGCCCACCGCCATCGCCTGCCTGCCCCGCTCGAGCAGCAGGTCCATCGCCGGCGAGCCCGACAGCGACCACCGCGCGAGCAGCGTGCGCTCGGTGCGCCGCCAGGCGCGGTTTTCCGGATCCGCAAGCTCTGCCAGCAACGCGCCTTCGTCCGTTTGCGCCTGCGCGCTGCCCTCGGCTTGCGCCGGACCGACCGCGGATGCCCCCAACCCGAGCGCGCCCATCCCCAGCCCGACGCCAAGCAGCGCCGCGGCAATCTGTCCCGCGAGATGGTCAATCACACCCATGCGGATTACTCTAGCGGTATCCACGGGGAAATCGAGTGCCCCGGCGCACGAGAATCGACACAGACGGGATCGAGGCATGAGCAGATTGATCGACGAGGCGGTTGCGGCGCTGAACGCGCGTCTGAGCGGTGCGATGGAGGGTAGCGCGCGATTCGTCTTCGAGGGTGAGGGTTCGCTGATCCTCGATGCCGCCGGCGCGCGCGTGGGCAGCGATGCCGCCGCCGCCGACGTGACGCTGACCGCGAGCCCCGAGACCTTCGTCGCGATCTTCGAGGGCGAACTCGCCCCCACGACGGCCTTCATGACCGGCCGGCTCCGGGTCGAGGGCGACATGGCGCTCGCGATGCGCCTCGGCTCGGTGCTGGGCTGAGGGGGCGTGACTGCGGACGCACCCTATCGCGCCGATCTCGCGCAGGGGCCCGAGGGCGCGCGCGCCCAGTGGCTGACCGCGGCAGACGGGGTGCGCTCGCGGCTTGTGATCTGGCCGCGCGCGGGGGCGCGCGGCAGCGTCCTCATCCTGCCCGGCCGCACCGAATACGCCGAGAAATACGGCCCCGTCGCCGCCGATCTGGCCCGCGCGGGCCTTGCCGCGGCCGCGATCGACTGGCGCGGTCAGGGCCTCGCGCAGCGTCTCCTGCCCGATCCGCTGAAGGGGCATGTCGGGCAATTTGCCGAGTATCAGGCCGATCTCGATGCCTGCCTCGCGGCGCTCGACCGTCGCGCGGGGTCCGATCTGCCGCAGCCGCGGCTGATGCTTGCCCATTCGATGGGCGGCGCGATCGGTCTGCGCGCGCTCCTGCGCGGGGCAGGCGCGTTTTCGGCGGCGGCCTTCAGCGCGCCGATGTGGGGGCTCCAACTCGGCGGTGGGCGCGCCCTCGGCCGCGCGCTCCGGCTTGCCGCGCGCCTCGGCCTTGGCGCGCGTTACTGCCCCCCGCCCGCGACGGGCGCGCGCAGCTACGTCGCCAGCGCCCCCTTCGCGGAAAACGTCCTGACGACCGATCCCGTATCCTATGCGCGGATGCGCGATCACGTCGCTGCCGAGCCGCTCTTCGGTCTCGGCGGGCCGACCATCGGCTGGCTTGCGGCCGCGCTCGCCGAGATCGACGCCCTCGCGGCCCTGCCCTCGCCCGCGCTGCCCGCCCTTTGCCTGCTGGGCGGCGCCGAGACAGTCGTGGCGGCCTCGGCGGTGCGCGCCCGGATGGCCCGCTGGCCGGGCGGAATGCTCGTGCCCCTCGAGGGTGCGCGGCACGAGGTGCTGATGGACACGGCCGACCGCCGCGCCGCGCGCATCGCCCTCATCCTCGACCACCTCCTGCCCGATCGGGGTGCGGGCCGATGACGCCGCGGCCGCTCGGCCCGCCCCGGGCTCACCGGCTCACCGGCGCCGGCCCCGGCCCCGGTACCGGCAGGAAAACCGTTACAATTTTCGGTGCACGATCGCATCGTGCGACCCGCGAGCGCAGGAGAAGAAGATGCCGACCTACCTTCCCCCGATCGACGAGGTTCATTTCGTGCTGCACGCCGTGCTCGGCTGCGAGGGATCGGATATCCCGGGCTACGACGCGCTGACCCCCGACCTCACCCGCGCCGTCCTGACCGAGGCCGGCCGCCTCGCCGCCGAGGTGCTCGCCCCCCTCAACGCCCCGGGCGACCGCGAGGGCTGCCGCCTCGAGGCGGGGCACGTCATCACGCCCGCGGGTTTCCGCGCCGCCTTCGACGCCCTGCGCGCGGGCGGCTGGAACGGGGTAGACCTGCCCGAGGCGTTCGGCGGCCAGGGCCTGCCGCATCTTCTCTACACCGCGACCGGCGAATTCTTCGCCTCGGCCAACATGGCCCTCAACATGTATCAGGGCCTGACGCATGGCGCCGTCTCGACGATCCTCGCCCACGGGACCGAGGCGCAGAAGGCCGTCTATGTGCCGCCCATGGTCGCGCTCGACTGGACCGGCACGATGAACCTGACCGAGCCGCACTGCGGCACCGACCTCGGCCTCATCCGCACCCGGGCCGAGCCCCATCCCGACGGCAGCTTCCGCATCACGGGCCAGAAGATCTTCATCTCGGCGGGCGAACATGACCTCGCGGAGAACATCATCCACCTCGTGCTCGCGCGCGCCCCGGGCGGCGGCGAGGGCACGAAGGGCCTCTCGCTCTTCATCGTGCCGAAGTTCCTGCCCAACGCCCGGGGGCGGCCGGGGGCACGCAACGCGGTCGCGGCCGTCAGGATCGAGACCAAGATGGGCATCCACGCCAACGCCACCTGCGCGATG
>CAYYJB010000106.1:0-5510 GCA_964472135.1 uncultured Gemmobacter sp.
GGCAGGGCCAGCGCCGCCCCGCGATCAGCCGCCAGTCGAAGGCAAGCCCGTTGCCGCCCGGCAACACCGCATCGCGCGGCGGCTTGGCATCGACGAGCAGCATGTCAGCGACCCGCCCCTGCGCCGCGATGGCCGCGAGATCGGCGGCATCCGCGACCCCCACCGCCTTCATCACCGGCAGGCCGAAGCGCGCCCGCACCTCGGCCACGCGCCCGGGCGTCTCGGCCCCGTGAAGCTGCACGATGTCGAGGGGCGCGACCGCCAGCGTTTCGGCCAGCAGCGCATCCGTCGGATCGACGAAGAGGCCCACGCGCGCCACACCCGGCGGCACCGCCGCCCCGAGTGCCGCGGCCTCGGCCGGGGTGATGCTGCGGGGCGAGGGCGGGAAGAAGTTGAAGCCGAGATAGCGCACGCCCGCCGCGACCGCGGCGGCAACCTCATCGCCGCGGCGCAGGCCGCAGACCTTGACGGCGATATCGCGCACCGCTCAGCCCGTCTTGCGCGGGGTGTCGAGGAGGGCCAGCACCTCGTCCGGGCGCTCGGCCGGCGACGCGCCCGCGTCGGCCAGCCGCCGCTCGAGCCGCGCCACCGCGCGCCCGTTGGCCGCAGCCGCCGCGCGATAGCGATGCTCGCGCAGCCATTCCCAGACGAAACCGATGAGGATGCCGACGACGACGCCGCCGAAGATCACCAGATAGAGCGGCACCTCGGCCGCGCGGTTCATACCCACGAGGGCCGCGACATCCTCGGGCAGCAGGCGCAGCGTGACCATGTCGCGATTGGCAAGCGCCACCGTCAGCAGCCCGATCGCGATCGCCCCGAGCACGATGAGGCGCAGAGCGACCATCATGGCGCGTCCGTGTCCGCCCCGCCGTTCAGCCGGTCGCGCAAGAGCTTGCCCGCCTTGAAGAAAGGCACCGCCTTGGCCGACACCGCGACCGAGGCGCCGGTGCGCGGGTTGCGGCCGGTCCGCGCGTCGCGCGCCTTGACGGAAAATGCCCCGAAACCGCGCAACTCCACCCTGTCGCCTCGTTCGAGCGCGGCGATGATCTCCTCGAACACGGTCGAGACGATGCGCTCGACATGGCGCTGCGTCAGGTTGGGATTTTCATCGGCGATCTTCTGGACGAGTTCCGAGCGGATCATGGTTACCCCCGCGCCGTGGCCCCCGTCGGCCCCGGCATGCATTTTCCGACTGCCCGACTATATGCGGAAATCCAAGGCGGCAAAGAAAAATTTCGTGCCAGACGGCAGGATCGGCCGGCATCCGCGCATCGGCGTTGATCAGACGCAAACGGCGCCCCCCGTCGGAGGGCGCCGTCCGCAACTCTTGGCGGTGCCGGGCCGCCCGGATCCCGCGTCAGTTGTCGTCGGCGTCGCGACGGCGAAGTGCCGCGCCGAGGATGTCGCCAAGGCTCGCGCCGCTGTCGGACGAACCATACTGCTCGACGGCTTCCTTCTCCTCGGCGATCTCGCGCGCCTTGATCGAGAGGCCCAGACGGTGCGACTTGGGATCGACGCTGGTGACGCGCACGTCGATCTTGTCGCCGACCTGGAAGCGGTCGGGCCGCTGGTCGGCGCGATCGCGCGCGAGGTCGGAGCGGCGGATGAAGGATTTCGCGCCGTTGTAGTCGACCTCGATGCCACCGTCCTCGACCGCGCTCACGGTCACGGTGATGACCGCGCCGCGCTTCACGCCCTCGACCGCCTCGGCATAGGCCTCGTTGGCGAGCGCCTTGATCGAGAGCGAGATGCGCTCCTTCTCGACATCGACATCGGAGACGACGGCCTTGACGGTATCGCCCTTGCGATAGTTCTGGATCGCATCCTCGCCCCGGCTGTCCCAGCTGAGATCCGAGAGGTGCACCATCCCGTCGATGTCGCCCTCAAGCCCGACGAAGAGGCCGAATTCGGTGATGTTCTTCACCTCACCCTCGATCACGCTGCCCGACGGGTGACGCTCGGCGAAGACTTCCCACGGGTTGCGCTGGACCTGCTTCAGCCCGAGGCTGACGCGGCGCTTGCCCCCGTCGATCTCGAGCACCATGACCTCGACCTCCTGGCTCGTCGAGACGATCTTGCCGGGATGGACGTTCTTCTTGGTCCAGGACATCTCCGAGACGTGGACAAGCCCCTCGACCCCGGGCTCGAGCTCGACGAACGCGCCGTAGTCGGTGATGTTCGTGACGCGGCCCTTGTGGACCGAGCCCAGCGGATAGGCGCGCTCGACCGAATCCCACGGGTCGGACATGAGCTGCTTCATGCCGAGGCTGATGCGGTGCGTCTCCTTGTTGATCTTGACGACCTGCACCTTGACCGTCTCGCCGATCGAGAGGATCTCGGAGGGGTGGTTGACGCGCCGCCAGGCCATGTCGGTGACGTGCAGAAGCCCGTCCACCCCGCCCAGATCGACGAAGGCGCCATATTCGGTGATGTTCTTGACCACACCGTCCACGACCTGCCCCTCGGCCAGCTTGCCGATGATCTCGGCGCGCTGCTCGGCGCGGCTCTCCTCGAGGATCGCGCGGCGCGACACCACGATGTTGCCCCGGCGGCGATCCATCTTGAGGATCTGGAAGGGCTGCTTCATGCCCATGAGGGGGCCCGCGTCGCGCACGGGACGGACATCGACCTGGCTGCCCGGCAGGAAGGCCACGGCGCCGCCCAGATCGACGGTGAAGCCGCCCTTGACGCGCCCGAAGATCACGCCATCGACGCGGTCCTCCTTGGCGAAGGCCTTCTCGAGCTTGTCCCAGGCCGCTTCGCGCTTGGCCTTCTCGCGGCTGATGACGGCCTCGCCCTTGGCGTTCTCGACCCGGTCGAGATAAACCTCGACCTCATCGCCGACCGCGATCTCGGGGGCCATGCCGCCCACGGCGAATTCCTTGAGGTCGACGCGGCCTTCCATCTTGTAGCCGACGTCGATGATGGCCTGCCCCGCCTCGATGGCGATGACGCGGCCCTTGACGACCGAACCCTCCTCGGGGGTGTCGATCTCGAGGCTCTCCTTGAGCAGGGCCTCGAATTCTTCCATGGTAGACTTGGCGCACATGCGATCAGTTTCCTTTGCGTGATGTCTCTGGCCGGGCGGTTGGCTCCGCCGGTCTCGGATTGCAAAAAGCGGCACGTAGGCAGGGGCGGCCCCTCAGGCCCGGCCCCCGCGCAGCGCCGCATCGACGAGGGACACCGCCCTCTCGACGGCCGCGTCTATAGAGAGATCGGTCGTGTCGAGCAAGACCGCATCCTCGGCCGCCCGCATCGGCGCCGCGTCGCGCGCCGCGTCGCGGGCATCGCGCGCGCGCAGGTCCGCCAGCACCGCCCCGATCTCGCCGCCCGCCTCCGCCTGCCGCCGCGCGGCGCGGACCTCATCCGAGGCGGTGACATAGAGCTTCACCTCCGCCTCGGGGCAGATCACCGTGCCGATGTCGCGCCCGTCGAGCACCGCCCCACCCGCCCGGCGCGCAAACCCGCGCTGGAAGTCGACGAGCGCCGCGCGCACCTCGGGGATGGCCGCGACCCGGCTCGCCCATTGCCCGGCCGCGAGGCTGCGCAGATCGCCGCGCGCCAGATCGGCCGGCCCGAGCCCGCGCGCCGCCGCGACCGGATCCTCCCCCGCCGCCGCGCGCGCGCCCACCGCGCGATAGAGAAGCCCGGTGTCGAGATGGGCAAAGCCGAAACGCGCCGCGACCGCGCGCGCGACCGTCCCCTTGCCCGCCGCCGCCGGCCCGTCGATCGCCACCGTGAAGATCATCGCGCCGTCCCCGCCCGACCGAGGCGCGCGACGCTCGGCCAGATGAGCAGAGCAGCCGCCGCCGCAAGCACGGCCCATTTCGCCTGCGTCAGCATCGACGCGACCGGAGACAGCGCCACCTCGGTTTCGAATCCCGCGTAGTAGGCACGAAGCAAGAGGTTCTCGGCATAGTCGAGCGCGGCATAAGCCAGCGGCAGCCCCCACCGCCAACCACGCGCGAGCAGCAGAAGCATCGAGCTTGCAAGCATAGCCGGAAAGATCATGTCGAGCAGGAACACAGGCCCACCGGCGCGCGCCCTTGCCTGCGGATCGGCGGCCCAGAGCGCGATCTCGGCGGGCGTATAGCCCGCCAGACGGCCATCCGGGATGCCGGCCGGCGCGATCGCGACAAGAACGGCGAAGGTTGCGGCCGTGGCCCCCCAGAGCAGCAACCGCGCGCGCCTCATGCCGCTTCGGCTCCGCCAAGCGTCGCGCCAAGCCCGCGCATCAGCCCCTCGAAGGCCGGGAAGGAGGTGACGATCGGGCTCGCGTCATCGACCGACACCGCCGCCTTCGCCGCCAGCCCGAGCACGAGGAAACTCATCGCGATGCGGTGGTCGAGTTGCGTCGCCGCCGTGCCCCCGCCCGGCACGCCGCCGGCGCCGAGGCCGTGAACGGTCATCGAGTCGGGCGTCTCCTCGACCCGCACCCCGCAGGCGCGCAGGCCGCGCGCCATCGCGTCGATGCGGTCGGATTCCTTCACCCGCAGCTCCTTCACGCCCCGCATCACCGTCGTCCCCGTCGCGTTGGCCGCGACGACGGCAAGGATCGGGAACTCGTCGATCATGCTCGCCGCGCGTTCGGGCGGGGTCTCGACGCCCTTGAGGTCGCCCGAAAAGCGCACGCGCAGGTCGGCGACCGGCTCGCCCCCTTCCTCGCGCTCGGCCTCGAAGGCGATGTCGGCGCCCATCTCGAGCAGCGTGAGCACGAGGCCGTTGCGCGTGGGGTTGCGGCTCACCCCCGGCACGAGGATGTCCGAGCCCGGCACGATCAGCGCCGCCGCGACCGGAAAGGCCGCCGAGGAGGGATCGCGCGGCACCGCGACGGGCTGGGCGCGCAGTTCCGGCCGGCCGGTCAGGATGATGGCCTGCCCGCCCTCGGCCGCCTCGGTCCGCACCTCGGCGCCGAAGCCGCGCAGCATCCGCTCGGTGTGGTCGCGTGTCGCCTCATGCTCGATCACCACCGTCTCGCCGGGGGCGTTGAGGCCCGCGAGCAGCACCGCCGACTTGACCTGCGCCGAGGGCACCGGCAGCGCGTAGCGCACCGGCAGCGGATCGGCGGCGCCGACAAGC
This sequence comes from uncultured Gemmobacter sp., assembly GCA_964472135.1. Classification (GTDB taxonomy): domain Bacteria; phylum Pseudomonadota; class Alphaproteobacteria; order Rhodobacterales; family Rhodobacteraceae; genus JAUREX01. Next base: position 5,083 of record CAYYJB010000106.1, read on the forward strand.
GTCAAGGGCAGCCGCCCCCCCGCCCGCCCGTGCGCGCGCGCCCCGAAGAGCGCGAGCGGGTCGGTCACCCGCCCCATCGGCCGGCGGCGGAGCGAGGCATCGCCCGTGAAGGTCGCGCTGATGGCCGTCGTCGCCATCGCCCCCATGATGAGGCGCACGCCCGTGCCCGAATTGCCGCAATCGATCACGTCCGAGGGTTCGGCAAAGCCGCCGACGCCGACGCCATGGACCGACCATTCTCCGGGGCCAAGGCGCGTGACCTCGGCGCCGAAGGCCCGCATGGCGCGCGCGGTATCGAGCACGTCCTGCCCCTCGAGCAGCCCGCTCACCCGCGTCTCGCCGACCGAGAGCGCGCCGAGGATGAGGGCGCGGTGGCTGATCGACTTGTCGCCCGGCACCTCGGCGGTGCCGCGCAGCGGCCCCGAGGG
>CAYYJB010000107.1:0-5429 GCA_964472135.1 uncultured Gemmobacter sp.
GGCTGGGGCGTCAGGGCGCGATGGCGGTGCGGGCGGCGCGCGCCGCGGCCGGCGGGGCGGCCGAGGCCACGCCCATGTCGCGCAGCGCATCCCCCGCGGCGGCCACGGCGCGCGCCATGACGTGATGATCGAGCGCGCCGATGCAGCCCATGCGGAAGCTGTCGACGACCGTGAGCTTGCCCGGATAGATGATGAAGCCGCGCGCCTTCATCAGCTCGTAGAAGCGGGCGAAATCGAAGGCGGGATCGGCGGGTGTGAAGAACGTCACGATGATGGGCGAGAGCCAGCGATCCTCGAGCAGCGTCTCGAAGCCGAGCGCGCGCATCCCCGCCACCAGCGTGTCGCGGTTGCGCCCATAGCGCGCGCCGCGCCCCGCCACCCCGCCCTCGGCCGCGTGCAGATCGAGCGCCTCGAGGAACGCCGCGACCGCGTGGGTGGGCGGGGTGAAGCGCCACTGTCCCGACTTGTTCATCGCCGCCCATTGCGCCTGCACATCGAGCGCGAGCGAATGGCTGTTGCCCGCCGCCGCCGCCAGCGCATCCTTGCACGCCACGACAAAGCCGAAGCCCGGCACCCCCTCGATGCACTTGTTGGCCGAGGAGACCATCGCCTCGAAGGCGATCTGCCCGCATTCGAGCGGCACCGCCCCGAAGGCCGACATCGAATCGATCAGGAGCCGCCGCCCCGCAGCAGAGGTCGCGGCCGCGATCTCGGCGAGCGGGTTCAGGATGCCCGAGGAGGTCTCGCAGTGGATCGCGAGGACATGGCTGATCGCGGGATCGGCGGCCAGCGCGGCCGCCACCTCGGGGCCGCGGGGGGGCAGATAGTCGCCCTTGTCGATCAGGGTGAAGGGCCGGCCGAGCACCCGGCAGGTCTCGGCCGCGCGCAGGCCATAGGCGCCGTTGGCGAGCACGAGCACCTTGCCGCCGCCCTTGGCGGCGGGGGGCACGAAACTGCCGATCATCGCCTCGACCAGATAGCTGCCCGACCCCTGCATCGGCACGCAGTCATAGGCGTCCGCCCCCGCGCCGATCAGCCCGAGGATGCCCGCGCGCAGCCGCGCCGTCATGGCGCGGAAGTCGCCATCCCACGACCCCCAGTCGCGCAGCATCGCGCGCTTGACCGAGGCCGCGGTCGTCAGCGGCCCGGGCGTGAGCAGGAAGGGCTCGCCCATCTCGGGGTCGGGGAAGGGGGCGGTCTGGTTCATCGTCTCGGCCCTTGGATGGCGGGCGGCATCATCCGCCACGGGGCATCATTTGTAAAATCGTTCTTTGGTATCAACCGATCAATTCAGGCGATGGTCCGGCCCGATTGACAATCTTCCTGCGCGGGCCAATGTTCGGCGGCCTTGCCGTTCCGGCCGCGAAAGGAACCCCGATGCCCGTCGTCGTCGTCGAATCGCCCGCCAAGGCAAAGACGATCAACAAGTATCTCGGGCCCGACTACACGGTCCTCGCCTCCTACGGCCATGTCCGCGACCTGCCCGCCAAGGACGGCTCGGTCGACCCCGATTCGGGTTTCGCGATGCAGTGGGAGGTCGACCCCGACAGCCGCAAGCATGTCCGCGCCATCGCCGAGGCGCTCAAGTCCGACGACCACCTCATCCTCGCCACCGACCCCGACCGCGAGGGCGAGGCGATCAGCTGGCACCTGCGCGAGGCCCTCGCACCATCGCTCAAGGGCGGCAAGAAGGTCGAGCGGGTGGCCTTCAACGCGATCACGAAATCCGCCATCACCGAGGCGATGGCGCACCCGCGCGAGATCGACGCGGCGCTGGTCGATGCCTATCTGGCGCGCCGCGCGCTCGATTATCTCGTGGGCTTCACCCTCTCGCCCGTGCTCTGGCGCAAGCTGCCCGGCGCGAAATCGGCCGGCCGCGTGCAGTCGGTCTGCCTGCGCCTCGTGGTCGAGCGCGAGATGGAGATCGAGGCCTTCCGGGCGCGCGAATACTGGACCGTGAGCGCGCTGATGGCCACCCCGCGCGGCCAGACCTTCACCGCGCGGCTTGCCCGCCTCGCCGGCAAGGTGCTGCGCAAGTTCGACATCGCGGACGCGACCGCGGCCGAGATGGCGGTCGCCGCCATCACCTCGCGCGCCTTCCGGGTCGATGCGGTCGAGGCCAAGCCCGTCGCGCGCTACCCCGCGCCCCCCTTCATGACCTCGACGCTCCAGCAGGAGGCGAGCCGCAAGTTCGGCATGGGTGCCAAGGCCTGCATGTCGGCCGCCCAGCGCCTATACGAGGCCGGCCACATCACCTATATGCGCACCGACGGCATCGACATGGCGCCCGAGGCCATCACGGCCGCCCGCGCCGAGATCGGGCGCCGCTTCGGCGCCGCCTATGTCCCCGACGCCCCCCGCATCTACAAGAACAAGGCCAAGAACGCGCAGGAAGCGCATGAGTGCATCCGCCCGACCGACATGCAGGCCGCCCCCGACCGGCTGCGCATCGCCGACGCCGACCAGCGCCGCCTCTATGAGCTGATCTGGCAGCGCAGCATCGCCAGCCAGATGCAGGCCGCGCGGCTCGAGCGCACCACGGCCGAGATCCTCAGCACCGACGGCGAGGTGGGCTTGCGCGCCTCGGGGCAGGTCGTGCTGTTCGACGGCTTCCTCAAGCTCTACGAGGAAGGGCGCGACGACGAGGGCGACGAGGACGCCGCGCGCCTGCCGCAGATGACGGCGGGCGAGAGCATCGAGCGGCGCGCCGTGACGCCCGAGCAGCACTTCACCGAACCCCCGCCCCGCTATACCGAGGCAACCCTCGTCAAGCGGATGGAGGAACTCGGGATCGGGCGCCCCTCGACCTATGCCTCGATCCTCTCGACGCTGGTTGAGCGCGACTATGTCCGCAAGGAGAAGAACCGCCTCATCCCCGAGGACAAGGGTCGGCTGGTGACGGCGTTCCTCGCCAACTACTTCCGCCGCTATGTCGAATACGACTTCACCGCCGACCTCGAGGGCGAGCTCGACGACGTCTCGGCCGGCACGCGGGGCTATCGCGACGTGCTCGCGCGGTTCTGGCGCGATTTCTCGGCCGCGGTCGGCGAGACGTCGGAGTTGCGCATCGGCGAGGTCCTCACGACCATCGACGAGGTGCTCGCCCCCCATCTCTATCCGCCGCGTGCCGATGGCGGCGACCCGCGCGCCTGCCCCTCCTGCGGGGCGGGGCGGCTGTCGCTGCGCACGGCGCGGTCGGGCAGCGCCTTCATCGGCTGTTCGGGCTATCCCGAATGCCGCTTCACCCGCCCCCTCTCGCCCCCCTCGGGCGATGGTGCGGCGGGGGATGAGCGGCTTCTGGGCCACGACGACGGCCAGCCGGTGACGCTGCGCGCCGGCCGCTTCGGCCCCTATGTGCAAAAGGGCGAGGCGAGCGCCGAGGTGCCCAAGCCCCCGCGCGCGAGCCTGCCCAAGGGCTGGACGCCGGCCTCCGTCACGCTCGAGCGCGCGCTCGCCCTCCTCGCGCTGCCGCGACTTGTCGGGCCGCACCCCGAGGACGGCACGCCGATCGAGGCCGGGATCGGCCGCTTCGGCCCCTATGTGAAGCACGGCGCGGTCTACGCCAACATCCCCGACGCCGAGGAAGTGTTCACGATCGGGATGAACCGTGCGATCGAGGTGCTGGCGCAGAAGGCCGCGCGCGGCCCGCGCAGCGGGGCATCGGCCGCACCCCTGCGCGATCTCGGCCCCCACCCCGAGGGCGGCGCGGTGCAGGTGATGGCGGGGCGCTATGGCCCCTATGTGAAATGGGGCAAGGTCAACGCGACGCTGCCCAAGGACACCGCCCCCGAGGCGATCGCGCTCGACGAGGCGCTGGCACTGATCGCCGCCAAGGCGGGCAAGGGCGCCGGAAAGGGGGCCGGCAAGGGGCGGGCCAAATCGGCCGGCGCGGCGAAGCCCAAGGCCGCTACGAAGGCCAGGGCGGCCGGAAAACCCAAGGCCGCTGCAAAGCCGAAGGCCCCCGCGAAGCCCAAGGCTGCCGCGAAGCCCAAGGCCGCCGCATCTGATCCGCTGTTCGAGGACTGAGCCCTTCGCAGGCGCAGCGAATTGACAGCGCCGCGCCCGCGCGCCATAGCAGCACCGTTTCCGAGCGGAGGATCAGGGCATGAAGAAGGTCTATCCCGACGCGGCGGCCGCGCTCGAGGGGCTGCTGTTCGATGGCATGACGATCGCCTCGGGGGGCTTCGGGCTCTGCGGCATCCCCGAGCTTCTGATCGCGGCCATCCGCGACGCGGGCACCAAGGATCTGACGGTCGCCTCGAACAACGCGGGCGTCGATGGCTTCGGGCTTGGCATCCTGCTCGCGACGCGGCAGGTGCGCAAGATGATCTCTTCCTATGTGGGCGAGAACGCGGAATTCATGCGCCAGTATCTGAGCGGAGAGCTCGAGCTCGAGTTCAACCCGCAAGGGACGCTCGCCGAGCGGATGCGGGCGGGGGGTGCCGGCATCCCGGGCTTTTATACCGCGACGGGCGTCGGCACCGTCATCGCCGAGGGCAAGGAGCACATGGACTTCGGCGGCCGCACCTACATCCTCGAACGCGCCATCGTCGCCGACCTCTCGATCGTCAAGGCCTGGAAGGCCGACCCCTCGGGCAACCTCGTCTTTCGCAAGACGGCGCGCAACTTCAACCCGCCCGCGGCAAGCTGCGGCAAGGTCTGCGTGGCCGAGGTCGAGGAGATCGTGCCGCTCGGAGCGCTCGACCCCGACACGATCCACCTGCCGGGCATCTATGTCCACCGCATCATCGCCGGCCGGCACGAGAAGCGCATCGAGAACCGCACCACGCGGGCGGCCTGAGGGAGGGACGCATCATGGCATGGGACCGCAACCAGATGGCCGCCCGCGCAGCGCTCGAACTGCGTGACGGCTGGTATGTCAACCTCGGGATCGGGATCCCGACGCTTGTCTCGAACTACATCCCCAAGGGCATCTCGGTGACGCTGCAATCCGAGAACGGGATGCTCGGCATGGGGCCCTTCCCGACCGAGGACGAGGTCGACCCCGACCTCATCAACGCCGGCAAGCAGACGATCACCGAACTGCCGCAGACCGCCTATTTCGACAGCGCGACCTCGTTCGGGATGATCCGGGGCGGCAAGATCGCGATGGCGATCCTCGGCGCGATGGAGGTCTCGGAAGAGGGCGACCTCGCGAACTGGATGATCCCGGGCAAACTCGTCAAGGGCATGGGCGGGGCGATGGATCTGGTCGCGGGCGTGGGCCGGGTCGTGGTGGTGATGGACCACACGAACAAGGCGGGCGAATCGAAGGTGCTGCGGCGCTGCACCCTGCCGCTCACGGGCAAGGGGGTGGTGAACCGCATCATCTCGAACCTCGGCGTGCTCGATGTCGTGCCGGGGGGGCTGAAGATCGTCGAGACGGCCGAGGGCGTGACGGAATCCGAACTGCGCGCCGCGACCGAGGC
>CAYYJB010000108.1:0-5343 GCA_964472135.1 uncultured Gemmobacter sp.
CCCGCCCGCCGACCCCGGCGCGCAGCGGCTCGTGCTGGTCACCGGGCCCTCGGGGGCCGGGCGGTCGACCGCGATCCGCGCGCTCGAGGATCTGGGGTGGGAGACGATCGACAACCTGCCCCTCAGCCTCGTGCCGCGGCTTCTGGCGGGGCCGCGCCATGCCCGGCCGATCGCGCTCGGGATCGATGTGCGCAACCGCGACTTCAGCGCGACCGCCCTCATCTCGCTGATCGAGGGGCTGACGCCCGACCCCGCGCTCGCGCTCGAGGTGCTCTATGTCGATTGCGCGCCCGCCATCCTCGTGCGCCGCTATTCCGAGACGCGCCGCCGCCATCCGATGGCCCCGGCCGAGGATCCGGCGACCGGGATCGCGCGCGAGATCGACCTGCTCGCGCCGGTGCGGGTGCGCGCGGATGTCCTGATCGACACGACCGACCTGCCCCCCCACGACCTCAGGGCCGAGATCGCGCGCTGGTTCGCGACCGGCACCGGGCAGCGGATGGCGGTGTCGGTGCAATCCTTTTCCTACAAGCGCGGGGTGCCGCGCGGGATCGACATGGTGTTCGACTGCCGCTTTCTGCGAAATCCCTATTGGGCGCCCGAGCTGCGCGCTCTCGACGGCCGCGATGCGCGCGTCGCGGCCCATGTCGCGGCCGATCCGCTGTTCGAGCCCTTTTTCGCCCGTCTGACCGACCTCATCGGGCTCTTGCTGCCCGCCCATGTCGAAGAGGGCAAATCGCATCTCGCGATCGGGCTGGGCTGCACCGGCGGGCAGCACCGGTCGGTTGCGGTGGCCGAAAAACTCGGGGCGAGCCTTGCGCAAGCCGGGTGGGAGGTGTCTATACGGCACCGCGAACTCGAACGGCAGCCGCCCGCCCCCGCATCTGCGGCAGCAGGTTGAAGACGATGGCCGAGGGCATGGAAATCGGGGTGGTGATCGTGGCGCATGGCGGCCTCGCGCGCGAGTATCTCGCGGCGGTCGAGCATGTGCTCGGCCCCCAGAGCGGGATGCGCGCCGTCGCGATCGAGGCCGACCACAACCGCCTCAGCAAGGCCGCCGAGATCCGCGCCGCGACCGAGGCGGTCGATTGCGGCGCGGGGGTGGTGCTGGTGACGGACCTGCACGGCGGGTCGCCCTCGAACCTCTCGCAGATCGCCTGCGAGCGGCAGAATCGCCGCATCGTCTATGGCGCGAACCTGCCGATGCTCATCAAGCTCGCGCAATCGCGCGACCTCGGGCTCTGCGATGCCGTCGCCCTTGCGATGGAGGCGGGGCGCAAATACATCGACAGCCGCGACCTGAGCGGCGCGTGAGCCCCGATGGCCCTGCGCACGCTCGAGATCGTCAACGAAAAGGGGCTGCACGCCCGCGCCTCGGCCCGGTTCGTCGAGACGGTGGACCGTTTCGACGCCGACGCGCTCGTGCGCCGCGACGGGCTCGAGGTGTCGGGCGAATCGATCATGGGGCTTTTGATGCTCGGCGCCGCGCGCGGCACCACGATCGAGGTCGAGACGACGGGGCCAGAGGCGGGCGCGCTCATCGAGGCGCTGGCCGCCCTCGTCGCGGACCGCTTCGGCGAGGGGTTCTGACCCCTCAGCGCGTCGGAACCGGCACCTCGCCGCGATAGTCGTAGAAACCCCGCTGCGTCTTGCGGCCGAGCCAGCCGGCCTCAACGTATTTCGTGAGCAGCGGACAGGGCCGGTATTTGGTGTCGGCCAGCCCCTCGTGCAGGACGTTCATGATCGCAAGGCAGGTGTCGAGGCCGATGAAATCCGCGAGTTCCAGGGGCCCCATCGGATGGTTCGCCCCGAGCTTGAGCGATTCATCGATCGAGCGGACATTCCCCACGCCCTCATAGAGGGTATAGACCGCCTCGTTGATCATGGGCATGAGGATGCGGTTGACGATGAAGGCCGGGAAATCCTCGGCGCTCGCCGCCGTCTTGCCGAGGCGCGCCACCACATCGAGACAGGCGCGATAGGTCGCGTCATCCGTGGCGATGCCGCGGATCAGCTCCACGAGCTGCATCACCGGCACCGGGTTCATGAAGTGGAAGCCCATGAACTTCTCGGGCCGGTCGGTGCGGCTCGCGAGGCGGGTGATCGAGATCGAGGAGGTGTTCGAGGTCAGGATCGTGTGCGGCGCGAGATGGGGCACCAGATCCTCGAAGATCGCCTGCTTGACCGTCTCGCGCTCGGTCGCGGCCTCGATCACGAGGTCGAGCGGCCCGAGATCGGCGAGCCGATAGGTCGTGCGGATGCGGCCGAGCGCGGCCGCCGCCTCTGCCTCGGCCACCTTGCCGCGCGACACCTGCCGGTCAAGGTTGCGCCGGATGACGCCCAGCGCGCGGTCGAGCGCCTCGGGGTTGACATCCATCATCATGACATCGAAGCCCGCGAGGGCGAAGACATGGGCAATCCCGTTGCCCATCTGACCCGCGCCCACGACGCCAACGCTGCGGATGTCCATGCCCCTGCCCCTCTGCTCGCGCGCGGCAGTCTATGCCGCGGCGCGGCAGCGGCGCAAGGGCGGACGGGGCCCGAGCGGGCCCCGATCCGGTTCAGAGCTTGCCGGTCAGTTCCGGCACGACCGAAAAGAGATCGCCGACCAGGCCATAGTCGGCGACCTGGAAGATCGGCGCCTCCTCGTCCTTGTTGATCGCGACGATGACCTTGCTGTCCTTCATCCCCGCGAGGTGCTGGATCGCCCCCGAGATGCCGACCGCGACGTAAAGCTGCGGCGCCACGACCTTGCCGGTCTGGCCCACCTGCCAGTCGTTCGGCGCGTAGCCCGAATCGACCGCCGCGCGCGAGGCGCCGACGGCCGCGCCGAGCTTGTCGGCGAGCTTCTCGATGATCGCGAAATCATCCTTGGAGCCGACGCCGCGCCCGCCCGAGACGACGATCCCGGCCGAGGTCAGCTCGGGCCGGTCCGAGCCCGCCACGCGGTCCTCGACCCAGGCCGAAAGCCCCGGATCGCCCGCCGCCACCACCGGCTCGACCGGGGCCGACCCGCCCGCGCCCGTCGCCTCGAAGCCCGCGGTGCGGACCGTCGCGACCTTGACCGCATCGGCCGAGCGCACCGTCTGGATGGCGTTGCCGGCATAGATCGGACGCTCGAAGGTGTCGGCGTCGACCACGCCCGTCACATCCGAGATCACCATCACGTCGCGGAGCGCCGCGACCCGGGGCATCAGGTTCTTGGCGCTCGCCGTTGCGGGGGCGAGGATATGGCCGAAGCCCTGCATCCCCGCCACCAGCGCCGCGAGCGGCTCGGCCAGACCCTTGCCATAGGCGGCATCGTCGGCCACGAGCACGCGCGCGACACCTTGCAGCGTCGCGGCCTCGGCCGCCGCCGCCGCGACACCCGCGCCCGCCACCAGCACCGTCACCGGCCCGAGCTTGCGCGCCGCCGTCAGCGCCTTGGCCGTCGCATCGAGCGCGAGCGCCCCCCCGTTCACCTCGGCAATCAGCAGAACGCCCATCAGATCACCCCCGCCTCGTCCTTGAGTTTCGCGATCAGCTCATCGACCGATCCGACCTTGACGCCCGCCTTGCGCCCCGCGGGCTCGACCGTGCGCAGCACCGTCAGGCGCGGGCTGACATCGACGCCGTAATCGGCCGGCGTCTTGGCCGCGAGCGGCTTGGTCTTGGCCTTCATGATGTTGGGAAGGCTCGCATAGCGCGGATCATTGAGGCGCAGGTCGACCGTGATGATCGCGGGCATCCTGACGCGGATCTGCTGGAGACCGCCGTCGACCTCGCGCAGGACGGTCGCGTGGTCGCCCGCGATCGCGATCTCGCTCGCGAATGTCGCCTGCGCCCAGCCGAGCAGCGCGGCCAGCATCTGGCCCGTGGCGTTCATGTCGTTGTCGATCGCCTGCTTGCCCGCGAGCACGAGGCCAGGCCCCTCCTCGCGCACGACGGCGGCGAGGAGTTTCGCGACCGCGAGCGGCTCGATGTCGGTGTGCACATCCGCCGCCGCCTCGATCAGGATCGCGCGGTCCGCCCCCATCGCAAGCGCGGTGCGCAGCGTCTCCTGCGCCTGCTTGACGCCGATCGAGACGACGATCACCTCGGTCGCGATGCCCTTTTCCTTGAGCCGGATCGCCTCTTCGACGGCGATCTCGTCAAAGGGGTTCATCGACATCTTGACGTTGGCGAGATCGACCCCGCTGCCGTCCGCCTTGACCCGCACCTTCACGTTGTAGTCGATGACCCGCTTCACGGGGACAAGAACCTTCATCTTCCCGTCCTTCTCCAACACTTCGAAAACCTGCCGTCAGATATCGCCTCCGGCACCCGAAAGACAGGCCAAAATCGACCTTTCGCGCCGCGTTTTTCCCCTCAGCGCGTCAGTCCGGGCACCCAGAGCACATCGGCGCGGCCGTCGTCGTTGGCGATGCGCCCCGCGACGAAGAACCAGTCCGACAGCCGGTTGAGGTATTTGACCGCCTCGGGGTTCACGGCCTCCATCGTCGCAAGCTCGACCGTCAGCCGCTCGGCCCGCCGGCAGACGGTACGGCAGAGGTGCATCTGCGCCGCAAGCACGCTGCCGCCCGGCAGGATGAAGCTGCGCAAGGGCTCGAGCCGGGCGTTCATCGCGTCGATCTCGGATTCGAGCCGGCCCACCTGCGATTCGATCACGCGCAGAGGCGGATAGGGCGCCTCGGCGTCGCGCTCCATGTCGGGGCGGCAGAGATCGGCGCCAAGATCGAAGAGATCGTTCTGGATGCGCGCCAGCGCCGCGTCCACCTCGCCCGATGCGTGCAGCCGCGCGAGGCCCACGGTCGCGTTCGTCTCGTCCACCGTGCCATAGGCCGCGACTCGGGTCGCGTGCTTGGCCACCCGCGCGCCGTTGCCGAGCGCGGTCTCGCCCGCATCCCCGGTCTTGGTGTAGATTTTCGACAGGACGACCATCATTCCCCCAACTGGTTGCGCAGGAACATGTACCCCACGACGAGCGCGACCACGACCGCCTGCGCGATGATCCGCCAGCGCATCATCCGGTTGCCGTGGCGGCGGTTGAACTCGCCCCCGCGGGCAAAGCCGCCGATCCCGACCATCAGGATCGCGACGACGATGAGGCCGCCGATGCCGGCGATCAGGAACAGCGGATCATTGCGCAGCATGGCGCCCCCCTCGGTGACGGGGTGCATCTAGTGCATCCCCCCGGCAGGGGAAAGGCGCATTGCCGCGATGCGGTGGCGGTCAGATCCAGGGATTGACCCAGACCTGCACGCCGTCGCCGAATGTCACCTCTTCGGATCTGTCGCCGAAGACGACCTTGCGCGCCTCGCCCAGCGAGACGTCATAGAGGTTCATCCAGCCGAGTTCGGCGAA
>CAYYJB010000109.1:0-4981 GCA_964472135.1 uncultured Gemmobacter sp.
TCTGGTGCGGGTGGAGGGACTTGAACCCCCACGCCTCGCGGCGCCAGAACCTAAATCTGGTGCGTCTGCCAGTTCCGCCACACCCGCCTGACGATGACAGGGCGGGCAGGATTCCCCGCCCGCCCTGAATTCGTCGCCCCATAGCAAAGCCGCCCTGCGGATGCGAGAGGAAAATCGCCGCGCAGGCGGCCCGGGCATTGCCAGCGCCGGCAAGCGGGCCTAGAGGGAGGAAAATTTCCATCAAGGGGACAGCCGATGCGCGCCACGAGGACCGTCCAGACCATTCTTTCCCGCTACGAGGGCGAAACGCCGGGCGTGAAGGCCAACCTCGCGCGCATGCTGATGACCGGGCGGCTCGCCGGCACCGGCAAGATGATCATCCTGCCCGTCGATCAGGGGTTCGAGCATGGGCCGGCGCGCAGCTTTGCCGCGAACCCGGCGGCCTATGATCCGCATTACCACTACCGGCTCGCGATCGATGCGGGGCTGAGTGCCTATGCCGCGCCCCTCGGGATGCTCGAGGCCGGCGCCGACACCTTCGCGGGCCAGATCCCCACGATCCTCAAGGTCAATTCGGCCAATTCGCTCCTCTCCGAGACGGCGGGCAAGAACCAGGCGATCACGGCCGGGGTCGATGACGCGCTGCGGCTCGGCTGTTCGGCCATCGGCTTCACGATCTATCCGGGCTCGGACGCCTCGCTCGAGATGTTCGAAGAGATCAGCGCCATGCGCGAGGAAGCCGCGCGCAAGGGGGTGGCGAGCGTGATCTGGTCCTATCCGCGCGGCGAGGCGGTGACCAAGGACGGCGAGACGGCGATCGATGTCGCGGCCTATGCGACGCATATCGCGGCGCTGCTCGGGGCGCACATCATCAAGGTCAAGCTCTCGACCGACCACCTCATGCAGCCCGAGGCGAAGAAGATCTACGAGGGCAAGCGCATCGATGTCGCGACCCAGGCCGCGCGCGTGCGCCATTGCGTGCAGGCGGCCTTCGACGGGCGGCGGATCATCGTCTTTTCGGGCGGCGCCGCGAAGGGCGAGGACGCGGTCTATGACGATGCGCGCGCGATCCGCGACGGGGGCGGCAACGGCTCGATCATCGGGCGCAACACCTTCCAGCGGCCGCGGGCCGAGGCGATGGCGATGCTCGACCGGCTGGTCGCCATCTATCGCGGCAAGGACTGAGGCGGCTCAGCCGATCTCCTCGACGACCGACAGCTCGCGCACGGCCGCACCGCGCGCGTGCGCGAGTGCCGCCTGATACTCGGGTGAGTGGTAGCAGGCCACCGCCGCCTCGAGCGAGGGGAAGCGCGCGACCACGTTGCGCGGCCGGTCGGCCCCTTCGAGCTGCACATGCCGCCCGCCGCGGGCGAGGAACACGCCCCCATGCGCCGCGATCGCATCGGTCGCGAGGCGGGCATAGCGGCCATAGGCCTCGGCGTCCGTAACAAGGATGTGCCCGATCCAGAGCGCGCTCGGCATGGCTCAGGCCCTCCCCACGGCGGTCTGGATCACGGAGCGCGCCGCCTGCATCGCGCCCTCCCAGCTCTCGAGGCTCGGCGCGCCGCCCTGCGCGAGGTCGGCGCGGCCGCCCCCGCCCTTGCCGCCCAAGGCGCCCACCACCGCGCGCAGCACGTCGATGGCCGAAACGCGCCCCATGGCCGCGCCGCCGACCCCGACGGCCACCGCGGCCTTGCCCTCGCTCTCGGCGGCAAGGACGATCACATCCGCCCCCCCCGCCGCACGCATCTGGTCGATCAGCGCCGGCAGATCGCGGCCGCCGACACCCGCCAGCCGCCGCAGGCTGAGCGCAAGCCCCGCCACATCCTCGGGCGCGTCCGCCGCCGCCCCGCCGCCGCCCATCGCCAGATCGCGGCGCAGTTGCGCGACCTCGGCCTGCAGGCTGCGCCGCTCCTCGATCAGGGCGCGCACGCGCTCGGGCACATCCGCGACGGCCGTGCGCAGCGCGGAGGCGACCTCGGCCAGCCGCCGGTCCTGCCCGCGCAGATGGTCGATCGCGGCCTGACCCGTCAGCGCCTCGATCCGCCGCACCCCGGCGGATGACGCCTGATCGGCAAGTGCTACGAAGGCGCCGATATCGCCCGTCCGCGCCACATGGGTGCCGCCGCAGAGTTCCAGGCTGTAGGTCGCGCCATCGGCCCCCTTGCCCGAGCCGGGCAGCGCGCCCATCGCGACGACGCGCACCTCATCGCCGTATTTCTCGCCAAACAGCGCCTGCGCGCCAAGGCCCCGCGCCTCGTCGGGCGTCATGATCCGGGTGGTGACGGGCGTGTTCTGGCGGATGAAGGCGTTCACCTCGGCCTCGACCGACGCGAGATCGGCGGCCGAGAGCGCCGCGGAATGGCTGAAATCGAAGCGCAGCCGGTCGGCGGCATTGAGGCTGCCGCGCTGCGCGACATGATCGCCAAGCGCGCGCCGCAGCGCCTCGTGCAGCAGATGCGTGGCCGAGTGGTTGGCGCGGATCGCGCCCCGGCGGGCGTGATCGACCTCGAGCGTGGCGCCCTGTCCGGGCTCGATACGGCCTTCCGTCACCTCGGCGTGGTGGACAAAGACGCCCTGCGCCTTCTGCGTGTCGGTGATGCGGGCCGCGCCGGTCGCGGTGCGCAGATGCCCCGTATCGCCGACCTGCCCGCCCGATTCGCCATAGAAGGGCGTCTGGTTCAGCACGATCTGCACCGTCTCGCCCGCCGCCGCGGCCGCGCTCGCCGCCCCGCCCGAGACGAGCGCGAGGATCTGCCCCTCGGCCGTTTCGGTATCGTAGCCCAGGAATTCGGTCGGGCCGTGGCGCTCGGCGAGGTCGAACCAGATCTGCGCGTCGCGCGCCTCGCCCGAGCCCGCCCAGGCGGCGCGCGCGCGCGCCTTCTGCGCGGCCATCGCGGCCTCGAAGCCCGCGACATCGACCGCGCGGCCCTGCTCGCGCAGCGCATCCTGCGTGAGGTCGAGCGGAAAGCCGTAGGTGTCATAAAGCCTAAAGGCCGCCTCGCCGGGCAGGGCCGCGCCCTCGGGCAGACGGCCAAGCTCGTCCGAGAGCAGCCGCAGCCCGCGCTCGAGCGTCTGGCGGAAGCGCGTCTCCTCGAGCCGGAGCGTCTCGGTCACCAGCGCCTGCGCGCGGATCAGTTCGGGATAGGCCGCCCCCATCTGGCGCACGAGTTCGGGCACGAGGCGGTGCATGACCGGATCGGAGGCGCCGAGCATGTGCGCGTGGCGCATGGCACGGCGCATGATCCGGCGCAGCACATAGCCGCGCCCCTCGTTCGAGGGCATCACCCCGTCCGCGATCAGGAAGGAGGTCGAGCGCAGGTGGTCGGCGATGACGCGGTGGTGGATCCGCCCCGGCCCGTCGGGATCGGCCGAGGTCGCATGCGCCGACGCCTCGATCAGCGCGCGCATGAGGTCGGTGTCGTAGTTGTCGTGCTTGCCCTGCAGGAGCGCCCCGATCCGCTCAAGCCCCATGCCGGTGTCGATCGATTGCGCCTCGAGGTCGCGCCGGGTGCCGTCGGCGAACTGCTCGTATTGCATGAACACGAGGTTCCAGATCTCGATGAAGCGGTCGCCGTCCTGCTCGGGGCTGCCGGGCGGGCCGCCGGCGATGCCGGGGCCGTGGTCGAAGAAGATCTCGGTGCAGGGGCCGCAGGGGCCGGTGGGGCCCATCATCCAGAAATTGTCGTTCGTCGGGATGCGGATGATCCGCGCGTCGGGCAGGCCCGCGACCTTGCGCCAGATCCCCGCCGCCTCGTCGTCGGTGTGATAGACGGTGACGAGGAGGCGATCCTTCGGGATGGCGTAGTCGCGCGTCAGGAGTTCCCACGCGAAGGCAATGGCGTCGGCCTTGAAATAGTCGCCGAAGCTGAAGTTGCCCAGCATCTCGAAGAAGGTGTGGTGGCGGGCCGTGTAGCCCACATTGTCGAGGTCGTTGTGCTTGCCGCCGGCACGGACGCATTTCTGCGCGGTGGTGGCGCGGACGTAATCGCGCCGCTCGACCCCGGTGAAGAGGTTCTTGAACTGCACCATGCCCGAATTCGCGAACATGAGCGTCGGGTCGTTGCGCGGCACGAGCGGGGATGAGGCGACGACCTCGTGCCCGTTGCGCGCGAAATAGTCGAGGAAGGTCGAGCGGATGTCGGAAAGCGACGGCATGGCGGCGGGCCCCGGGCTGGGTTTCGACCCCTCCCTTTAGCGGGGCCCGCACCTTACTGCAACAAGGGGGGCTCAGCCGTCCACGAGGTCCTCGCCCTCGGCCCCGCCCGGCATGTGGAAGTCGAGCCCGTTCGCGGCGCGGATGCGATCCTCTATCTCGGCCGCGATGGCGGGGTTCTGGCGCAGGAAGGTCTTGGCGTTCTCGCGCCCCTGGCCGATCCGCTCATCCCCGTAGGAGAACCACGCCCCCGACTTCTCGACGACCCCGGCCTTCACGCCGATGTCGAGCAACTCGCCCGTCTTCGAGATGCCCTCGCCGTACATGATGTCGAATTCGACCTGCTTGAAGGGCGGGGCGAGCTTGTTCTTCACGACCTTGACGCGCGTCGTGCTGCCCACGACCTCGTCGCGGTCCTTGATCGAGCCGGTGCGGCGGATGTCGAGCCTGACGCTCGCGTAGAACTTGAGCGCGTTGCCCCCCGTCGTCGTCTCGGGGCTGCCGAACATGACGCCGATCTTCATGCGGATCTGGTTGATGAAGATGACCATGCAGTTCGATCGGCCGATCGAGGCGGTGAGCTTGCGCATCGCCTGGCTCATCAGCCGGGCCTGGCTGCCCATCTGCATGTCGCCCATGTCGCCCTCGATCTCGGCCTTGGGCGTCAGCGCCGCCACCGAATCGACGACGACGAGGCTGACCGCGCCCGAGCGCACGAGGGTGTCCACGATCTCGAGCGCCTGCTCGCCCGTGTCGGGCTGGCTGATCAGCAGATCCTCGAGGTTGACGCCGAGCTTGCGCGCATAGGTCGGGTCGAGCGCGTGT
>CAYYJB010000110.1:0-4976 GCA_964472135.1 uncultured Gemmobacter sp.
TCGGCCTTGCCGAGCGGCTCGCCCGCGAGCGACGCGGCCCGCGCGGGATCGACGCGGTTGCCGCCCGCCGTGATGAAGAGGCGCAGCTCGCCCGACGTCTCGCCGCGAAAGAGGATCGATTTCGCGATCTGGTCGATCTCGCAGCCGGCGGCGGCGGCGGCCTCGGCGGCGGTGCGCGTGCTCTCGGACATCTCGACGATGCGCAGATCGAGCCCTGCGGCCCGCAGGGCGTCGCTCACGCGGTCAAGGCTGCGGCTCATGGGCTTCTCCGTCGGTCGGGCGCGGGCGTGACTATCGGCGGGGCGCGCGCCGGCCGCAAGGGGTGCGGTTGACCGCGCCGCGCGGGCGGGCGAGAAGCGGGCGATGGAGTTCGCCGCCCGCCTCTGCCGCCGCCCGATCGCCCACGACCCCGACGCCGGGGCCGAGGCCGCGGCGGCATTCGCCGACCTCGGGGCCGAGATGGCCGCGCTG
Source organism: uncultured Gemmobacter sp. (assembly GCA_964472135.1). GTDB lineage: Bacteria > Pseudomonadota > Alphaproteobacteria > Rhodobacterales > Rhodobacteraceae > JAUREX01. The sequence goes on from CAYYJB010000110.1 coordinate 472, forward strand.
ATCGGGGCGACGGCCGGGTGCAGCCCCTATCTCGCGGGGCTCCTGCAGACCGAGGGCGCCTGGCTGCGCGAGGCGCTCGCCGCCCCGCCCGAGGGGGTGGTTGGGGGCGTCCTCGCCCCCCTGCCCGCCATCGACCTGCCCGACCTCGGCCCGGCGCTGCGCCGCGCCAAGCGCCGCGTCGCGCTCTATGCGGCACTTGCCGATCTGGGCGGGGTCTGGCCGCTCGGGACGGTGACGGGGGCGCTGACGGCGCTCGCCGATGCCGCCTGCGACACCGCGCTGCGCGCCCTTGTCGCCGACGAGATCCGCCGCGGCCGCATCCCCGGCGCCGTGCCCGAGGATGCCGCGACGGCGGCGGGCATGGTCATCATCGCCATGGGCAAGATGGGGGCCGGAGAGCTCAATTATTCCTCCGACATCGATCTTGTCTGCCTCTTCGACGACAGCCGCTTCGCGCCCGGGGACATCGCCGAGGCGCGCGCGGCCTTCGTCAAGGTCACGCGCCGGCTCGTGGCGCTCGTCTCCGACATCACGGCCGAGGGCTATGTCTTTCGCATCGACCTGCGGCTGCGCCCCGATGCGGCCGTCACACCCGTCTGCCTGCCGATCAGCGCCGCCGAGACCTATTACGAAAGCATGGGCCGGACATGGGAGCGCGCGGCCTACATCAAGGCGCGCCCCTGCGCGGGCGACATCGCGGCGGGCGCGCGCTTCCTGCGCACGCTCGGCCCCTTCGTCTGGCGCCGGCACCTCGATTTCGCGGCGATCCAGGACGCCCACGACATGCGGCTGCGCATCCGCGACCACAAGGGCCTCGCGGGCCCCCTCCAGGTCGCGGGGCACAACGTCAAGCTCGGCCGCGGCGGCATCCGCGAGATCGAGTTCTTCACCCAGACGCGCCAGCTGATCGCGGGCGGGCGCGACCCGGCGCTGCGCTCGCCCCGCACGCTCGAGGCGCTCGGCGCGCTGGCCGAGCGCGGCTGGATCCCCGCGGCCGTCGCCGAGGAGCTCGGCGCGCACTACCGCGCGCACCGCGATCTCGAACACCGCCTCCAGATGGTGCAGGACGCCCAGACCCAGACGATGCCGACCGCGCCCGAGGCCATCGCGCGCATCGCGCGTTTCTGCGGCGAGGGCGACACCGACGCCTTCGGCCACGCCCTGATCGCGCGGTGCGAGCGGGTGCATGCCCTGACCGAGGTCTTCTTCGCGCCGACGACGGCGGCGGCGCTCCCAGACCTCTCGCCGCGCATGGCCGAGATCGTCGAGGGCTGGCGCGCCTATCCGGCGCTGCGCTCGGCGCGCGCGGTCGAGATCTTCAAGCGCGTCCGCCCCGGGCTGCTGTCGCGCCTCATGGCGGCGGCGAACCCCGACGAGGCGCTGATCGCCTTCGATGGCTTCCTGGCCGGGCTGCCCGCCGGGGTGCAGCTCTTCTCGCTCTTCGAGGCCAACCCCCAGCTTGTCGATCTGATCGTCGACATCGCGGCGACGGCGCCGGCGCTCGCGCGGTATCTCTCGCGCAATTCGGCCGTGCTCGATGCGGTGATCGGGGGCAGCTTCTTCGCGCCCTGGCCAGGGATGGCGGGGCTGCGCGAGGATCTCGCGCAGCGTCTGGCGGCGGTCGCGGATTACGAGCGCGCGCTCGATGCCGCGCGGGTCTGGGCGAAGGAATGGCACTTTCGCGTGGGCGTCCACCATCTGCGCGGCATCGTCGATGCGGCCGAGGCGGCGGTCCAGTATGCCGATCTGGCCGAGGCGACGGTCGGCGCGATCTGGCCGCGGGTGGTCGCGGATTTCGCGGCCCGCCACGGGCCCCCGCCGGGTGCCGGCGCGGCCGTGCTGGGCATGGGCAGCCTAGGGGCCGGGCGGCTCAATGCCGGGTCCGACCTCGACCTGATCGTGATCTACGACGCCGAGGGGGCCGAGGCCTCCGAGGGGCGCCGGCCGCTGCCGGTGCGCAGCTATTACGCGCGCCTGACGCAGGCGCTGGTGACGGCGCTCGCGGCCCCCATGCCCTCGGGGCGGCTCTATGAGGTCGACATGCGGCTGCGCCCCTCGGGGCGGCAGGGGCCGGTCGCGACCTCGCTCGCGGCCTTCCGCAGCTATCAGGAGACCGAGGCCTGGACGTGGGAGCATCTGGCGCTGACGCGCGCCCGCCCGATCGCGGGGGCGCCCGAAGTCTGCGCCGCGGTCGAGGCGTTTCGGCGCGCGCTGATCGCGGGCCGCGCGCTGGCCGACCCCGCGCCCATCCTGCGCGACGTGGCCGAGATGCGCGCGCGGCTCGCTGCGGCGCGGCCCGGCTCGGCCTGGGATTTCAAGGCCGGGCGCGGGCGGCTCATGGATATCGACCTGATCGCCGAAACGGCGGCGCTGCGGGCCGGTTCGCCCGCGCGGCGGCCCGAGCAGCAGATCCGCGCAGGCGTCAAGGCGGGCGTGCTGAGCGCGGCCGCGGCCGAGGCGATCGGCGCGGCGCTGCGCCTGCTCTGGCCGCTGCACGCGAGCGCGCGCCTGCTGGGCGAGGGCGCGGCCGACCCCGCGACGCTCGGGGCCGGCGCGCGCGCCTTCGTGCTGCGCGAGGGCGGGGCGGCGGATGTCGCGGATCTTGAGGCCCGCGTCAGTGCGATCTGCGACGGGGCGGGCGCGGCGATAGACCAGATCCTCGGGGGACAGCATGCAGACCGATCCGGATGATCCCAAGGGCCTCGTGCGCGAGGCCTATCGCATCGAGGGGATCGGCCCGGCCGAGTGCCGCTCGATCTTCATCGACTGGGCGCTGAGCCTGCCGGTCGGCGCCGACACGGGTGGGGCGCTCGCATCGCTGATCGCGCGCCACGCGGAGGCGCCCGACCATCCGATGACCGAGGTGCTGCGCGAGGGCCTATCGCGCAGCGCCGAGGTGCCGCGGCGGCGGGGCGGGCGCGCCGGGCGTCACGCCCCCGTCTGACCGCCAGCCCGGCCCGCAGCCCGCGCCCGCACCGCCAGCGCCTCGACCCCGACCGAGCGCTCGAACTCCATGAGGCGGATCACCACGGCGATGAAGCCCACCAGCATGGGCCAGCGGTCGATGAAATAGGTCATCGACCCCTCGACCCGGGCGAAGAACTGCAGCGATTGCATGAGCATCCCGAGCGCGAAGACCTCGGGCGCCTCGAAATAGGCGTTGGCGAGGAAAAAGAGCGCGACATTGCCCGCGAGCAGCCCGAACAGCGTCAGCCAGGCATCCATCCCCATCGACCAGTTGAAGAGCCGGTAATAGTTGCGCCGCACCGTGACGAAGATCGGGAACAGCTCGGATTCGATCCGCTTGGAGAGGGCATCCTCGGACAGCACCAGTTCCTTGCGGAAATGCGCCTCGACCTTCTCGTTCTGGTATTCGAGGCGCGGCAGCCGCCAGCCCACCAGCAGCGTGACGAACATGCCCGCGATGGTCAGCCCGAGCGCGACCCAGACGAGGAACCCCCCGAGCGGCTCGCCGCCGATCTGGGGCCACCAGGCGAAACGCTCGACCGGGACATATTCGGACACCTCCCACAGTTGCGGCAGGAAGATGATCAGCGTCCAGGTCGCGCTGAAAAATCCGTTGAAGAGCGAATAGAGCGTGGTGCTGAAGGCCTTCAGATCCTCCTGCATTCGCTGCGAGGCCCCCTCGATCTGGGCCGATGTCCCCTCCCACAGGCCGAGATAATAGCGCGTGTTCGCCTCGCGCCAGGCGAAGGTGTAGCGGCGCGTCTGCCAGAAGGCATAGGCCGAGATCGGCAGGATGACCGAGACATATTCGCCGAAGGTCGGCACGACCTTGTCGTCGAGCTTGAGCATCAGGATCACGTTGTCGATGTCATAGCCCAGAAAGAGGCTCCAGAAGGTCTCGGCATCGACATTCTGGAGCGCGTTGAACAGATCGCGGTTGAAGCGCGTGAAGATCGACGACAGCTCGACATTGTACCAGGAGATGGTCAGGAGCAGGGCAAGGAAGCCCCACGCATAGGCCATCCTGCTTCGGTTCAGAAAGAACGAGTTCAGCATCCCTTGCCCCCATGCCGGCCCCGCCCCCGAGCGGCGCGCCAGAAGGCTCAGGATACATGTTGCACGCGCCCCGCCAAGTCCCAAGGAGAGAGGAGCATGGCTGAAGAAACTGCGGCGGCGGCCGATGCCGATCGACGCCCCGATCGATATGCCTTCGCTTGATACTTGCCGTCGCCGGCACGACAATGAAAGCTGCCGAAGCGTTCCGGACAGGTCAGGCAGAGATCCAGGCCCGGTCATCGACGGCGACCGTGCGGATGGGCTGGCGGTTGCTCTGCAGGAAGGAACGCGGTATCTCGTCGGCGTCTCGCGGTCGCGCGCATCGGCGGCCTGGATGCTTGCGGACGGCGTGTCCGTGCGGATCCGCCACGGGGGGGTCGTGATGCTGCATCCGCCGGTTCCATCGGTCGATTCCGCTGTCCATGCCCGCAATCCCGGCATGGCGCTCGATCTCGACTGGGTTGCGGGGGTTCAGGCGAACA
>CAYYJB010000111.1:0-4792 GCA_964472135.1 uncultured Gemmobacter sp.
TCGGCAGCGAGGCGGCCCAGCACGACGCCCTCGGCGTCGACCAGGATCCACTTCTTGACGATGTCCGCCGGGGTGGCGGTGAAGGTTTTCATGCTGTGCCCTGTCGTGAGCGGGGCCCGTTGCCCCGGTATGCGAAGGGGCTTCTAGCCGCTTTCGCGTGCAGGTCAAGTGCGAAAGAGGGGCGCGAGAGGCATGAAAATCAGGGATTTCCGATATGGGGTAACAAAATACCCCATTCAGCGGCGCAGCCGTGGCGGCGCCGTCAGGCCCGGTGGCGCGGGGCGGACCGGGGCGGGCGGCTCGAACACGAGGCCCGCCGCCGCGATCGCGGCGAACTCGGCCCCCGTCTCGGGCAGAAAGAGTATGTGGACGCGCGCATCTCCGCCCCCCGCAAGGCGCAGGAAGGCGCCCAGACGCTCGGCCAGCGCGGCCTCGCCCTCGGGCGGGACGCCCGCGAGCGCGAGGACGATGGCGCGCCCGCCGTCCGCCTCCCGCGCGCCCGCCAGTGCCGCGCGGCGGATGACCGCGCCCGCCTCGGCGAGGCGTGCGTCGAGGGCGGCGAGGGTCTGCGCCGAAACGCCCGACGGCGGGCCGAACCCGCCCAGGCTGTGCGCGCCGGCCTCGGGCGCGGCGCCCGCCTCGGCCGCAAGCCAGCGCACCCCTTCGGGATCGAGCACGAAGGCCACCTCGGGTGCGCCGGGGTTGACGACGAGGCCGAGCCCCTGCGGCGCGAGCAGGCGCGCGATCTCGGCCCCCGTCGCGGCAAGGTGCTGGATCGCGCCATCCCTGCCCGCGCTCAGCCGCGCCTCGCTGTCATGGGCGATGACGAAGGTCGTGCCGTCGACCTCGACGCTCTCGGGCTCGACGGCCACGCCGTCGCCCTCATTCTTGAGGGCGACCAGCAACACGTGCCCGGCGAGCAGCCCGAGATAGGCCCGCCGCGCCCCTTCGTCGTCGGGGGCCGCCGCCATTTCGGCATGCGCCCGGTCGAGCGGACCATCACCCGCCATGCGCGCCCCTCAGGATTGCCAGCGGGGGCCATTCCGGGGCATAGTGGCAACGATTTGTTAATCGTGCCCTGATTACGGGGAACGGGGCGGACCCGCCCGATTGGTCGACAGGATTGCAGGTGATCGAGTTTCGCAACGTCAGCAAATCCTTCTGGACGGGCGAGCGGCGCAAGATCATCCTCGATCGGGCGACCTTCCGGGTGGAACTTGGCAACTCGCTCGGCATCCTTGCCCCGAACGGCACCGGCAAGACAACCATCATCAACATGATGGCCGGCCTCGAAAAGCCCGACGAGGGCGAGATCAACCGCGCGAGCCGCATCTCCTTTCCCCTCGGCTTCATGGGCGGGGTCGTGCAGAAGCACAATGCGCGCGAGAACGCGCGCTACATCGCCCGGCTCTATGGCCTCGATCCGGACTATGTCGAGGCGTTCACGCGCTGGCTTTGCGACATCGAGGAATATTTCGAGATGCCGCTGTCGACCTACAGCGCCGGGATGCGGGCGCGCTTTTCCTTCGCGCTGCTGCTGGCGATGGAGTTCGACATCTACCTGATCGACGAGGGGATGCCCTCGAGCGCGGATGCCAACTTCAACCGCCGGGCAAGCTGGATCCTGCGCGAACGGCTCGAGAAGGCGACCGTAGTCGTCGTGTCGCATCAGGCGCAGACGCTCGAGAAGTTCTGCCGCACGGCAGCGGTGCTGAAGGACGGCAAGCTGCACATGTTTGAAACCCTCGAAGAAGCGCGGCGGATGTACGATTATGTCCCAGACACCTAAACCGCGCGCGCGGCGCTACCGCATCCCGGTTGGCGGGGCAGAGGGGGGCTTGGCCGGGGAGGGCTCGGGCGCTGTCGGCGCTGCCCCCGACGCGCCAGCCGAAACGCGGGCGCCTACCGCAGCGGCCGCGGCGCCCTCCCCGGAACCGCCCCCGGAGCGGCCCCCGGAGCGGCCCGCCGAACCGCCGGTCGAGGACGGTTTCGGGCCCGAGCCCTTCCCGACCGCAGCCGCCGCCCGGCCGCGCCCGGCCGCGCCGCCCGCCGAGGCGCTCCGCGCGATCGAGGCCGAAGGGCTGAGCGCGCAGCAACTGCGCCTCGCCCGCCGCGTCGCGCAAAAACGCGGCATCGCGGCCGCTACGGATATCGAGGCCGTCTACCGCCTGCGCGAGGCCGGGATCGATCCGTTTTCCCGCAGCAGCGTCCTGGGGCTGGTCGCCGAAAAGGCCCGCGACGCCGCCAAGGATGCGGGCAAGGCGCTCGCGCGGATCGACGCGGGGTCGCGTGAGGTCGAGGGCAAGCCGCCCGAGGGCACGCCCAAGGTCCACACACCCCAGAGCGGCGCGCTCGAGATCCTCGAGATCCAGCGCGATATCCTGCGCCGCCGCCGGCGCCGGCTGATTTCGCTCGCGGTGCGCCTCATGGCCTTCGTGGTGCTGCCCACGATCCTGATGGGATATTACTACGTCGCCATCGCGACCCCCCTCTATGCCAGCAAGAGCGAGTTCGTGATCCAGCAGGCCGACGCGCCGAGCCCGCGCGGCGGTGGGATGCTCCAGACCTCGCCGATGGCGACGGCGCAGGATTCGATGACGGTGCAGGGCTACCTCATGTCGCGGGGCGCGATGCTGCGGCTGAACGATGATGCGGGTTTCGCGGCCGCCTTCGCCGCGCCCGACATCGACCCCATCCTGCGCCTCGCGCCCGATGCCGGGGTGGAGGAGATGTTCCGCACCTACAGCCGCCAGATCCGTATCGGCTTTGACCCGACCGAGGGGATCGTCAAGCTCGAGGTGCGTGCCCCCGACCCCGAGCTTGCCACGGTCTGGTCCGAGGCCCTGCTCGGCTATGCCGAAGAGCGTGTCGATACCCTGTCGCAGCGGTTGCGGCGCGATCAGATGGCGGGCGCCGAGGAAAGTCTCGCCGAGGCCGAGGCCAAGCTGATCGAGGCGCGCGAGCGCCTCATCGGTCTGCAGGAGCGGTTTCGCACCATGTCGGGCCAGGACGAGATCGAGATCGTCAACTCCAAGATCTCGACGCTCGAACGCGAACTGACGAACGACCGCCTCGGGCTGCAACAGATGCTGTCGAACCCCAGCCCGAACGCCGGGCGCGTCGCGGTGCTGCGCCAGCGCATCGCGCGGCTCGAGGCCGAGATCGAGACGCTGCGCGCGCGGATGATCGATGCCGATGCGCTCGGCCCCTCGCTCGCGCGGATGCAGGGCGAGATGATGATCGCCGAAGCAGAGGTCGATACCCGGCAGGAGATGCTGCGCGAGGCGATGCAGGCCCGCGAGCAGGCGCGGATCGAGGCCAACCGCCAGGTGCGTTATCTGTCGGTCAGCGTGAACCCGCTGCCGGCAGACGAGGCCGCCTATCCGCGCGCCTTCGAGAACACGGCGATTGCCTTCCTGATCTTTCTCGGCATCTATCTGATGATGGCGCTGACGACGGCGGTGCTGCGCGAACAGGTCTCTTCCTGAGGGGCGCGGCGGTCAGGACATCCCGAGGGCGGCCTTGTAGAGGTCGAGGATCGCCTCTTCCTCGGCGATCTCGTCGGGCTTGCGGCGGCGCAGGGTGATGATCTTGCGCATCGCGCGGGTGTCGTAGCCGCGCCCTTTCGCCTCGGCCATCAGATCCTTCTGCTGCTGGGCGATGTCGGCCTTTTCGGACTCGAGCTGCTCGAACCGTTCGACGAACTGGCGCAATTCGTCGGCTGCGATGCCATAGGCTTCGGGATTGGCGGTCATGTCTGCCTCGTTCACGGACTGCGCGTCCCTAGCGGGGGCGGCGCGGCTTCACAACCCCCGCGGTGGCATGTCTTGCGCCCGGACCGCCCGCGACCTATCGAGACGGCCGAACCGAGGCAACCGGGCGGGGGCGGGCGATGCCGGCATTGATCTGGGGGGGCAGCGCGCTGACGGTGCTTGGCCTTTGCGGCATCTTGTGGTGCGTCGCGCTCGTGATCCGGGCCCGGCGCGCGGGCCTTGACGAGGACGCGCTGCGGGCAAGGCTGCAACGGATCGTGGCCATGAACCTTGGCGCGCTCGGCCTATCCGTGCTTGGCCTCATGGCGGTCATCACGGGCATCTCGCTCGGTTAGGGGGCGCGCCCGACGGGCTGGGTGCCAGCCGGGCATGATGTCGCGCAGACCGGCCATCTCGGCCTTGAGCCCGGCCAGACCCCCGGGCCGCGAGGGCTCGGCGCTCACAGGGCGCATCGCTTGCAGAAGGGCGTCGCCGGCAGGAGATCGAGGCGCTCGGCCGAGATCTCGGCGCCGCAGCGGGTGCACGCGCCGTATTCGCCGGCATCGATCCGCGCCAGCGCCGCATCGATCTGGCGCACCTCGCGCGCACCGGAATTGCCCAGCGCCTCGAGCATCTCGTCGTCCTCGTGCTCGGTCGCCATCTCTTCCCAGTCGCGGGTCTCATGCTCGTGCAGCGATGCCTCGATCCCGCTCATCCTGGCCACGAGTTCGCTCCGCCGCGCCTCGAGCTGCGCCTTGCGCCCGGCCTGATCGCTCATCCCGTCCTCCCCTGCTGTCGATGTCTGATCCGACGCTGGACTCAAATTGCGGGCGCGGCCTTGATGCAGGTCAATGACCCGCGCTCACATTCAAAACTTGAAATGTGAACGTGCGCGCGCTATCTTGCACTTAAACGAGGAGAGCCACCATGACCCCCATCGTCAACGCCTTCTTCGACGAGGCCACCAACACCATCACCTATGTCGTGCGCGAGCCCGAGGGGCGCGCCTGCGCCGTCGTCGATTCGGTCCTCGACTTCGA
>CAYYJB010000112.1:0-4587 GCA_964472135.1 uncultured Gemmobacter sp.
CGCCACATCTTCTTGAGGCCGAATTCGGCGACGCGGTCCTCGTCCGGGGTAATGGTGGCGCATTTCACGCCGACGCCGACTTCCTTGATCTTGTTCGCCGCGTCGACGGTGATCTGGTCGCTGGTGCGGTCGCGCTCCTCGATGCCGAGATCGTAGTAGAGCAGGTCGACGTCGAGGTAGGGCAGGATCAGCTTCTTCTTGATGAAGTCCCAGATGATCCGGGTCATCTCGTCGCCGTCGAGTTCGACGACGGGGTTCGCTACCTTGATCTTGGTCATCTTCGGCCCCTTCGGTGCAGCGGAATCGATGCCGCCTCATAGCGGCAAAACTCCGGCTGCGAAAGCCCGGTATGCGATGGCATACAAAAAAGTCGCATGCCCCGCGGCACCGGCCGGTGGGGCCCGGGCTCTAGCGCGTCGCTTCGGTCAGGCGGCGGCGGACATAGGCACTCACCGCGCCGATCATCGGCTTCATGTGCGCCTCGTCGTCCTCGAAGAAATGCCCCGCACCCTCGATCTCGGTGTGGGTGATGGTGATGCCCTTCTGCTCGTGCAGCTTCGCCACGAGCCCCGCGACATCCTTGGGCGGCACGACCTTGTCGGCCGTGCCGTTGATCACGAGGCCCGATGACGGACAGGGCGCGAGAAAGCTGAAATCATACATGTTCGCAGGCGGCGCCACCGACACGAAGCCCGTGATCTCGGGCCGGCGCATCAGGAGTTGCATGCCGATCCAGGCCCCGAACGAGAACCCCGCCACCCAGCAGTGCTTGGAGTTCTGGTTCATCGACTGGAGGTAATCGAGCGCCGAGGCCGCATCGGACAGCTCGCCCACGCCCATGTCGTATTCGCCCTGGCTGCGCCCGACGCCGCGGAAGTTGAACCGCAGCACCGTGAAGCCGAGATTGTAGAAGGCGTAATGGAGGTTGTAGACGACGCGGTTGTTCATCGTCCCGCCGTATTGCGGGTGGGGGTGGAGCACGATGGCGATCGGGGCGTCGCGGTCGCGCTGGGGATGGTAGCGACCTTCGAGCCGTCCGTCCGGCCCTGCGAAGATGACTTCGGGCATCCTGTGTGGCGCTCCGCTCGCTGCGCCGGAGGGCGCGCTTGATTTGTCCCGATCGACTATCTAGACCCGATCCGTCGCCGGCCCCGAGGGGCGCGCCGCTCCGCGTCCCGAGTTAAGCCGCGGGTCGGCCGGCGTCAATGGTTTGGGCGCCGGCGGGCGCCGCGTTCGGGAAAAATGGCGATGAAACTCTCGACCAAGGGACGCTATGCGATGGTGGCGCTCGCCGATCTGGCGATGGCGACGGGTGACGGGCGGGTGTCGCTCGCGGAAATCTCGCGCCGGCAGGACATCTCATTGCCCTATCTCGAACAGATCTTCGTCAAGCTGCGGCGCGCGGGTCTGGTCGAATCCGTGCGCGGTCCGGGCGGGGGCTATCGGCTTGCGCGATCTGCCGATGCGATCCGCGTCTCGGAGGTGATGGAGGCCGTGGACGAAACGGTCTCGGCGCTCGAGGCCGGCGCAGGGGCGAGCGGGGGCATCTCGGGCACGCGCGCGCAGTCGATGACGAATCGTCTGTGGGAGAGCCTCTCGGCGCAGGTCTATGTGTTCCTCCACCAGATCCGGCTGTCGGATGTGGTGCAGAACGCGCTGACGCCCTGCCCCGCGGTGCCCTCGCTCTTTCGCGTTGTCGACGAGGACTGACACCCGGCTGGGCGTCGGCAGGGGGAATAAATGGCGGGGCGGGTCTATCTCGACTGGAACGCGACGGCCCCACTGCGGCCCGAGGCGCGCGCGGCGATGGTCGCGGCGCTCGACCTCATCGGCAACCCCTCTTCGGTCCATGCCGAGGGGCGGGCGGCGCGCGCGGCGGTCGAACGCGCGCGCGTGCAGATCGCGGCGGCGCTGGGGGCGGCCGGGTCCGACATCGTCTTCACCTCGGGCGCGACCGAGGCTGCGGCGCTGGCGCTCGCCGGCCGCGATCTGGCCTGCGCGCCGGTCGAGCACGAGGCGGTCGCGGCATGGTGCCGCCCTGTGCTGCCCGTCGCGCCCTCGGGGCTGGTCGGGGTTGCCGATCCGGCGCGCAGCACGCTCCAGCTTGCCAATTCCGAGACGGGCGTCATCCAGCGCCTGCCCGAGGGGCTTGCCGTCAGCGACCTCACGCAGGGCTTCGGCAAGATCCCCTTCGCCTTCGACTGGTCGGGGATCGGGATGGGCTTCGTCTCGGCCCACAAGATCGGCGGGCCGAAGGGGGTGGGGGCGCTGGTGCTGCGGCGCGGGACCGATCTGGCGGCGCAGCTCCGCGGCGGCGGGCAGGAGATGGGGCGGCGCGCCGGCACCGAGAATGTCGCGGCCATCGCGGGCTTCGGCGCCGCGGCCGAGGCGGCGGCGCGCGACCTCGCGGCGGGTGTCTGGGACGAAGTGTCCCAACTTAGAAATATTCTAGAATCAGCATTGTCGGCCGCCGGGAAGGGGACTATTTTCGTCGGAAATGAGACCGACCGGCTGCCCAACACGCTCTGCGTGGCAACAGCCGGCTGGAAGGGAGAGACGCAGGTCATGGCGATGGACCTGGCCGGGTTCGCGGTTTCGGCCGGCTCGGCCTGTTCCTCGGGCAAGGTCCGGGCAAGCCCGGTCCTGCGCGCCATGGGCCACGACGCCGAGACTTCGGGATGCGCGATCCGCATCTCGATCGGCCCCGACACGGGGCCCGAGGCGGTGCTGCGTTTCGCCGAGGCCTGGGGGCGCGCCCGCGCGCGCCACATGGCCCGGCACGGCTGAGGAACGCCCGCCGGCAGGCCGGCGCTGCGATGGAAGGACCGAAGGATGGAAGCGCTCGAACCCGCACGCGACCCCGCGCCGCTCGATGTCCGCGAGGGGGTGGACCGCGAGACGATCGAGACGGTGCAGGCGATGGCCGGGCGCTACAAGCATGGCTGGGAAACCGAGATCGAGACGGAATACGCGCCCAAGGGCCTCTCCGAAGAGATCGTGCGCCTCATCTCGGCCAAGAACGGCGAGCCCGCGTGGCTGCTCGACTGGCGGCTCGCGGCCTATCGGCGCTGGCAGAAGATGGCAGAGCCGCGCTGGGCGATGCTCAACTATCCCGAGATCGACTATCAGGACCAGTATTACTACGCCAAGCCCAAGAGCTTGGCCACGAAGCCCAAGACCCTCGATGAGGTCGATCCCAAGTTGCTCGCGACCTATGAGCGTCTGGGCATCCCGCTGCGCGAGCAGATGATCCTTGCGGGCGTCGAGGGCGCCGAGGGCGAGCCCGCGCGCAAGGTCGCGGTCGATGCCGTCTTCGACAGCGTCTCGGTCGGGACGACCTTCAAGGAAGAGCTCAGGAAGGCCGGCGTCATCTTCTGTTCGATCTCCGAGGCCGTGCGCGAGCACCCCGACCTCGTGCGCAAGTATCTCGGCTCGGTCGTGCCGCAGAGCGACAACTTCTTCGCGACGCTGAACTCGGCCGTCTTTTCCGACGGCTCCTTCGTCTACATCCCGCCGGGCGTGCGCTGCCCGATGGAGCTCTCCACCTATTTCCGCATCAACGCCGAGAACACCGGCCAGTTCGAGCGCACGCTCATCATCGCCGATGCGGGGTCATATGTCAGCTATCTCGAAGGCTGCACCGCGCCCAAGCGCGACACCAACCAGCTTCATGCGGCGGTGGTCGAGATCGTGGCCCTTGATGATGCCGAGGTGAAGTATTCGACCGTCCAGAACTGGTATCCGGGCGACGAAGAGGGGCGCGGCGGCATCTACAACTTCGTCACCAAGCGCGCCGATTGCCGCGGCGCCCGATCCAAGGTGATGTGGACGCAGGTCGAGACGGGCTCGGCCATCACCTGGAAATACCCCTCCTGCATCCTGCGGGGCGATGACAGCCAGGGCGAGTTCTATTCGATCGCGATCGCCAACAACGCCCAGCAGGCCGACACCGGCACCAAGATGGTGCATCTGGGCCAGCGCACCAAGTCGCGCATCGTCTCCAAGGGGATCAGCGCGGGGCGGGCGCAGAACACCTATCGCGGGCTCGTCAGCATGCACCCCAAGGCCGCCGGCAGCCGCAACTATACCCAGTGCGACAGCCTCCTGATCGGCGACAAGTGCGGCGCACATACGGTCCCCTACATCGAGGTGCGCAACGCCACCTCGCGGGTCGAGCACGAGGCGACGACCTCAAAGGTCGATGACGACCAGCTCTTCTATTGCCGCTCGCGCGGGATGGACGAGGAGGAGGCGGTCGCGCTCGTCGTCAACGGCTTCTGCCGCGAGGTGCTGCAGGCCCTGCCGATGGAGTTCGCAATCGAGGCCCAGAGCCTCGTCGCGATCAGCCTCGAAGGCTCGGTGGGCTGAGGGGGCGGGCATGATCATCACCACCACCCCCTCGATCGACGGCCGCCGCATCACCGCCTATCGCGGGATCGTCACCGGCGAGGCGATCCTCGGCGCCAACATCATCCGCGACCTGTTCGCCGGCATCACCGACATCCTCGGCGGCCGGTCGGGCGCCTATGAGGCCGAGCTTGCCAAGGCGCGACAGACCGCCCTGCGCGAGATGGAAGAGCGCGCCGC
>CAYYJB010000113.1:0-4558 GCA_964472135.1 uncultured Gemmobacter sp.
CCTCGACCGGCCGCGCCCCGCGGTCGGTGAGGATAAGGGTGCCGGCGGCAAAGCACACCACCACCGCCGTATCGTTGAGGGTGATGATGTTGTCGTTCGTCCCGTCGGCGATATCGGCCGCGGCAAGCTCGTTGCCATCGAAGAAGAAGACCGATTGCGCCCCGCCCGTGGCGTTGGGCGTGCCGATCATGAAGGCGTCGAAGCCGTCCCCGTCCCGATCGCCCGCGGGCCCCGAGTTCGAGGCATTGGGCGCGCCGCGGAATTCGTAGGAGTTCGGGGCCAGCGAGGTGGAGAGGAGGCTGATCAACCCGTCCGTCGGCCCACCCATCGCGTCGAGTGCCGCCAGATCCTGCGCGGAGACGAGATAGAGCTTCGACTGCCCCCCGGCCGAGATCAGCACATCGTCGCGCCCGTCGCCGTCGACATCGCCCGCCGAGGACATGAAGCGACCCGTCGCCGAGGATGCGGTCGGGTCGTTCATCTTCCACGAATTCGGCCGCGGCGCGATATTTCCCGCACTCACCACCCCGTCGGTGACACCATCCGCGGCATCGGCCGCGGCGATGTCCTGCGCGGCCATGAGAAAGACCATCCCCGAGGCGGAGCCCCCGTTGAAGGGATATTGCGAGGCGATCATCAGGTCGGGCCGGCCGTCGCCGTCGATGTCGCCCGCGCTCGCGACGTTGTAGCCGAAGTTCTCGTTGTAGAAGGTCCCCTCGAACCGGTAGGAGCCCGAGATGCCCGCTATGTTGTCGAGGTGGACCCGGCGGTTCACCACCCCGTCCGCCGCATCCGCCGCCGCGAGCGAATCGAGGCTGAGCAGATAGGCGACCCCCGAATACGTCGCGCCCCCGTTCGCGCCATGCGCGCCGATCAGGATCTCGTCGACCCCGTCGCCGTCGACATCGCCCACATTGGCGATGCGCATGCCCGACCGGGCGTAGGCATCGGAATGGATCAGCTTGTAGGAATTCGCCTGGTTGACCGCGTTCTGCAGCGTCATGTGCCCGTTGACGGTGCCGTCGGCTGCGTCGGCCGCCGCGAAGTCCGACCGGGCGACGACATAGACCGCACCCGTCTCGCCGCTCTCGTTCCACGCGCCGAAGGCCAGATGCGACATCTGCCCCGTCGGGCCGCTGATCGAGGCGATGCGCAACCCCTCGGGATAGGCGTCGCCGAACTGGCTGACCCCGGTCGTGGTGGTGAAGCGCCAGCTCGTGCCGTTGCCCACGAAGCTCGAGATCAGCGCGATGCCATCGACGAGCCCGTTGTTGGCGTCCGCCGTCGCATAGCCCGACATGTCGACGAGGAAGGCTTCGTTGTTGCCGCGGCTCACGACCAGATCGTCGATCGCGTCGCCCGTGATGTCGCCCACATGCTCGATACGGCCGAAGCGCTGGTAGCCCCCCGAATCGCCCTCGATGATCCGGAAGAAGGGCCGGCCGGCGCCCTCGTGGTTGATCATCTGGTCCACGGTGCCGTCGGCGGCATCGGCGGCGGCGAGGTTCGCGCCGCTGATCATGTAGATGCGGCCGTGGAAGACGTTGAACGATGGCTGATAGTTCGTCGCCGCGAAGGCGTAGTCGATCAGCCCGTCACCGTCGAAATCGCCCGAATAGACGGTGCCGCCGACGTAATCCTGAAAGCCGTTCTTGAACCTGTAGGCCATCGTGCCCTCATCCGCCGCGCCGCGCGGCTTGCGCCCGCACCATCCCCGACCCGACTGAATGGCCGGTTAAGCGCGCGCGGCGTCGGGGATGCTCATCACCGGCTGTGGCAGTTTCGGGGCGGCGGGGTGGCGCGTGCGGGGCGCTTGAACTGAACGGGCGTTCAGATACTCTGCCACCATGGCGCGCAAGGTGGGATCCCATGCCGGCACGACCGGCCCGCGGGTGCGGGCGGCGGCGCTGCGGCTCTTTGCGCGAGAAGGCTATGCGGCCGTCTCGATGCGGGCCATCGCGGCCGAGGTTGGGGTGCAGGCGGGTGCGCTCTATCTCTATACCCCCGACAAGCAGACGCTGCTATTCGACCTCATGCGCGACCACCTCGAGGGGGTTCTGGCGGCCTGGGCGGCGGTGCGCCCCGATGCGGCCGCGCCGGCCGAGCGGCTCGCGGCCTTCGCGCGCTTTCACGTCACCCACCACATCGAGAGGCCCGAGGCGGTCTTCATCGCCTACATGGAGTTGCGCGCCCTGACGCCCGCGAACTTTGCCCGGATCGAGGCGCTGCGCCGCGCCTATGAGGCCGAGCTGGAGGCGATCCTGGTCGACGGGGCGCGGGCGGGCGTGTTTCGCCTGCCCGATGCGCGGCTCGCGGCGCGCGCCCTCATCGCGATGCTGACGGGCGTCACGACCTGGTATCGGGCGGGCGGGCCGATGTCGCGGTCCGATGTCGCCGAAGCCTATGCCGCGATGGCGCTGCGCGCGGCCGGCGCGCCCGGCTGACCCCCTCAGCGCGGGGCGGGAATGGCCGCGAGCGCCGGGGCGAGATCGCCGTATCCGGTGAACCGCCGCTCAAACGCCAGCCCCAGCCGCGCCGCCGCCTCCTCGGCCCTTGCCGAGAGGTCGGGATCCTCGGTCTGCGCCAGATAGATCAGGCGGTCGTAATGGCCGAAATAGGCGTCGCGCAACTCGGGGTGGCGGTCGAGGCCCATCGGGCGCCAGACGAAGGCATCGAACTGCCGCACGAGGAAGTCGGTCAGATAGAAGGCAGTGAACTCGGTCTCGGCATGGGCGGAGAAGGTGGCGTTGCCTTCGAAGAAGCTGTAGCAGTGCGGACCCTCGATCATGCCCACGCCCAGCTCGGCGCAGCGCGCCTGCAAGAGGCCGCCCGTGCCGCAATCGGCATAGACGACGAAGATCTGCGCATATCGGTCCCGCGCGGCGCGCACCGCGCCCTCGACCGCGTCGGGGATGCGGTCGGGCCAGAGATGGAGGTTCGCGGGCAGGCAGCTGAGGTCGAGATGCGCCCACCCGTTCGCGGACTTGAGCGCGATGATCTCGCGCGCGAGCGCCCCGCAGGCGATCAGCAGCACCCGCCCCGTACCTGAGGGTGCCAACCCCTCGGCCGTCAGGGTGGTGTCGTCGGGGATGGGGGCGGGCGCGATCATGGGGCGAGAGTTGCGCGAAACCGCGCCACTGTCGAGGGGCCGACCTTGCCCCCCCGCCCGGCCTATGAGAATGCTTGCGCAACTTTGTTGCGG
Source organism: uncultured Gemmobacter sp. (assembly GCA_964472135.1). Taxonomy (GTDB): domain Bacteria; phylum Pseudomonadota; class Alphaproteobacteria; order Rhodobacterales; family Rhodobacteraceae; genus JAUREX01. Next base: position 3,203 of record CAYYJB010000113.1, read on the forward strand.
GGGCGGTCATGGGTGTTCTGTCGGGAATGCGGGTTGTCGAGGGGTCGGCGTTCGTCGCCGTGCCGCTCGCGGGGATGACGCTGGCGCAGATGGGGGCCGACGTGATCCGCTTCGACCGGATCGAGGGCGGGCTCGATGCCGCGCGCTGGCCCGTCACCGCCTCGGGCGCGAGCCTCTTCTGGGCGGGGCTCAACAAGGGCAAGCGCTCGATCGCCGTCGACATCGCCCGCCCCGAGGGGCGCGAGATCGTCGCGGCGCTTGTCACCGCCCCGGGGCCCGACGGCGGGATGTTCATGACGAACCTGCGCGCGCGCGGCGCGCTCGACTGGCCCGCGCTGGTGGCGCGGCGGCCCGACCTCATCATGGTCTCGCTCGCGGGCACCCGCCGCAACGAGCCGGCGGTCGACTATACCGTGAACCCCGCGCTCGGCTTCCCGATGGCGACGGGGCCGGCGGAGCTCGATGTGCCGGTCGCGCATGTGCTGCCGGCCTGGGATTGCATCGCGGGGCAGATGATCGTCTCGACCCTGCTTGCGGCCGAGCGTCACCGCCTGCGGACGGGTCAGGGGCAACTGGCGGAACTCGCGCTCAAGGATGTGGCGGCGGCGATGGTGGCGAACCTCGGGATCCTGGGCGAGGTCGAGGTGAACGGGGTCGATCGCGGCCGCTTCGGCAACGCCCTCTATGGCGCCTTCGGGCAGGATTTCCTCTGCGCCTGCGGCGCGCGGGTGATGGTGATCGGCCTGACCGACCGCCAGTGGCGCGGGATCGTCGAGGTCACGGGCACGGCCGAGGGGATGGCGGCGATCGCGGCGCGCCGCGGCCTCGACCTCGCGCGCGAGGGCGATCGCTGGGCCGCGCGGGCCGAGATCGCGGCCCTGCTCGCGCCCTGGTTCGCCGCGCGCCCCCTGTCCGAGATCGGGCCGCTCTTCGATGCCGCGAGCCTGACCTGGTCGGTCTTTCGCACCTTCGCCGAGGCGGCGCGCCTCGATCCCGACCTCGGGCCGGAAAACCCCCTCTTTTCGGTGATCGACCAGCCGGGCATCGGGCCGCTGCGCGTGCCGGCAAGCCCCATCGCCTTTTCGGCCACGCCGCGCCCCAATCCCGCGCCCGCCCCGCGTCTGGGCCAGCACACCGAGGAAATCCTCGCGGAGGTGCTCGGCCTCGGGTCGGGGCAGATCGGCGCGCTCATGGATGCGCGGGTGGTGGCGGCAGGATAGGGGGGTGGTGCAGGTTTCTGTTGCCAGGTACCTGCGAACCCCGCCTTGAGCGGCAAAGCCCAAGGACTTTGGTTTTCGGTTACCCGAGCTGCTTACGCAGCCAGAGCCACCGGAGCACGGTTGTCGTTGGCAACTG
>CAYYJB010000114.1:0-4545 GCA_964472135.1 uncultured Gemmobacter sp.
AGCGCTATTTCGAGCCCGCGACCTTCGCCACAGCGCCCGAGGACATCGCGCTCGACGCCATCGCAGAGGTCGGGCCGAACGGGCACTACTTCGGCTGCCAGCACACGCAGGAACGCTACACCACCGCCTTCTATGCCCCGATCGCCTCGGACTGGCGCAACTACGAGGCCTGGTCGGCCGACGGATCGGTCGGCACGGTCGAGCGCGCCAACCGCATCGCCCGCGCCATCCTGCGCGAGTTCGAGCACCCGCCGATCGACCCTGCCGTGCGCGAGGAACTCGATGCCTTCGTCGCCCGCCGCAAGGCCGAGGGCGGTGCACCCACCGATTTCTGATCCCTCCCCATCCGGCTTGGCGTTTCGTTAAGCTCCGCGCGCTAGGCTGCGCGCGATTGCTCCTGCCGGGGACGGTGATGCACGGGCTTTTCAACCGCGCGCTCGAATGTTTCCTGCGCGACACCTACGGCGCGCCGCTCTGGCGGCGCGTCGCGCGCGAGGCGGGCTGCCCCGAGGCGTTCGAGGCGCTCGCCCCCTCGGACCCCGAGACGCCGGGCCGGATCGTCGATGCGGCGGCGGCGGTGCTGGCAAAGCCGCGCGCGGTGCTGCTCGAGGATCTCGGAACCTATCTGCCGACCCATCCGCGCCAGGCGCGGATCCGGCGGCTCTTGCGCTTTGGCGGGGTCGATTTCGTGGATTTCCTCCATTCGCTCGAGGATCTGCCGGGCCGCGCGCGCCTCGCGCTGCCCGATCTCGTGCTGCCCTCGATCGACCTGCGCGCCGAGGGTGGCGGGCGCTACAGCCTCTCGAGCGACTGCGGCGCGGATGTCGGCCATGTGATGATCGGGCTTTTGCGCGCGATGGCGGATGATTATGGTGCGCTTGTCGTATTGGAGCACGAGATTTCGCCGATGGGCCGCATGACGCTCGGGATCGATCTGCCCGCCCCCCGTTTTGCCGCAGGCCGCCGGTTCGAGCTCGCGCGGCAGGCGGCTGGATGACGGCGCCCGATTTCGCCCTCGGCCCCGGCGCGCTCGGGGCGCTGATGCCCATGCACCTGTGCCTCGACGGGGCGGGCATCATCCGCTCGGTCGGGCCGACGCTGGCCAAGATCACGCCGGACGCGCCGCTTGCGGGGTGCGGTTTCTTTTCGGTGTTCGAGGTGCGCCGGCCGGGCGGGATCTCCGATCTTGCAGGGCTTGCCGACCATGCGGGGGAACGCCTCTTTCTCGTGCTCGAACCGGGCGGGATCAGCCTGCGCGGCGTCGCGATGCCGCTCGCCACCCCGGGCGGCGGGATGATCGTCAATCTCTCCTTCGGCATCGCGCTGTCGGATGCCGTGGGGCGGCACGAGCTGACGGACGCCGACTTCGCCCCGACCGATCTGGCGGTCGAGATGCTCTATCTGCTCGAGGCCAAGAACTCGGTCATGGAAGAGTTGCACAACCTCAACCGCCGGCTGCACGATGCCCGCCTCCGGGCCGAGGAGCAGGCGCTGACCGATACTCTGACGGGGTTGCAGAACCGCCGGGCGATGGACGGGATGCTCGGGCGTCTGATCGCGGCGGATGATCCCTTCGGCCTGATGCACATCGATCTCGACCTCTTCAAGCAGGTCAACGACACGCTCGGGCATGCGGCCGGCGATCATGTGCTGGTGCAGGTTGCGCGCGTGCTGCAATCCGTGAGCCGCACGGGCGATGGTGTCTTTCGCGTCGGCGGGGACGAGTTCGTGATCGTCTTTCCCGGCCTCGCGGATGCCGCCCGGTTGCGGTCGATCGCGCGGCGGATGATCGAGGCGCTCGGGCGGCCGATCCCCTGGGCCGGCGGCACCGCCTCGGTCTCGGCGAGTGTCGGGATCGTCGTCTCGACGCTCTATACCGAACCACAGGCGGACCGGATGCTCTCGGATGCCGACCATGCGCTCTATGCCTCGAAGAACGCTGGTCGCGGGCGGGTGACGCTGCACGGCGGCTGAGGGGTCAGCGGCCTAGGTTGATGGTGAAGCGGGCGCCGGTCGGGCCTTCGGGCGGCGGCGCGAAGGGGGCAGCCGCGCGCACGGCCGCAACCGCCGCCGCATCGAGTGCAGGCTGCCCCGACGCGGCCGTGATCCTGACCGATACGAGCCCGCCATCGGCATCGACCTCGAACCCGATCTCGACCCGCGCGCCGCGCGCGCGGGCACCCCGTGGCAGGCGCAGCGCCTCTTCGATCCGGCGGCGCGTCTCGGCCTGCCAGCGCCGTTCGGCATCGCTGCGGGCGTCGGCGCGGGCCTCTTGACTGGCGCGCGCGGGCTGGCTCGGGGTCGGCACGGGTGAGGGTGCGGTCTGGGTCGGCGGGGCAGGGCGGTCGGGCTGCTCCGGCCCGGGGCCGGCCGGCGCGGGCGCGCGCCGTGGGGGCGCGGGCGGCGTTTCGGGCGGTGTTTCGGGCGGCCGATCGGTCGCGCGGGCATCGCGCGGCACCGGCGCGACCGTGGCAGGCGATGGCGCCGCGGTCTGGGGCATCTCGGGCGGCGCGGGGCGGCTGAGCCGAGGTGGGGCCAGCGGCAGGCTGGGCCCGACCGTCGGCGCCGCGGGAATGGCCACCTCGGGCGGCGGCGGCAGCCATGGCGCGTCACCTTCGGCGAGGGCCTCGGACAATGCCGCACCGGCGACGGGCGCGTCGGGGGGCGGGCCTTCGGGCGCGGCCGCCACTGTCGGGGCCGCCTCCCAAGCCGCGGCGAGGCGCGCCCACGCCTCCGGGGCCGCGGCGACGACGATCTTGGGGGCGCCGTTGCCCTCTCCAGCCGCAAGCTGCGGCATGATCGCCGCGACCGCCAACAGGTGCAGCGCGCCCGCCAGCACGAGCGCGGCAATGCCCTCGGCCATACGCGCGCCGGCCGGGCGGGCCCGCGTTATCATCGCGGCAGCACCCGCAGCACGACCCCCTCCGCCCCCGCCGCCCGCAGCACCGCAAGCGCGCGCGCGAGGGCCGCGGCCGGCGCGTTGCGGTCGGCCACGATCCGCAGCGGCGCGCCGGCACAGGCGCGCGCGCACGCCGCGCTGGCGGCGCCGAGCGCCGCCGCCCCGGTTGCGTCCAGCCAGCGCACCTCGCCCGAGCGGTCGATTACGACGGGGGGGATGCCGATGTCCTCTGCCCCGATGCCCTCGGGCGCGATCACCGGCGGCTCGGGCGCGTCGGCGTCGGGCACCTCGAGCCGCGCCGCGACGAGGAGGAACACGAGCAGCAGGAAGACCACGTTGATCATCGGCAGGAGGCCGGCACCGCCGCTGCGTGCCGGAGGGGCATCGAACCTCATGGAGGGACCATCAGCACGGTCTCGATCCCCGCCGCGCGCAGCGCCTCGATCAGGTCGAGCGCGGCCTGCACGTCCACCCCCTCGGCCGGGCGCAGCAGCACCGGATCCCCGGGGTCGGCCATCAGGGGCGCCAGCGCCGCCGCCAGCGCCCCGGGCGCGGTCGCGACCCCGTTGAGGCGCGGCCCCTCGGGCGCCAGATCGATGAGGCGCGGCGGGCCGGGCCAGGGCGCCGCCGCCCCCGACGCCGCGCCCTCGACCGGGGTCGCCCCCTCGATCGCGAAGCGCGAGGCGAGCATGAAGAAGACCACCAGCAGAAACACGACATCGATCATCGGCGTCAGGTTCGGTCGCCGCCGCGCCTGCGGCGTGCCGAGGCGTAGCCCCCTCGCCTCCATCACGGCCCGCCCCGGCGCAGCAGGATGCGCGTCGCCGCATCCTCCATGTCGTGGCGCATCGCCTCGATCACGCCCTCGAACCATGCGAGCGCCACTGCCGCCGGTAGCGCGACGGCCATGCCCGCCGCGGTCGTCAGCAGCGCCTCCCAGATCCCGCCCGCAAGCGCCGCCGCGTCGGCGCGCGCCCCGCTGTCCTCGAGGGCGCGAAAGGCCTCGATCATCCCCAGCACCGTGCCGAGCAGCCCCAGAAGCGGGGCCGCCGTCGTCACGAGATCGAGCAGGCGCAGCCCCGCACGCGCCTCGGCGAGGATGGCGCGCGCCGCGCGCCCCGTCTCGGCCTCGGCGGCATCCTGATCGAGGCCCGGGTCGGCGGCCGCGTCCATCGCCGCCGCCGCAAGCCGCGCCCGCGCGGTGCGCGCGCCGTGCACGAGCGCGCGCGCGCGCGCCGCGTCGCCGGCCTGCCATGCTTCGGCCGCCGCGCGCGTCCGCGTGCCGCCCCGGAACGCCCCGGCGCGCGCGAGGTCCGCGATCTTCCACAGGATCGTCGCGAGCGTGATGACCGACAGCGCCCCGATCGCCCACATCGCGGGGCCGCCCCGATCGAGCACCCCCGCGACGGCATCAAGGAGCGCCGCGAGGGACAGGGCTGGGGGCTCGACTTGCGCGTCCATCTCGGCATCCCTCGGCGTGCCCCAAGGGTCTACGGCAGCCCGCGCCCCGGGTGCAAGGGGGCGGGCCGCGCCGGGGTGGGGGCGCGGCGCCCGATCAACCGGCGGCGCGGACCAGCGCGGCGCGGCGCGAGGCGGCGACGCGCAGGATGATGTGGTCGGCCATGAGGCCCATGAAGGCGACCGCG
>CAYYJB010000115.1:0-4535 GCA_964472135.1 uncultured Gemmobacter sp.
GGGGGGCGGCGGATGGTGTCGCCGGGTTGGAGCGTCGGCGTCAGCTCGATCAGCCTTCCCCGGGCACGATCGCGGACGATCTCGGCGGCGCGGCGGCCGATCTCGAGGCGGCAGCTGTCCATCGTGGCGAGGCGCAGCGGCAGCCCGCCGAGGATCTCGAGCGCGTTGAACCCCGCAAGCCCAAGCCGCTCGGGCACCGAAAGGCCCTGCGCGACGCACCACAAGAGGCCCCCTGCCCCGACCATGTCGTTGGTGTAATAGATGAAATCGAGATCGGGGCAGCGGCGCACCAGCGCCTCGGTCAAATCGCGCCCCTTGGCGAGGCTCGAACTGCCCGCGTAATCCGCCCGGTCGATCAGCGCCAGCCCATGCTCGGCCAGACCCGCCTCGAACCCCGCAAGGCGCTTGGCGGCGCGGTGATCGTGCGCCATCCGCGTGCCGACGAAGCCGATGTGCCGATATCCCGCCGCGACGATCGCCTGCGCCATCGTCTCGCCCGCCCGCCGCTGCGAGATGCCGACGAGCGAATCGACCGGCTCGCCGTCGCTGTCCATGATCTCGACCACAGGGCAGTCGGCGGCACCGAGCATCGCGCGCGCGGCGTCTGAATGTTCGACGCCCGCCACGATCACCCCCGCCGGCCGCCACGAGAGCATGTCGTAGATGACCTGATCCTCGTGCCCCGGATCATAGCGCGTGAGGCCGACGACGGGTTGCAGCCCGCTGCCCTCGAGCCCCTCGGAGATCCCCGCGAGCACCTCGGGAAAGACCATGTTCGACATCGACGGCACGATCACCGCGACAAGGTTCACGCGCTGGCTGGCGAGTGCGCCCGCGATGCGGTTCGGGACATAGCCGAGCTGGCGCGCAGCACCCAGCACCCGCTCGCGCGTCTCGGCCGAGACATCCGCCCGTCCGCGCAGGACGCGGCTCACCGTCATCTCGCTGACGCCCGAGGCTTCGGAGACGTCGCGCAGCGTCATGGTGCGTCGGCGGCGGTTCGGGGGGGTGTCGGTCATCCGATGCTCGGTGCCTCCTGAGGGTGGCAGACCATACCGCCAAAGGGTCGTTCCGGCCAAGCGGCAACGCTCAGACGGTTGCATCACCCCCGCTTTGGGCGCAAGAGAGGCGCGTGGCCTCGTAGCTCAACAGGATAGAGCAATCCCCTCCTAAGGGATAGGTTGCAGGTTCAAATCCCGCCGGGGCCACCACCCTGCGCCGCCGGAGCCCGATTGCGACGGCGGGCCGGGCGATGCCTTGCGGGGAAGATCCGCGCGGGGTCGCGAATGCTCCGGTCCTTCGATGTCACCGCAAGGCCCGAGCAGGGGCCGCCGGGGCTCGCCAAATCGCTGGCGGCGAAGGCGGCTTGGGGTGCGACGTCGCGCGGTCTTTTCGAGGAGGTGGGGCTCGGCCATGACAGAGCAGGTTTGAAGGAGGATCGGCATGTGGATTGAGGATTTCATCGGGACGAATTCGGTCTGGCTCGTGCTCGCGGCACTCATCCTCTTCGTCGTCTGGCTTGCCGTGCGGATCGTGCCGCAGAGCCAGAAGCATGTGGTGGAGCGTTTCGGACGGCTGCACGCGGTGCTCGGCCCCGGAATCAACATCATCGTGCCCTTCCTCGACCGGATCGCGCATGAGATCTCGATCCTCGAGCGGCAACTGCCCAATGCGCTGCAGGATGCGATCACGGCCGACAACGTGCTCGTGAAGGTCGAGACCTCGGTCTTCTACCGGATCATTGAGCCCGAGAAGACCGTCTATCGCATCCGCGATGTCGACGGTGCCATCGCGACCACGGTCGCGGGCATCGTGCGCAGCGAGATCGGCAAGATGGAGCTCGACCAGGTGCAGTCGAACCGCGCCGACCTCATCGCCAAGGTGCGCGAGCAGGTCGCGGCGATGGTGGACGACTGGGGGATCGAGGTGACGCGCGCCGAGGTGCTCGACGTCAACCTCGACGAGGCGACGCGCGCCGCGATGCTCCAGCAGCTCAATGCCGAACGGGCGCGGCGGGCGCTCGTGACCGAGGCCGAGGGCAAGCGCCGCGCGGTCGAGCTTGCCGCCGACGGTGAGCTCTACGCCGCCGAGCAGCAGGCCAAGGCCAAGCGCGTTCTGGCCGAGGCCGAGGCCTATGCGACCTCGGCCATCGCCGAGGCGATCAAGGAGAACGGGCTCGAGGCGGCGCAGTATCAGGTCGCGCTGAAGCAGGTCGAGGCGCTGACGGCCGTGGGGCAGGGGGCGGGCAAGCAGATGATCCTCGTCCCGGCGGCGGCACTCGACGCCTTCACCAATGCCTTCTCGCTCCTCAAGGCGCGGCCGTGATGCTCTGGGCGCAATGGTGGGTCTGGGCGGTGGCGGGGCTCGTGCTCGGCGTCCTTGAGGTTGCGCTGCCCGGGCACATCCTGCTCGGCTTCGGGATCGGCGCGCTCGCGACGGCGGGGGTCGTGTTCGCGGCAGGGCCAGAGGGGGTGCCGGGCCTGCCCGTGCTGCTCGTGATCTTCGCGGCGGCCTCGGGGCTCGCGTGGATCGTGCTGCGGCGCGCCTTCGCCGCCCGCCGCGGGCAGGTGAAGATCTGGGAGCGCGACATCAACGACAACTGACGCACGCGCCCGATTGCGACGGCGGGCGGGGGGGTGGTATGCGGGGATGAATGTCCGCGAGGTGCCGCCCGTGCTCCAGTCCTTCGATGTCACCGCCACGCCCGAACAGGGGCCGCCGAGGCTCGCCGCGCTGCGGGCGGCGATGGCGGCCGAGGGGGTGCAGGGCTTCATCGTGCCGCGCGCGGATGCCCATCAGGGCGAGTATGTCGCGGCCGCGGACGAGCGGCTCGGCTGGCTCACGGGCTTCACCGGCTCGGCGGGGTTCTGCGTCGTGCTGCCGGGGGTGGCGGGGGTGTTCGTCGACGGGCGCTATCGCGTGCAGGTGCGCGCGCAGGTGGACCTGCGCGCCTTCACCCCGCTCGACTACCCCGAGACCAAGGCCGGCCCCTGGATCGCGGCCAATCTGGCCGAGGGGGTGGTGGGCTATGACCCCTGGCTGCACACCCCCGAGGAGATCGCGGCGATCGAGGCCGCACTCGCCGGCAAGGGGGCAAGCCTGCGGCCCGTCGCGAACCTCGTCGACCGGGTCTGGACCGACCGCCCGGCGCCGCCGCAGGGTGCCGCGATGATCCACGATCTTGCACTTGCGGGCGAGACGGCCGAGGCCAAGCGCGCGCGTCTGGCCGAGGGGCTGCGCGCGGCGGGGCAGGGGGCGGCCGTCATCACGCTGCCCGACAGCCTGTGCTGGCTTCTGAACATCCGGGGCGCGGATGTGCCGCGAAACCCCGTGCTGCACGGCTTCGCGATCCTGCACGACGATGGGCGCGTGGATCTTTTCGCCGAGCCCGCGAAGTTCGACGCCGCCCTTCGCGCCCATCTCGGCAACGGGGTCGCGCTGCACCCGCCCGGGGCGTTCGCGGCGGCCCTCGGCGCGCTCGGCGGCGCGGTGCGGGTCGATCGCGCGACCGCGCCGGTCGCGGTCGTCCACGCCCTCGGGGCGGCGACGGTCGTCTGGGGGGATGATCCCTGCCGCCTGCCCAAGGCCTGCAAGACCGAGGCCGAGATCGCGGGCACGCGCGCGGCGCATCTGCGCGACGGCGCGGCGGTGTGCGAATTCCTCGCCTGGATGGAGGGGCGCGCGGCCGAGGTGCTGGGCGGCGCCGTCCTGACCGAGATCGACGTGGTGCGCGGCCTCGAGGGCTTTCGCGTCGCGACGGGCGCCCTGCATGACCTGAGCTTCGAGACGATCTGCGGGGCGGGCCCGAACGGGGCCATCATGCACTATCGCGTGACCGAGGCCACCAACCGCCGCATCCTGCCCGGCGATCTGATCGTGGTCGATTCGGGCGGGCAGTATCGCGACGGCACGACCGACATCACCCGCACCCTTGTCGTCGGCACGCCCGCGCCCGAGGCGGCGGCGGCCTTTACCCGCGTCCTGCAGGGGATGATCGCGATCTCGCGGCTGCGCTGGCCCGACAAGGGGCTCGCGGGGCGCGATCTCGATGCGATCGCGCGCTATCCGCTCTGGCTCGCCGGGCAGGACTACGACCACGGCACCGGGCACGGGGTGGGGGTGTTCCTGTCGGTGCACGAGGGGCCGCAGCGCCTGTCGCGCATCTCCGAGGTGCCGCTGCGCCCGGGGATGATGCTGTCGAACGAGCCGGGATACTATCGCGAGGGCGCCTTTGGCATCCGGATCGAGAACCTCGTCGCGGTCATCCGCGCCCCGGAGGTCGCGGGCGGCGACGCGCGCCCGATGCTCGCCTTCGAGACGCTGACCTGGGCGCCCATCGAGCGGCGGCTGATCCTGCCCGCGATGCTCTCGCCCGGCGAGCGCGCATGGCTCGATGCCTATCATGCCGAGGTCGAGGCCCGGATCGGGCCGCGCCTCTCGGCCCCGGCGCGCGCCTGGCTCGCGCGCGCCTGCGCCCCGATCTGAGCCGACACCCGAGGGAGGAGAGCATGGACGACCATATCCGCACCTATCGC
>CAYYJB010000116.1:0-4505 GCA_964472135.1 uncultured Gemmobacter sp.
TTGCCCATGCGGCCGCGCTCTGGTTCGGCGCCCAGCCCGGGGTGATGGCGGCGGTGACGGGGACGAACGGCAAGACATCGGTCGCAAGCTTCACCCGCCAGATCTGGACGGTGCTCGGCCATGCGGCGATCAACCTCGGCACGACCGGGGTCGAGGGCGCGTGGTCGGCCCCCTCGCGCCACACGACGCCCGATGCGCTGACGCTCGCCCGCCTGCTGGCCGAGGCCGCGGCGGCGGGTGTGACGCATGGCTGCATGGAGGCGTCCTCCCACGGGCTCGACCAGCGCAGGCTCGAGGGGGTGCGCCTGATGGCCGCGGGATTTACCAACCTCACGCGCGATCACCTCGACTATCACGCGGACGAGGACGCCTATTTCGAGGCCAAGGCGGGCCTCTTCGGCCGCGTCCTGCCCGAGGGGGCGACGGCGGTGCTGAACCTCGACGATCCGCGGGGGCGGATCCTTGCCGCGCGCGCCCGCGACCGGGGCCAGCGCGTGATCGGGACGGGTGAGGCCGCGGCGGCCGATCTGCGCCTCGCCGGCCAGCGCCACGACGCGACGGGGCAGGAGGTGCGCCTCATCTGGCAGGGGCAGGCGCGGCAGGTCCGGCTGAACCTGGTGGGCGGCTTTCAGGCGGCGAATGTCGCGGTGGCGGCGGGCCTCGCCATCGCCTGCGGCGATGCGCCCGAGGCGGTGTTCGATGCCCTGCCGCGGCTCCAGACCGTGCGCGGACGGATGCAGAAGGCTGCGACGCGCGCGAACGGCGCGGCGGTCTTCGTCGATTACGCCCACACGCCCGATGCGATCGCGACCGCCCTCGCCGCGCTGCGCCCGCATGTGATGGGGCGGATCGTGATCGTCCTCGGCGCGGGCGGCGACCGCGACCGGGGCAAGCGGCCGCTCATGGGCGCGGCGGCTGCGGCGGGGGCGGATGCGGTGATCGTGACGGACGACAATCCGCGGACCGAGGATCCGGCCGCGATCCGGGCCGAGCTGCGCGCGGGCTGCCCCGCGGCGGCCGAGGTCGGCGACCGGGCCGAGGCGATCCTGCGCGGGGTGGCGATGCTCGGGGCGGGGGATGCGCTGCTGATCGCCGGCAAGGGCCACGAGACGGGGCAGGAGATCATGGGGCAGGTCTATCCCTTCGACGATGCCGAGCAGGCGTCTATGGCGGTCGCGGCGCTCGAGGGGCGGGGGGTATGAGCGTGCTCTGGACCTCGGCCGAGGCCGAAGCCGCGACGGGCGGGCGCGCGACGCGCCCCTTCGCCGCCAGCGGCGTCTCGATCGACAGCCGCAGCATCGCGCCGGGCGATCTGTTCGTCGCGCTCAGCGCGCAGCGCGACGGGCATGATTTCGTGGCCGATGCGCTGGCCCGCGGTGCCGCGGCGGCGATGGTCGCGCGGGTGCCGCCCGGGGTTGCGGCCGATGCGCCCCTCCTCATCGTGCCCGAGGTGCTCGCGGCCCTCACGGCGCTTGGCGCGGCGGGGCGGGCACGCTCGGGGGCGCGCGTCATCGCCGTGACGGGATCGGTCGGCAAGACCTCGACCAAGGAGATGCTGCGCACCGTTCTGGCCGGTCAGGGCCGGGTGCACGCCGCCGAGGCGAGCTTCAACAACCATTGGGGCGTGCCGCTGACGCTCGCGCGTCTGCCGCGTGAGGCCGATTTCGCGGTCGTCGAGATCGGCATGAACCACCCGGGCGAGATCGCGCCCCTCGCCATCCTGACCCGGCCGCACGCGATCATGATCACCACGATCGCGGCTGCCCATCTCGAGGCCTTCGGCAGCCTCGAGGGGATCGCGGCCGAGAAGGCATCGATCTGCGCGGGGCTCGCGCCGGGGGGGCTGGCCGTGCTGCCCGAGGGGCTGGCGCAGACGCCGATCCTGCTTGCGCGCGCTGAGGACGCCGGGGCGCGGATCGTGACCTTCGGCAATGCCCCCCGCGCCGACTGGCGGATCGAGGCGCTCCGCCCCGCCCCGGGCGCGACGGTGGCCGAGGCGCGCACGCCGGGCGGCGGCATCCTCTTCAAGGTGATGACGCCCGCGCGGCATTTCGCGCAGAACGCGCTCGGGGTGCTGGCGCTGGTGGCGGGGCTCGGGCTCGATCCGGCGCTGGCGGTTGCGGATCTGGCACGCTGGCAGCCGCCGCGGGGGCGCGGCAACCGGCTGCGCGTGCTGCTCGATCCCGTGGACGAGCGGCAATCCTTCGACCTCATCGACGACGCCTACAACGCCAATCCCGCCTCGATGGCCGCCGCACTCGAGGTGCTGGCCCAATCGGCGCCGCGCGACGGGCTGGGGCGGATCGCGCGCGGCCGGCGGATCGCGGTGCTGGGCGACATGCTCGAACTCGGTCCCGAGGCGGCGGCGCTCCACCGCGCGATCGCCGATCTGCCGGCGCTGGGGGTGATCGACGCCGTGCATTGCGCGGGGCCGCTGATGGCGGCGCTCTGGCAGGCGCTGCCCGAGGGGCGGCGCGGCGAATGGGCCGAGGACGCGGCCGGGCTTGCCGCGCGGGCGCACCACCTGATCGATGCGGGCGACGTGGTGCTCGTGAAGGGGTCGAAGGGCTCGCGCGTTTCGGCGGTGGCCGAGGCGCTGGCGCGGCTGGGCGAAGCGCGGGCCGCGGACGGCCCGACCGGGGGGGAATGATGCTCTATTGGCTGACCGAATTCTCGCAGGGGGGCGATTTCTTCAACCTCTTTCGCTACATCACCTTCCGGGCGGGGGGCGCCTTCTTCACCGCGCTGATCTTCGGCTTCATCTTCGGCCGGCCGCTGATCGAGGCGCTGCGCAAGCGCCAGAAGAAGGGCCAGCCCATCCGCGAGGACGGGCCGCAGGGCCATTTCGCCAAGGCGGGCACGCCGACGATGGGGGGGCTCTTGATCCTCTCGGCGCTCGTCGTCTCGACCCTGCTCTGGGCGCGGCTCTCGAGCCCCTATGTCTGGATCGTGCTGGGCGTCACGCTCGCCTTCGGGCTGATCGGATTCGCCGACGATTTCGCCAAGGTCACCAAGATGAACACCCGCGGCGTCTCGGGCCGGGTGCGGATGGGCCTCGGGATCCTCGTCGCGCTCCTTGCCTCATGGGCCGCGGCGCAGGGCCAGCCGGACGCGCTCGGCTTTCACCTCGCGGTGCCGCTCTTCAAGGACGTGCTGCTGAACCTCGGCCTCTTTTTCCTGCCCTTCGGGGTGCTGGTGATCGTGGGTTCGGCCAATGCGGTGAACCTGACCGACGGTCTCGACGGGCTCGCGATCATGCCGGTGATGATCGCGGCGGCGGCGCTCGGGATCATCGCCTATGCCGTCGGGAACTTCAATTTCGCCAACTATCTCGGCGTCCATTTCGTGCCGGGGACGGGCGAGCTCTTGATCTTCGTTGCCGCCCTCATCGGCGGGGGGCTCGGGTTTTTGTGGTATAACGCCCCGCCCGCGGCGGTGTTCATGGGCGACACGGGCAGCCTCGCGCTCGGGGGCGCGCTCGGCGCGATCGCGGTCTGCACCAAGCACGAGATCGTGCTCGCGATCGTGGGCGGGCTCTTCGTGGTCGAGGCGCTCTCGGTCATCATCCAGGTCTTCTACTTCAAGCGCACCGGGCGGCGGGTGTTCCTGATGGCACCGATCCACCACCATTTCGAGAAGAAGGGCTGGGCCGAGCCGCAGATCGTGATCCGCTTCTGGATCGTTTCGCTCATCCTAGCGCTGATCGGGCTTGCGACGCTCAAGCTGCGCTAGCCCTCAGCGGACCACGAATTCGGCGTGCAGCGCGCCGGCGGCATTGATCGACTTCAGGATGTCGATCATGTCGCGCGGCGCAACGCCCAGCGCGTTCAGCCCCGCCACGACCTCCGAGAGGCTCGTGCCCCCCGCGATCTCGGCCAGCCCGGTGCCCGGTTCCTCCTCGATCCCCGCCTGCGTGCGCGGCACCACGACCGTCTCGCCCTCGGCGAAGGGGTTGGGTTGCACCACGACCGGCGCCTCCTCAACACGCAGCGTAAGGTTCCCTTGCGCGACAGCGACACGGCTGACGCGCACGTCCTCGCCCATCACGATCGTCCCTGATCGCTGGTCGACCACGACGCGGGCGCGGGTCTGGGGCTCCACCCGCAGGTTCTCGATCCGGCCGATCAGATGGGCGGGCGAGCGTAGGCCGGCTGTCGAGAGATTGACGGCTACGGTTCCGGCATCGAGCATCACCGCCGCCTCGCGCCCGAGTTCGCGGTTGATCGCGCCCTCGATCAGCCCTGCAGTCGTGAAGTCGGGCGCGCGCAGGGCAAGACGCAGCGATCCGAGGCGGGTGAAGTCGAAATCGACCTCGCGCTCGACCGCGGCGCCCGCCGGGATCGTGCCGGAGGTCGGCACGCCCTCGGTCACCGCCGCGCCCTCGCCCTCGGCCGCGACGCCGCCGGCGATGATCGTGCCCTGGGCGACGGCATAGATCTGGCCGTCGGCACCCGCGAGCGGCGTCATCACGAGTGTCCCGCCGAGCAGGCTCTTGGCGTCCCCGA
>CAYYJB010000117.1:0-4276 GCA_964472135.1 uncultured Gemmobacter sp.
ATAGGCGGCGGTCAGCATGTATTCGGCCGCGACCGCAACGGCCGCGCCGCCCAGCATGTCGCCGATGAGGAGCGAGAGGATCCCCGCCGACCCCGCCGAGCGCAGCGCGAGCCGGGTGGGATCGCGCGCCTCGACATGGCCGATCTCGTGGGCGAGCACGCCCGCGACCTCGTCGGGGCCCTGCGCCGCCTCGATCAGCCCGCGCATGAGGATGACATGCCCCCCCGGCGCGGCGAAGGCGTTGACCATCGGGTGGTCGAACACCGCGATCCGCAGATCATAATCGAGCGTCCGCCCCGCCGTCAGCCGCGCCGCCATCCGGTCGAGCGCGGCGCGCCCGGCCGCCCCCTCGCAGGCCAGGGGCGCGTCGTCCTCGGCAAGAAAGCCCTCGACCTGCGCGACCACGCTGCGGCCAAAGGCGATCTCGGTCTCGCGCGGCATCCGCTCGGCGATGGTCGCGGCCAGCATCGGCACGATCACGAAGAGGATGAGCGCGACCGCCCCCAGCGCCGCCACCGTCCCGACCATCACCCGCCGGATCGCGCCGCGCGGCAGGTCGTGCCGCCCGAGCGTCGGCGCCGCCCGGCGGATCGCCTCGGCGAGCCCCGCATCCGACACGACGAGCCGCGCCGGATCGCGCGGCACCTCGTCCCCCGCCTCGGAAAGGAGCGCGAGCGTGAAGGTCCGCCCGTCGGCATGCGCCGAGATCCGGCGCAGCCGCTCGAAAGGCCAATGCTCCACCCGCCCGTCGGCGTGGTGGAGCACCAGCGCCCCCTGCCCGACCTCGACCCCCACCAGATGGCGCCGCGCCGTCTGCCCGTCGTAAAGGGCCGATGGGACGCGCCCGGCCATTCAGAAGGCCCCGCCCATGTCGAGCGCATCGGCGAACCCCTCGGCGTCGGCGCCCCGGTCGGGGGCGCGCTGCACGATGCCGTCGAGCGCGCCGATGCCGGTGATCGTGCAGGTCTCGATGTAATGGCGCAGGATGGGCTGGCTGATCAGCGCGGTCGCCAGCGCCCCGGCGAGGACGAAGGCCGCCAAATATCCGAGCACAGAAACGACCAGCGCCCCGACCGGCGGCGGGCCGCCGCCCTGCATGGCACCGCCGAAGGTGCCCGCAATCACGGCAATGAAGACCACAGCCAGAACCGCGAACAGGATCGTGATCAGCACCCCACCCTGAAAACCGATCCAGATCACCCGCCCGGTCGAGGGCCGGGCATCGAACCCGACCCCGCCCGCGAGCGTCTTGTGGCGGGCGAGCCAGCCGAAGGATTGCACGTTGTAATGAACGAAACCGAGGAAGGCCCAGAGATAACCCACGAACACGAGGAACGGCCCGAAACCGCTTTCGACCCCGGTCAGGACACCGCCCGCGATCAGGATCGCGACCCCGATCCCGACATGGCGCAGATAGCGATAGAGACCCGTCCACCGCCCGCCCTGCGCGAATCGCGCATCGCCGAAGAAGCTGCGGTTCGTCATGTAGGCCTCGAGCGCGAAGGTCTGGCGCGGCAGCAAAAGCCCGAGCGTCACGACCGTCAGCGCCCCGTGCCCGAGCGCGCGCCAGACATAGCCCCAGGCGGCGGGCTCCATCCCGAAGCGGATGCCGCGCAGGCGCGTGCGGGCGAGCTTGTAGCGGCGCGCGCGATACTGCGCGAAAAAGACGAACGGCACCACCGCGAGCGAGGAAGCCGAGAGCGCGAGCGCCTGCGCGATCGCCTCCTCCTCGGTGCGCGGGTCCGCCACGATCACGACGCCAAAGAGGAAAAGCACGATCTGTACCGCGCCGAGCCAGAAAGCGAGCACCACCACCGCAAAGAGGAAGCCCAGGAACTTCTCGAGCCCCGTGCCCGTGTATTCGAGCGCATCGCCCCCCACGCGCACCGATCCCCAGACATAGCGCCGCAGCCGCGCCGTCGCCCAGAAGCGATAGATCCCGACCGTCAGGAGCGTGATGAGCCCGGTCACGAGCGCGAGCCGCAGGATCGGCCCGAAGCGGCCCGAATAGGTGAAATCCGACGCGCCCGGCGCCGTGCTGCCCGCATCAGTCGGCATCTTGCACCCATCCCGAAATCATCGCGTTCAATCCGGCCGTGAAATCGGCATCACCCTATCGCCTGCGCCGGCGGGCGCAAGAGCCCGACCCTCAGTCGAAGCGGTTGTCGCGCGGGAAGCCGCGCGGCGCCATCCGCCCGCTGCCGGCGCGCGCGCCCAGCCACTCGGTCAGGTCGGATTCGGTGCGCGTGCGCCCGGCCGGATCCTTCCAGCGCAGCCCCTCGGCAAGCGCGAAGGTCGTCGCGTCCGACAGGCCGCCGTCCTTGTATTTCTGCAGCCGCACGCCCTTGCCGCGCGCCATCTCGGGGAGTTCCGACAGGGGAAAGACCAGAAGCTTGCGGTTCTCGCCCACCACCGCGACATGGTCGCCGGAAACGAACCGCGCAACCCGCGCGCGCGCGCCCTCGCGCAGGCTCAGCACCACCTTGCCGGCCCGCGTCTGCGCGAGCACCTCCTCGGCCGGCACGACAAAGCCGTCGCCTTCGCCCGAGGCCACGATCAGCCGCGCGCCGGGCCGGTGGATCAGCATCGCCGCGATCTCGGCCTCGTTCGGCAGATCGACCATGAGGCGCACCGGCTCACCCATGCCGCGCCCGCCCGGCAGGTTCGCCGCCGCGAGCGTGTAGAACCGCCCGTTCGACCCCATGAGGAGGATCCGGTCGGTCGTCTCGGCATGAAAGGCGAAGGCCGGCCCGTCGCCGTCCTTGAACTTCTGCTCCTGATCGAGCGGCAGATGCCCCCGCGGCGCGCGGATCCACCCCATGCGCGAGCAGATGACCGTCACGGGCTCGCGCTCGATCATCGCCTCGGGGGCGGGGGCCGCGGCCTCGCCCGCCTCGGCGAACTGTGTTCGCCGCGCGCCGCCGGGGCTCGATGCCCCGAAGGCGCGGTCCGCCTCGTCAAGCAGCGCCGATACCGTCCGCCACTGGCGCGTCTCCGAGCCGAGCAGCGCGCGCAGCTCCGCCTCCTCGGCGCGCAGGCTGTCGCGCTCGGCCCTGAGCGCCATCTCCTCGAGCCGGCGCAGGCTGCGCAGCCGCATGTTGAGGATCGCCTCGGCCTGCGTCTCGTTGAGGCGCGCGCCCCCGCCCCAGTCCTCGGCCACGAGCGCGGCCTTGGGGTCGTCCTCGGTGCGGATGATCGCGATCACCCGGTCGAGGTTGAGGAAGGCCACGATGAAGCCCTCGAGCACCTCGAGCCGCTCGGCGATCTTGCCCAGCCGGTGGCGCGTGCGCCGCAGCAGGACCTCGCGCCGGTGGTCGAGGAAGGCGCGCAGGATCTCGCGCAGCGAGGCGACCTTGGGCGTGCGCCCGTCGATCAGCACGTTCATGTTGAGGGCAAAGCGCACCTCGAGGTCCGAGAGGCGGAAGAGCTGCGCCATCAGCATCTCGGGCTCGACCGTGCGCGCGCGGGGTTCGAGCACGATGCGCACCTCGGCCGTGCTCTCGTCGCGCACATCGGCAAGGATCGGCAGCTTCTTGGCGGCGATGATCTCGGCGAGCTTCTCGATCAGCCGCGACTTCGCGACCTGATAGGGGATCTCGGTGACGACGATCTGCCAGACGCCGCGGCCGAGATCCTCGATCTGCCAGCGCGCGCGTACCCGGATCGAGCCGCGCCCGCTGCGATAGGCTTCGGCCAGCACCTCGGGCGGCTCGACGATGACGCCCCCCGTCGGGAAATCGGGCCCCGGCACCAGCGCGGCCAGCGCCGCCTCATCCATCGCGGGATCGGCGATGAGCGCGCGGCACGCCGCGATCAGCTCGCCGATGTTGTGGGGCGGGATGTTCGTCGCCATCCCGACGGCGATCCCGCTCGCGCCATTGGCGAGAAGATTGGGGAAGGCCGCCGGCAGCACGATCGGTTCCTGGAGCGTGCCGTCGTAATTGGGGCGGAAATCGACCGCGTCCTCGTCGAGCCCCTCGAGCAGCGCCTCGGCGGCGGCCGTCAGCCGCGCCTCGGTGTAGCGGCTCGCGGCCGGGTTGTCGCCGTCGATGTTGCCGAAATTGCCCTGCCCGTCGACCAGCGGGTAGCGCATGTTGAAATCCTGCGCGAGGCGGGCCATCGCGTCATAGATCGCCGCATCGCCATGCGGGTGATAGTTTCCCATCACGTCGCCCGAGATCTTGGCCGATTTGCGGAACGGCCCGCCCGAGGCGAGCCTGAGTTCGCGCATGGCAAAGAGGATCCGCCGGTGCACGGGCTTCAGCCCGTCGCGCGC
>CAYYJB010000118.1:0-4227 GCA_964472135.1 uncultured Gemmobacter sp.
TCCTCCCCCTCCACCGCCGCGATCAGGTCGCGGGCGACGTCGTCCCAGCTGCGCAGGCGCGTGCGGGCGATGCGGGCCTCGAGGGCGCGGCGGTGGTCGGGGTCGGCGATCAGGCGGCGGCAGGCGGCGGCGATGCTCGCGACCGAGAGCGGGTCGCAATATTCGACCATCTCGCCCCCGACCTCGGGGAGCGAGGTCGCCCGCGCCACGACCGAGGTCTTGCCATAGCTCAGCGCCTCGCCGACGGTGAGGCCCCAGCCCTCGGCGAGGCTCGCCTGGATGCAGAACAGGCTCTCGCGATAGAGATAGTCGAGATCGCGGTCCGAGGGGGCCGACACGATCTCGACATGGCCGCCGAGGTTGCCGGTTCCGCGCATGAGGGCATCGAACTCGACCGACCGCCACCCCGGCCGCCCGGCGAAGACGAGGCGCGGCAGCTCGAGCGCGGGATCGGCGCGCAGCCGCTCCCATGCAAGGGCGACGCGCCAGATGTTCTTGCGGTTCTCGAACGTGCCCGCGCAGAGGACGAAGGGTGTCGCGGCAAGGGCGCGGATCTGGTCGTCGAGGTCGCCGATCTCGAGCAGCGCGCCGAAGGCGTCGGCGTCGATGCCCGCGGTCAGCGGCCCGCCCGGGCGCCGCCGCGGCACCGGCAGCCGATCCTGCGCGAGCGGCACGACGGTGACGGGCGTCTCGATGCCGTAGACCGCCAGAAAGCGCGCGAGATCGCGCCGCGTCGCCTGCGAGTTCGCGAGGTAGCGCGTGGTATACCCCGCAGAGCGCCGCAGCCAGTCGTGGAAGAGCAGCGGCGACAACCCCGGCACGAGCGGCAGATGCGTGAGCGGGATGGTGTCGTGGACAAAGGTCGAGACGTTCGTCCCCGAGGCGCGAACGCGCGAGAGCAGGTCGCGCATCCTGCGCGATGCAACGACGTCGAGCAGGATGAGGTGCCCCTTTTCTCCGCCGACCTCCTGAAACCTTCTTGTCCGGATCCGGCCAACCTTGCCCGCTGCCTTCCAGCGCTCGGCCTTCCATGCCTCGGGGGTGGTGTTGAACTTTTCAAGCCGGCGTTCAGCACCGAAAAATGCCGCAACATCAAGGGCCGTGCGATGGAAGAGGTATTTCAGCGGATCCTTTTGATACCGCAAGAGCGCGCGCATCGGTTCCGGACGCGGTTTGCCGAGGGCGAGGCCGTATTTCAGCTTCCTCGGCTCGAGCATGATCCCGTCGGGAAGCGCGCTGAGCGAGACCGTCCGATAGCCGCCGAGCACCGAGTCGAAGCATATGTTGACGCGCTCAGGCCCTACCTCGCGCGCGCAGCGGTCGATCAGCATCGCGACGACGCGCTGGATGCCCGAGTAACGGTCGTTGCGGCGCAGATAGGCCACGAGGCCGGTGACATCGAAATGAAATGAGGTCATGCAGTAATCCGGAAATGACTCGCGATGAAAATGACCGATCACGCCCGAGGGGAGATCTTTCCCCTCGTCACTCATTTCGGTGGGCTGGTCAAGATGACGCATGACACCGTCCGGGCCGGAACTTTGCCGCCAGCCCCTTGGCAGCCGTTGCCTGCGGGCCCATTATCGAAGCGTGAGGGGTAGGCATGAAACTCTCGACACTCGCCGAACACCAGATCCGCAAGGCCGAGGCCGAGGGGCAGTTCCGCGACCTCAAGGGGGCGGGCAAGCCGCTCGGCGAGGGGCAGGACGGCAGCGCCGAGGCGATCGGTTTTCGCATCATGGCCGAGGCGGGCGCGCTCCCGCGCGAGATCGCGCTGCGCAAGGAGGTGGCCGAGGCCGCGCGCATCCTCGCCGCCGAGGCCGACCCTGCGGCACGCCGCGCCGCGCAGGCACGCCTTGCCGAACTCGAGCTGCGCCTCGCGATCGAGGTCGAGGCGCGGCGCCGCTTCGGCCGCGACTGATCCCCCTTCCCCAAGGGCCCGCCGGGCGTTAGCCTGCCTGCGTTTCATCACCGAGCGCCGGGGATTGCCGGTGCCCTGCGGCGGGGGCCAGTTCCATGTCGGCACGGATCGATCCCAACCGGACCTCGGCGCGGCTCATGTTCGACTTTGCCGCCGAGACGCTCGGCAAGGCCGAGGACCCTGCCGCGCGGCGCCAGATGCTGATGGTCGCCGACCTCTACATCAAGGCGCGCAGCTTCGCGATCCTCAACAAGATCGCGTTTTTCTGGGCGCTTCTCTGCGCTGTGGTGATCGCGCTCTGGCCCGCGGCCGCGGTGCTGGCCGAGGGATATTCCACGGGTGCGCGCGCGCTCGCCTCGGCGGCGGTGCAGACCTCGGTCACGGCGCTCGCGGCCCTGGGCTATGCGGTCTATGGGCACTACAAGAAGCGCCAGCAGGCGGTCGAGAACCTGATGCGCCGGATCCTTGCGGTGGAGCCGGGCGCGATGGAGCTTGAGCGGGTGCTGGCCGAGCTCGAGCGGATCGATCAGGGCTTCGCCTTTCCCGATCCCGCGCGCCGCGCCGAGGCCCCCTCCGCGCGCCCGGGCACCGAAGGCCGCTGAAGCGCCCCGGCAGGCCCTTGCCGAACCCCGCCCCTGCGTCTATCGCTCGGACCTATCAGGGACCCCGGGGGAGGATGACAGAACCATGAGCCAGCGTTTCGACAAGTCGCGCCTGCCGTCGCGCCACGTGACCGAGGGCCCCGCCCGGGCGCCGCATCGCAGCTATTTCTACGCGATGGGCATCACCGAGGACGAGATCCACCAGCCCTGGGTCGGCGTCGCGACCTGCTGGAACGAGGCCGCGCCCTGCAACATCGCGCTCAACCGTCAGGCGCAGGTCGTCAAGCACGGCGTCAAGAAGGGCGGCGGCACCCCGCGCGAGTTCACCACCATCACCGTCACCGACGGCATCGCGATGGGGCATGAGGGGATGCGCTCGTCGCTCGCCTCGCGGGACGCGATCGCGGACACGGTCGAGCTGACGATGCGGGGGCATTGCTATGATGCGCTCGTGGGGCTCGCGGGCTGCGACAAGTCGCTGCCGGGGATGATGATGGCGATGGTGCGCCTCAACGTGCCGTCGGTGTTCATCTACGGGGGCTCGATCCTGCCGGGCCGCTATCAGGGCCGCGACATCACCGTTCAGGACATGTTTGAGGCGGTGGGCCGCCATCAGGCCGGGAACCTCTCGGACGCCGAGCTTGCGATCATGGAGCGCGTGGCCTGCCCCTCGTCCGGGGCCTGCGGCGCGCAGTATACCGCCAACACCATGGCCTGCGTCTCGGAGGCGATCGGGCTTGCGCTCCTGAACTCCTCGGGCGCGCCCGCGCCCTATGAGAGCCGCGACCAGTTCTGCGAGGCCTCGGGCGTGGCGGTGATGACGCTGATCGAGAAGAACATCCGCGCGCGCGACATCGTCACGCGCAAGTCGCTCGAGAACGCGGCGCGCGTCGTCGCCTGCACGGGCGGCAGCACGAACGCGGCCCTTCACCTGCCCGCCATCGCCAACGAGGCCGGGATCGACTTCGACCTCTTCGACGTCGCCGACATCATGCGCGACACGCCCTATTTCGTGAACCTGCGTCCGGGCGGGGAATATGTCGCCAAGGACCTCTACGAGGTGGGCGGCGTGCCGGTGGTGATGAAGGAACTGGCCAAGGCGGGGCTCATGCATCTCGATTGCATCACCGCCTCGGGGCGCAGCATCGGCGAGGAGCTCGAGACGATCCGGGGCGAACCCGACGGCAAGGTGATCCACCCCGTCGCGACGCCGATGTCGAGGACGGGCGGCGTTGTCGGCCTCAAGGGCAATCTCGCGCCCGACGGGGCGATCGTGAAGGTCGCCGGCATGTCCGAGGCCGAGCAGGTCTTTTCCGGCCCCGCCCGCGTCTTCGAATGCGAGGAGGAGGCCTTTGCCGCCGTCAAGGCGCGCGCCTATCAGCCCGGCGAGGTCATCGTCATCCGCAACGAGGGCCCGGCGGGCGGGCCCGGGATGCGCGAGATGCTGGCCACGACCGCCGCACTCTCGGGGCAGGGGGCGGGCAAGAAGGTCGCGCTCATCACCGACGGGCGGTTTTCGGGGGCGACGCGGGGCTTCTGCGTGGGCCATGTCGGGCCCGAGGCCGCACATGGCGGGCCGATCGCACTTCTGCGCAATGGCGACGTCATCACCATCAACGCGCTGACGGGAGAGCTGTCGGTGGCCGTGAGCGATGCCGAGATGGCCGCGCGCAAGGCCGCCTGGGCGGGCCCGCGCAAGACCGA
>CAYYJB010000119.1:0-4007 GCA_964472135.1 uncultured Gemmobacter sp.
GCTACGTTCAGACAATCCGCACTGGTCACGGAAGGTGCTCTTGGAAGAAAGGGCAGCCCCCGCGCGGCGCTCGCGAGCGTGACCGTGGCGTCGCCCGTGCCCCCGACCTCGGGCGTCCGGATCTGCACCGCGTCGATCCAGCCGCGAAACACCCGGATCGGCTCGGCGATCGGCTGGCCTGTCTCGAGCGACAGCAGCGCGCGGTGTACCTCGGCAGGCGCCAGTCGCGCGTCATGGCCTCGAAGGAGCTGCGCGACCTCGGGCGTGAGCGGGCTCAGCGCAATTTGCAGCATCCGAACCTCGAGCCCGATGCCGGCCCGGATCGGTTCTACCCCGATCAGACCGCCCGAGCCGTAATAAGTCCGGTTCACCCCGCCGATGGCGATGGTGAGGTGGTCGTCCCCCTGCCAGAGGCCGAGCGCCTCCTGCGCCCCCGTCGCACGATTGCGCGCGACGACATGCACCATGTGGCGGCTCGCCACGCCGGTGCGGGCGGCGAGATAGGTCGCGGAAGCAGGGTCAAGGATGCGCATGGGGGTCCTTCTTCGCCTCGTCTTGACGAACGGGCGATCTAATCGTATATACAACCGCGATGGATCTGGAGTTTGACGCCGAAAAAGACGCGGCGAACCGCGCCAAGCACGGCGTCTCACTCGCGGATGCCGTCAGCTTCGAGATGTTGGCCGTTCTCGAGGATGATCGGTTCGATTACGGCGAGCAGCGATATCGGGCCTGGGGCTTGATCGATGGCGTGTTCTTCGCGCTGGCCTTCACGGTCCGAGGCGGGAAGGTCCGCCCGATCAGCCTGCGTCGGGCCCATGCACGGGAGATCAAGCGCTATGTCGCAGACCAGGAAGAAAGCTGACCTTGATAACCCGGAATGGACCAGGGCAGATTTTGCCAAGGCCGGCAGGCCCGATGCCGTGCTGCCCGGCGAGGTTCTGGCGGCGTTCCCACGTACTACCCGGGGGGCGCAGAAGGCGCCGACCAAGGTGCCGATCTCGATCCGCCTCAGCCCTGACGTGGTTGCGCATTACAAGGCGACCGGGCCCGGTTGGCAGACGAGGATCGATGAGGATCTCAAAAAGGCCGCGGGGCTCTGACCCGCGCGAGATGAAGATGAAGACTTCCCCCTGGGACCCGGTTGATCGTCTCAAGACCGACGAGGCCCGTGCCGCCTATCGCGAAGCGGCACTGGAATGGGGCGACCCCGATCTATTGGCGGCAGCCGAGGCAGATATCGCCCGCGCCATTAAGAAAGCTGAAGCATCCTCGGATGAAAACCTCACCTCAGCGTCTGGATGAAGTCGAAGCTGGCGCCGCGGCTGAGCGCCTGACGCCCGGCGCCATAGGTCGGTTCTGGAAGCAGCCGTGCCTTGCAGGCCGGTCGGATCAGCGAGATCAAGAGCCCCGCGACGGCGCCCGCGCGGAGGTTCGGCACCACCTCGAGCATCGGGGTGAGGCCGCCGCTTGAGGCCGTGCCGGCCACGACGATGCGGTGCAGCGCGTATCGGACTGGGCTCGCGCCATACTGGAAGGCCAGCATGTCGCCTGCGGAAAGGACATATCCCGACGGCAGACCGGTGACGCGCAACTCGCGCATGTTCACGGCGAGGCTGTGGATCGTGGGCGTGGCGGGCCCAAGGATCGCCCCTGTCGGATCGCCGGCGGGGCCGATCTGGCGCGGGTCGTGGCAAAGGAAGGTCGCACCCGGCTGGTCCATCAGGGCGATCAGCGCCTCCATCCCGGCGTGGTGCGGGTGGGCAGCCTGCGCGAGCCGGATCGTGCCGGTCCAGAGCGCCGCGCCGAGGCTCGCGCTGATGACGGAGCCATCGCCAAGGCGCGTGTGTTCCTGCGGGTGCGAGAGCCGGAACGTCACCTCCTCGATGCGCAGGGCGCCGAGGAATTGGGCGTGGGTCAGCGGATAGGTCAGCGCCATCAGCCCCTCCGCCGCGGGTCCTGCGCGACGCGCGCGAGGGTGCGCGGCGCGATCAGCCGGTCATAGTGCTGCAGCGCGCCGGAGACGCCCGCATTCACCATCTCTTCGATCTCGCGATTGCCGCGCGCGCCCGCGACATTGACGGAGATCTCCAGTCGCTGCGGCCCGGCGCCTTGGGTGCCGGCGGCCACGTCGCGGCGCGAGAGCACCCGCTCCCCGCGCTGCAGGATGGTTGGCACCTCATCGGGCCGCAGCCCGGCCCAGCCGCCGCTGTGCAATCTTGGCGCGCCGGCGAAGGCCAGCGCCGGCACCTGCCGGGAATGTCCGGAAAGCCCGACCATGCCGCCGGCATGCGACACGGCCGCCGTGACATTGCCGCCGCCCCAGGGGCCAAATGCGCTGGAGAGCGCATCGGCGATGGGACCGAGCACGGCGTTGCGGAACTGCAGCACGGCGAGGTCCTCGAGGATCGAGGCCA
This sequence comes from uncultured Gemmobacter sp., assembly GCA_964472135.1. Taxonomy (GTDB): domain Bacteria; phylum Pseudomonadota; class Alphaproteobacteria; order Rhodobacterales; family Rhodobacteraceae; genus JAUREX01. The sequence goes on from CAYYJB010000119.1 coordinate 2,418, forward strand.
CCAGCCCCTTGAAGTCGAGCTTGCCGGTCTTCACGAAGGCCCGGAATGCGGTCTCCGCCGAGCGAAACGCGCCCACCAGGCTCTCGCCCAAGCCCTTGCCCCACTCCATCGCGTCGCGGGCGTAATCGGAAAGCGCGGCGGAGACAGCGCGCCAGCCGGTGGCGGCATGATTCGCCCCGGCTGCCGCGTCAGCGCCTGCCTGGCGGGCAGTGCTTCCAGCGCGGTTGGCCTGCTCCTCCGTCTCTTCCAGCGCATCGGTCACAAGGCGGGTGGCGCCTTCGGCTTCCGTCAGCGCATCAGCACCATCGCTGCCCGCCGCGGTCACCGCATCCGTCAGCGCCTGCCAGCTGGCGAGCGGCGCCGTCGCCCCGCGCGCGAGATCCTCGGCTGCCTCGCGATAGGCGTTGGCGCTGCCCAGCGCCTCGGTCGCGATCGCCCCGAGCCCGAGATCGGGGACAGCGAGGAGGTTCGTCTCGAACCCGCGGGCGAAGCCCTCGGCCGCGCGCCCGCCGATGTCGACGGCCTCGGGGACCACCGCCCTCCAGTCGCCCAGATCGGGCGGCGCGATCGCCCATTCGGGGCGCCGGCCGCCCAGGGTGAGGAGCGTGTTGATCGCCTCGGTGACGCCCGCGAGGCCCGACTGCATCGCCTCGATCAGCGTGTTCATGGCGAGCGCGCCGATGCGGGCGAAGACGTCCGGCAGCGCGTTCCACACCGCCTGCACCGCGTAGAACGTGCCCTGGAAGGTGTTCACCGCCGTATTGCCGAAGCCGACCACATTCTCGATCGCCGAGGCCATGGCGCCGGCGGCGTCCGACTTGATGTCGAAGAACATCGCCGTGGCCTGCGCCCCCGCCGCCGCGGCGCCGAGCCCGATCCGGTCCCAGACCTCGACCGCGACATCCCTCAGAAGGCCCATCGCCGCCCCGAACCCGCCCGCGCCGCGCGCGAGCTGGCCGAACTGGTAGATCAACTCGCCCGCCCCCACGATCAGCGCCCCGATCCCGGTGCGGATGAGGGCGCCGCGCAGGAGCGTCAGCGCACCCGAGAGCGTGAGCGTCGCGACGCGGGCCGCGACGAAGGCCGCAACCCAGCGCCCGGCCATGACGCCTGCGACGGCAATGGCGATGGCCGCCAGCCGCTCGAGATTGTCGGCAAAGCCGATCAGTGCCCCCGCCACCGTGGCGGAAGTGCCGGCCATCCGGTCCCAGGTCCCGACCAGTTGCAGCGCTGCGTTCCCGATCAGCGTGAAGGCATCGCCGATGGTGGCCGGCATGCTGTCTGCCTCGGCGCGGAGTTGCTCGAGATTGCCGATGAGCGCCCGGCGGATCACATCGCCGGTGATCGCGCCCTGCTGGCCAAGGCCGCGCAGGCCCGAGACGGTGGTGCCAAGCTCGGCCGCGAGCAACTCGGCCACCCGACCGCCCGAGGCGATCACGGTGTTGAGCTCATCCCCCGACAGCCGGCCGAGCGCCATCGCCTTCGAGAGCGCGCCTTGCACCGAGGCCGCGCGCTCGGCCTTGGCCCCCGAGACAACGAGCGCGTTGTTCAGCGCCTCGGTGAAGTCGAGCGTCTCGGCCGTGGAGAGGC
>CAYYJB010000120.1:0-3975 GCA_964472135.1 uncultured Gemmobacter sp.
TCCTGCGGGCAGATGCGGCCGCAGATCTCGGGGAAGGTGTTGGTGGCCTGGCTGATCTCGTAGGCCTCGCGCAGGCGGCCTTGCGCGACCATCGAGAGCCAGTCGGGGATGTTGTTGTGCAGCGGGCAATGCGTCTGGCAATAGGGCACGCCGCACTGGCTGCACCGCCCGGCCTGCTCGGCGGCCTTGGCGGCGGCGAACTCGCGATAGATCTCGCCGAAATCATGCGCGCGCTCATCGGCCTCGCGCTTTTCCGGCGTCTCCTTGTCCACGGTCACGAACCGCAGCAGAACATTCTTCGCCATGCACGCCTCCCTCGACGATTGCGCTATACGCCCGGCCCCCGCCGATGAAAAGTCAGCAATGCTGCCATTTATGACGGGTTTCGGCGGCATTATGCCACCAATTGCAGTTTCTAGCCCATTTTAACGGCAGCATTGCTGACTTATACCCCGCCTTTCGCCCGTTCGCGCATCCGCTAGGGTGTCCGGGCCTCGAATCAAGCGGCGGGATCGGTCATGCCCCTCTGGCAACTCATGGTGCTCGCGCTGGTGCAGGGGGTGACGGAGTTCCTCCCGATCTCCTCCTCGGCGCATCTGATCCTGATCCCGCAGGTGGCGGGGGCGGCAGACCAGGGCCTGCTGATCGATGTCGCGGTGCATGTCGGCACGCTCGGTGCCGTCATCGCCTATTTCCGGCGCGACGTGGCGATGCTCGCGCGTGGGGCGCTCGCGGTCGCGCGCGGGCGGCCTGACGGCCCGGCGGCGCGCCTCGCGCTGCTGCTCGCGCTCGCGACGCTGCCCGTGGTGGTGGCGGGGCTTGCGCTCGAACTCGCCGATCTCACGCCCCTGCTGCGCTCGGTCGAGGTGATCGGCTGGGCGACCATCATCTTCGCCCTCGTGCTCTGGTGGGCGGACCGGCGAGGCGGAACCGGCGGGCGGCTGGAAAGCTGGAGCATCCGGCAGGCGCTGATCCTCGGGCTCTGGCAGGCGGTCGCGCTCATCCCCGGCACCTCGCGGTCGGGGGCGTGCATGACGGGGGCGCGCGCGCTCGGGTTCGGGCGCGTCGAGGCCGCGCGGATCGCGACGCTGATGTCGATCCCGACCATCATCGCCTCGGGCACGCTCATGCTGGCCGAGGTCGCGACGACGGGCGCATGGGGGGCGCTGCCGCAGGCGGGGCTTGCCGCACTGATGGCCTTCGGCGCGGCGCTGGCCGCGCTCGCGGCGATGATGCGCGTCCTTGACCGCATCGGGTTCGGGCCCTTCATCCTCTATCGTCTGTTGATGGGGGCCGCGCTGCTGTTCTGGGTCTATTTCTGAGACCGGCGAGGATTGACTTTCCTGCCGTCCCTGCGGCAATCACGCGATCAGATCGCAACCGGGCGCGTCGTGGGCGCCGAACCGACGAGGAGGCCGCCATGGGCCAGATCTCCCTCACATTTCCCGATGGCGCCGTGCGCGACTATCCCGCGGGGATCACCGCGGCCGAGGTTGCGGCCGCGATCTCGCCCGGGCTTGCCAAGCGCGCGATCTCGGCCCGGCTCGACGGGGCGCACTGGGATCTGCAATGGCCGATCGCGCGCGATGGCGCGATCGCGATCAACACCACGGCCGACGACGCGCCGATGCTCGAACTGATCCGCCACGACCTCGCGCACATCATGGCGCGCGCGGTGCAGGAGATCTGGCCCGAGGTTAAGGTGACGATCGGGCCCGTGATCAAGGACGGCTGGTATTACGACTTCGACCGCGAGGCGCCCTTCACGCCCGAGGATCTGGGCGCGATCGAGGCGAGGATGCGCGCGATCATCACCGCCCGCGACCCGGTGCGCACCGAGGTCTGGGACCGGGCGCGCGCGATCGCGCACTATCAAGCTGCGAACGAGCCCTTCAAGGTCGAGCTGATCGAGGCGATCGCGGGTGACCAGCCGATCCGGATGTACTGGCACGGGGCCTGGCAGGATCTCTGCCGGGGGCCGCATTTCCAGCACACCGGGCAGGTGCCGGCGGATGCCTTCAAGCTCATGAACGTCGCCGGCGCCTATTGGCGGGGCGACAGCCGCAACAAGCAGTTGCAGCGCATCTATGGCGTGGCCTTCCGCAACCGCGACGATCTGAAGGCGCATCTCACGATGCTGGAGGAGGCCGCCAAGCGCGACCATCGCCGGCTCGGGCGCGAGATGGACCTCTTTCACATGCAGGAAGAGGCGCCGGGGCAGGTCTTCTGGCACCCTGACGGCTGGACGGTCTACACCACGCTTCAGGCCTACATGCGCCGCCGCCAGCGTGCGGGCGGCTATGTCGAGGTCAATACCCCGCAGGTCGTCAACCGCAAGCTCTGGGAGGCCTCGGGCCACTGGGAGAAGTATCAGGAGCACATGTTCATCGTCGAGGTCGAGGAGGACCACGCCCGCGAAAAGACGGTGAACGCGCTCAAGCCCATGAACTGCCCCTGCCATGTGCAGATCTACAATCAGGGCCTGCGCAGCTATCGCGAGCTGCCGCTGCGGATCGCGGAATTCGGGGCCTGCAACCGCTACGAGCCCTCGGGCGCGCTGCACGGCATCATGCGGGTGCGCGGCTTCACGCAGGACGATGCGCACATCTTCTGCCGCGAGGAGCAGATCGAGGGCGAGACGCGCCGCTTCATCGATTTCCTCTCCTCGGTCTATCGCGATCTCGGGTTCGAGCAGTTCAAGATCAAGTTCTCCGACCGGCCGGAGGCGCGGGCGGGCTCGGACGCGGTCTGGGACAAGGCCGAGGGGGCGCTCATGGCCGCGACGCGCGCGGCGGGGCATGATTTCGCGATGAACCCGGGCGAGGGGGCCTTTTACGGGCCGAAGCTCGAGTTCGTGCTGACGGATGCGATCGGGCGCGACTGGCAGTGCGGCACGCTTCAGGTCGATTTCGTCCTGCCCGAGCGGCTCGATGCCGTCTATGTCGGCGAGGACGGGATGAAGCACCGCCCCGTCATGCTCCACCGCGCCGTGCTCGGATCCTTCGAGCGCTTCATCGGCATCCTGATCGAGAACAGCGCGGGCCGGCTGCCCTTCTGGCTGGCGCCGCGGCAGGTGGTCGTCGCCTCGATCGTGTCGGAGGCGGATGCGTTCGTGGCCGACGTGGTGGCGCGGCTGACGGCGGCGGGGGTGCGGGCCGAGGCCGACACCCGCAACGAGAAGATCAACTACAAGGTGCGCGAGCATTCGCTGGCCAAGGTGCCGGTGATCCTTGCCGTCGGCGCGCAGGAGGTGGCGGCGGGCACCGTCTCGGTCCGCCGGCTGGGTGAACCCGGAACGGCCGTTCGCCCGCTCGGCGAGGTGGTTGCCGAGCTTGCAATCGCCGCGATGCCCCCGGATCAGCAGCGGGCTTGATTTATTTCCGGCATGCGTCATAAAATTGCCTTGTGACGCTGGACTTTCCGGCCCTTTGCCGCGTGCGGGTGCCCGGGCCGTCTCGGTGCCACGGCCGGCCGGGATCGCGCGGCCGGAGGTCCAGGTGAAGGGAGTGCGGAATGCCGACGGGCACCGTGAAGTGGTTCAACGCAACCAAGGGTTATGGGTTCATCGCCCCCGACGATGGCGGCAAGGACGTGTTCGTGCATGTTTCGGCGGTTGAGAGGGCGGGCCTCAAGGGGCTGAACGACAACCAGAAAATCGCCTATGAACTCTTGCAGGGCCGCGATGGGCGGTCCTCGGCCGGAGATCTGCGCCTGATCTGAACCGACGTTGCGCGCGACGTGGCGCCGGGGGCCTCGCGGTACCCGGTTCAGCGGTTTCGTTTTCTCTTTTCATCCGCGGGCTGCCCGTCTATACGCGGCGCGTCCCCCCCGAAACCTGTCGTCGCGGTGCTTCGGGGCGCAGCCCTGCGGGGTCGCACCGTGCGCGAAGGAGTAGTTCATGTCCAAACCCCTCATGGCCAAGGCGACGGCCGTCTGGCTCATCGACAACACGACGCTGAGCTTTCCGCAGATCGC
>CAYYJB010000121.1:0-3958 GCA_964472135.1 uncultured Gemmobacter sp.
ATGACCGCGCAATACATCCGCACCGCGCGCCTCAAGGGCTTGAGCTTTCGCGCGGTGGTGCTGCGGCACGCGCTGCGCAACGCGCTGATCGCGCCCTTCACCGTCATCATGCTGCAGTTCACCTGGCTGCTGAACGGTGTCGTGATCGTCGAGACGCTCTTCAACTACAAGGGTTTCGGCTGGACCATCGTGCAGGGGGCGGGCAACAACGACATCGAGCTGCTGATGGGCTGCTCGGTCGTGGCGGTCGTCGTCGTGCTCGTGACGCAACTGATCTCGGATGTGGGGTATGCCATGCTGAACCCGCGCATCCGGGTGTCCTGAGGGGGTCGCGCGATGGAATCCCTCAGCTGGGGACAGATATTCTTCGGGATGGCGCTGCGCTTCCTGCCCGTCTGGATCGCGATCGGGGCGGTGTTCGTCGTCTCGATCCGGATGCGGCGGCGGCTCGGGCTCTATGGCAAGCTCTTTGACAGCGGCTCGGGCATGGTCGGCCTCGCGATCGTGCTGTTCTGGGTGTTCACCGCGATCTTCGCCGATCTCATCATCACGCATGACCCGCTCGGGCAGGTGTCGGGGATGAAGAACGCGCTGCCCGGCACCCCGATGCCCGACGGCTCCAGCCACTATCTGCTCGGCGGCGACAACCTCGCGCGCGATGTCTTTTCGCGCATGGTGATGGGGGCGCGGCGGGTGCTGACCATCGCGCCGGCGGCAACGGCCTTCGCCTTCATGGTCGGGATCACGATCGGGCTGGCGGCAGGCTATCGCGGGGGCTTCTTCGACATCGCGCAGACCTTCCTTGCCAATCTCGTGCTCGCGTTCCCGGTCATCCTGCTCTTCTACCTGCTCGTGACGCCCGCCATCCGCGACAGCTGGATCGTGACGTCGCTCGCGGCGGTGCTCTTTGCCTTTCCGATCGTCTTCTTCGTGCTGCTGTGGAACAGCCGCTATCGCACCGACGCGCGCAAGCGCGCGCTCAGCATCGGCCTCACGCTCGCGATCGGCGGCTGGGTCTATTCTGGCCTTGCCTTCAACGCCGATCCGACGGGCATCTTCCGGATGGATCCGAACCTGCTCAATGTCTTCGTCTCGGTCGTCTTCGTGAACGCGCCGACCGTGTTCCGGATCGTGCGCAGCCTGACGCTCGACCTCAAGACGCGCGAGTATGTCGCCGCTGCCCAGACGCGCGGCGAAGGGGCGTGGTACATCATGCTGTGGGAGATCCTGCCCAACGCGCGCGGCCCGCTCATCGTCGATTTCTGCCTGCGGATCGGCTACACGACGATCCTGCTCGGCACGCTCGGCTTCTTCGGGCTGGGCGTCAGTCCCGAGAGCCCCGACTGGGGCTCGACCATCAACGAGGGGCGGCGCCTGCTCGCGCTCTTCCCCCATCCCGCGATCGTGCCCGCGCTCTCGCTCATGAGCCTGGTGCTCGGCCTCAACCTGCTCGCGGACGGCCTGCGCGAGGAAAGCCTGAGGGATTGACCGCGATGTGCCCCCCCGACACCCGACGCCCCGCCACCTGCCAACCAGCCCGGAGAAGGGGCGCGCAATGAGCGGCTGGACCCCCGATCAGCCGATCCTCGAGATCGAGAACCTCTCGATCTCCTTCTTCACGCGGCTGCGCGAGATCCCGGCGGTGATGGATTTCTCGACCCGGGTGATGGCCGGCGAGGCGATGGGCCTCGTGGGCGAATCGGGGTGCGGCAAGTCGACGGTCGCGCTTGGCGTCATGCGCGATCTGGGGCGCACGGGCCGGATCACCGGCGGGCGCATCCGCTTCAAGGGCGAGGACCTCGCGACCATGTCCGAGGCCGATCTGCGCCGCATCCGGGGCAGCCAGATCGCGATGATCTATCAGGAGCCGATGGCGAGCCTGAACCCCGCGATGAAGGTCGGCGCCCAGCTCGCCGAGGTGCCGATGATCCACGAGGGGATGGATCGCTCGCGCGCCTGGGCACTCGCGGCGAAGATGGTCGCGGATGTCCGCCTGCCCGACCCCGAGCGCATCCTGCAAAGCTATCCGCACCAGCTGTCGGGCGGCCAGCAGCAGCGCATCGTCATCGCCATGGCGCTGATGTCGAAGCCTGCGCTTCTCATCCTCGACGAGCCGACAACCGCGCTCGATGTCACGGTCGAGGCGGGGATCGTCGATCTGATCAAGGAGCTTGGCCGCACCACCGGCACGGCGATGCTCTTCATCAGCCACAACCTCGGGCTTGTCCTCGATGTCTGCGACCGCATCTGCGTGATGTATTCGGGCGAGGCGGTCGAGACGGGGCGGATCGAGGAGGTGTTCGACCGGATGCGCCACCCCTATACGCAGGCGCTCTTCCGCTCGATCCCGCTGCCCGGCGCCGACAAGACGGCGCGCCCGCTCGTGCCCATCCCGGGCAACTTCCCGCTGCCGCACGAACGCCCGCAGGGCTGCAACTTCGGCCCCCGCTGCAGCTATTTCCGCGCCGGCACCTGCGACGCGGCCGAAGGCATCGCAATGGCGCCCGTCGCGGGCGATGCCGGGCACGCCAGCCGCTGCGCCCGCATGGCCGAGATCAATTGGTCCGCCCCGCCCGCCGCCAACATCGCCCAGACGCGCGCGCCCCTCGGCGAGCAGGTGCTGCGGGTCGACGCCTTGCGGAAATACTACGATGTCTCCTCGGGCATGTTCGGGACCGGCGCGCGCCGGGTCGTCAAGGCCAACGAGACGCTGAGCTTTTCGGCGCGCCGGGGCGAGACGCTCGCCATCGTGGGCGAGTCGGGTTGCGGCAAGTCGACCTTCGCCAAGGTGCTGATGGGCCTCGAGACCGCGACAGCGGGCGAGATCAGCCTCTTTGGCGCCCGCGTCGAGGGCACGCCGATCGAGCAGCGCCCGACCGCGATGGTCTCGGGCGTGCAGATGATCTTTCAGAACCCTTTCGACACGCTCAACCCCTCGATGACGGTCGGCCGCCAGATCATCCGCGCGCTCGAGGTCTTCGGGCAGGGCGCATCGGACGCCGAGCGCGAGGCGCGGATGCTCGAACTCCTCGATCTCGTGCGCCTGCCGCGCGAATTCGCGACGCGGATGCCGCGCCAGCTCTCGGGCGGGCAGAAGCAGCGCGTGGGCATCGCGCGCGCCTTTGCCGGGGGCGCCAAGGTCGTGGTCGCGGATGAGCCGGTCTCGGCGCTCGACGTGTCGGTGCAGGCGGCGGTGACGGGGCTTCTGACCGACATCCAGCGCGAGAACGGCACGACGCTTCTGTTCATCAGCCACGATCTGTCGCTGGTGCGGTATCTGTCGGACCGGGTCGTCGTCATGTATCTCGGCCATGTGGTCGAGATGGGCACGACCGATCAGGTCTTCGCGCCGCCCTACCACCCCTATACCGAGGCGCTGCTCTCGGCCGTGCCGATCGCCGACACGCGCGTCACGCGCAAGCGCATCGTGCTCGAGGGCGACATCCCCTCGGCGATGGACCCGCCGCCCGGCTGCCCCTTCCAGACGCGCTGCCGCTGGAAGGGCCGCGTGGCGGGCGGGCTGTGCGAAACCGAGGTGCCCCCCCTGCGCGAGCTTGCGCCGGGCCACACCATCCGCTGCCATCTGCCGGCGGATGATCTGGCGCGGATGGAGCCCGTCATCACCTCGGGCGCGCCGGCCGATCAGGCGCGGATCGTCTGAACCGCCTCGAAGATCTCGAGCTCGGGCGGGCCGAGATAGATCTCGGCATGCGCCCCCGCCCCGCGATGGGCGGCGCGGAACGCCTCGGAGCGCGTCCAGTCGGTGAAGGCCTGCTCGGAATCCCAGAGCGTGTGCGAGGCATAGAGGCGATAGCCCTCGCGCGCTGGCCCCTTCATCAGGTGGAAGGCGACAAAGCCCTTGACCTCGGGCAGATGGCTGTCGCGCCCGGTCCAGATCGCCTCGAAGGCGGCCTCCTGCCCGGGCCGGACCTTGAATCGGTTCATGGTCAGGAACATG
>CAYYJB010000122.1:0-3929 GCA_964472135.1 uncultured Gemmobacter sp.
CATCGCCGCCTTGTTGACCTGATAGGGGATCTCCTCGACGATGATCGCGAGGCGGTCCTTGCGCGTCTCCTCGATGCGGGTGCGCGCACGGATGATAACCGAGCCGCGCCCCTCGAGATAGGCCCGCCGCGCGCCCGACCGGCCGAGGATCAGCGCCCCGGTCGGAAAGTCGGGGCCGGGGACGATCTCGAGTAGCCGTTCGGTCGCGAGGTCCGGGTCCTCGATCAGGGCAAGGGTTGCGTCGATGACCTCGCCCAGATTGTGGGGCGGGATGTTCGTGGCCATCCCGACCGCGATCCCCCCCGCCCCGTTGACGAGCATGTTGGGAAAGCGCGCCGGCAGCACCGTCGGCTCGCGGTCCTTGCCGTCGTAGTTGTCCTGGAAATCGACCGTGTCCTTGTCGATGTCGGCCAGAAGGAAGGAGGCGGGCTTGTCCATCCGCACTTCGGTATAGCGCATGGCGGCCGGATTGTCGCCGTCCATCGAGCCGAAGTTGCCCTGCCCGTCGAGGAGCGGCAGCGACATCGAGAAGGGCTGCGCCATGCGCACCAGCGCGTCATAGATCGCGCCGTCGCCGTGGGGGTGGTATTTCCCCATCACGTCGCCCACCGGGCGGGCGGATTTGCGATAGGCCTTGTCGTGGGTGTTGCCGGTCTCGTGCATGGCATAGAGGATGCGCCGGTGCACGGGCTTCAGCCCGTCGCGCAGATCGGGGATCGCGCGGCTGACGATCACGCTCATCGCATAGCCGAGATAGGCGGTCTTCATCTCCTCGGCGATCGACACCTGCGGCGAGGCGGGGCCGGGCGCGCCACCTGCGGGGGGGGCGGCGGGATCGGCGGGGGCTTCGGGCTCGTCCGTCACGGTCTGTCGATCCTTCGTCGGGGGCGGTCTTGGCTCGGCTGTCTTATAGCGTCTCGCGGCGGGCGGGGCCACCCTTGGTGGCCGCATGCGAGGGGGTGCGAGCAGCCGGGGCGGATGAGTGCCAACACACTGTTTTAATTGATTTTCATTCGAATCATGGCATCATCCCCGCATCGTCACCGCTGCGCAGGAGAGGGGAATGCAGCACGACCGGACCGAAACCGAACTGATGCTTCGCGGCTATGGCCTGACGACGGCCGAATTCTTCTACCGGATGCCCGACCATCGCCATGTACTCAACAGCTTCATCTGGCAGGAGTATGACCTCGCGCCCGATCATCCGCGGCTCTTCGGCTTCATCGAGTTCTGGCAGAAGAACATCGAGGGGCCGCTGCATTCCGTCCGCTTCACCCACCGCAAGCTCATCTCGGCGGGCGCGTGGCGCCACGTCAGCCACGAATTCACCCTGCACTGACCCCTCAGGGGATGATCCGCGAATACTTGATGCCCGCGACCGAGGCGCCGGCGATCAGCCCCGACTGGCCGAACACCATGGCGATGACGGGTTCGATCTCGGTCGTCTCCTTGCCGAGCATGAGGCCCTGGTCGGGCGTGGCATAGCGCACATCCGCGCCCACCGCCCAACCCGGCGAGCGGCGGAACTGCGAGAGCGCGTCCTCGGTCATGAAGAAGAGCGCATGCGAATACTGCTGCCCGCCGATCTGCAGCCCGAAGGTCGCGCGCGTCGCCGAATAGTAATCGACCGTGATGTCGTTGATGCGCAGCGCGCCGCGCCCATAGCCCCCGCCGAAGCCGAAGCTCGCCTCGGTCAGGAGCGGCATCCACAGCACGCCGCGCGCCTTCGCCGCCAGATCGCGAACGCCAGGTTCGTCGGCGTAGAGCGCATCGCGCACCGCATCGACCCGCGCGTCAATACGCTGCGCCCCGTCCGAACCGATGCCGTTGCCGCATCCGGCAAGCAGGGCCGCCGCCCCGCCCCCCGCCAGCGCCGCCCGTCTTGTCCATCCAGCCATGGCTTGCTCCTGTAACCTGCCCGCAAGGGTCGCCCGCCCTCATTACCACCAACATATAGTGGATCAGCGTACGGCTGTCACCTCTTGTCGCGTCGGCAGCAACCGGATCGGCGGAATAACTCCGGCGCGCGCGGCGCTATCGCCCCGCGACGCGCATCCCCCTGGCCGCAAGCCGACCGGATACGGCATGGCCGGGGGTGCCGGCCCCGGTCAGGGTAGCGGCCGGCCGGGATCGCCGAGCGCCGGACCATAATAGGCGGCGACGGTGCGGACGCTCTGGTGCAGCCGTTCGGGCGCAAGATGGGCATAGCGCTGCGTCGTCCGGACAGAGGCATGCCCCAGCAGTGCCTGAACCTCGTAGATCGGCACCCCGTGGTTCACGAGGGCAGAGGCGAAGGAATGGCGCAGGTCGTGCAACCGCACGTCCGACAGGCCCGCCGCCTCGCGCGCGTGCCGCCACGGATGGAAGATGCTGTGGTAGGGCTTACCGGTGGCGAAGTTGGGAAAGACGGGCGCGAGTCGCGCGCCGCCGAGCCGCCGGCGATGTTCGGACTCAACCCGGTCGAGCAGCGCGATCGCAGCGTCCGAGAGGACGACCTTGCGCGGCTTGCCGGCCTTGGTGACGGGGATCGTCCAGATCCGGGTCTCGGTATCGATCTGGTCCCATGTGGCGGTCATCGCCTCATGGCGGCGCGCGCCGGTCAGGAGCAGAAACGAGACGATCATCGGCAGCATCGCGTTGCGGCTCTTGCCGAGCGCCCCGAGCAGGCGGCGCGTCTCTTCGGCCGTCAGTCGCCGCTCGATGCGCGGCGGGTCCGGCAGCGCCTCGATGTTGAGGTCCTGCCGCGAGGGCACGCGGGCGATGCGTTGCTTGCGCGCCTGCGTCAGGATCGCCGAGAGCACGGCCATGATGCGATTCACCGATCCCGCCGAGAGCCCCTCGGCCCGCTTGGCCCGCAGCAGGGCCTCGGTATCGAGATGCGTGATCTCGTCGATATGGCGCGCCCCGAGCATGCGCCGCAGATGCAGCCGGTAGACCGTCGCGTCGAGCGCCCAGGACCGCTTGCGCCCCTTCACCGCAGGCAGGTAGCGATCGTTGAAGAAATCCTCGAGGGTCGGGACCGCGCGCTTCTCGCGCTCGGCCGCGCGCGGATCCTGACCGAGCGCCAGTTCCTGCCGCAGCGCCGCCCAGCGCCGCAGCACCTCCTCGAGGCTCATCGCCGGGTAGGCCCCGAGCAGCATGGAATACTGCCGCCCCCGGCGGGTGAAGCGGTAGTGGAAGCTGCGCGAGGTCGGGCGCAGCACGAACTGAAGGCCGACATAGCGCACATCGCTGAAGGTGGCGCGCGCCGCACCCTCGGGCAGGATCAGCCGGGCAAGCGAGGTCTCGGAAAAGCGCATGATCGCCTCGGGCGCGGCCGGGCGCCGCAACCAACAGTAGAACTTATGGGTCGCGCGAGTCGCCACCCATGTTTATCAACAATCTTGATCCAACTATCAAAAAGTTTATCCTGAAGGCTGTCGCCACACCGAGCCAGCCATGACCCCAGAACTCCGCCTGCCCAGCCCGGTCCAGATGGCCGCGGCGCGTGCCATGCTGGGGCTGACCCAGATCGAATTGTCGGAGCGCGCCAATGTCGCCCTCACGACCATCAAGCGCATGGAGGCGGCGCGCGCATCGCCGGCGGAATTTCCCAACATCCGGTTGTCCTCGTTGCAGCGGCTCCTGTCCTATTACCACGGAGCCGGCATAGAGTTTCTTTTCGGACCTGATAGCACAGGTATCAGCCTCAAGAAAGGCTGAATTGGATGCTTTCGCTGCGCGGTCAGTGCCGCCCCAGTGCCGCGCCCGAAACGCCCCGAAAACGCCCCGACAACGCCCCGAACCGAAACCGCGCCCCCAGCGCAAGGCCATGGCCGAAAAGCATTTTCCAACCCACCCCCCCGGCCACGCCGCAAAGCCGGGCGCAACGACATCAACACGGCGGCAGATGACGCGGCGGGTGTCGCTATTGCCTCGCGCCTGACGGC
>CAYYJB010000123.1:0-3882 GCA_964472135.1 uncultured Gemmobacter sp.
GCAGATCGTGATCCGCTTCTGGATCGTCTCGCTCATCCTCGCGCTGATCGGGCTTGCGACGCTCAAGGTCCGATAGGGCGGGTTTGACAAGGGCGCGCGGGTTCTTCATGGGTGCGCGCGCAATCCGCATGCGGAAACCGGCCTGATGCAGCTTTACCTTCCGATCGCCGAGGTCTCGATCAACGCCTTCCTCCTGCTGGGGCTCGGCGGGATCGTGGGCCTTCTGTCGGGCATCTTCGGGGTGGGGGGCGGGTTCCTCATCACGCCGCTGCTGATGTTCATCGGCATTCCTCCGGCGGTGGCGGTGGCGACGGGCGCAAATCAGGTCGTGGCCTCCTCGGTCTCGGGCGTGCTGTCGCAGATGCGGCGCAAGGGGGTCGATTTCCGCATGGGCATCGTGCTGCTCGGCGGCGGGATCGTGGGCGCGGCGGCGGGGATCTGGGTGTTCGACGTGCTGCGCCGGGCGGGGCAGGTCGATCTGCTCGTGCAGCTTTCCTATGTGATCTTCCTCGGCCTCATCGGCGCGCTCATGTTCCAGGAGAGCCTGCGCGCCATCCGCCGCACCAAGAAGGGAGAGGGGCCGCGCCGCGCGCATCAGCACCTGATCGTCCATCGGCTGCCGCTCAAGATGAAGTTCCGCGCCTCGGGCCTTTACATCAGCGTCATTCCCCCCGTCGCGGTCGGGGCCTCGGTCGGCTTCCTGGCCGCCGTGATGGGGGTAGGGGGCGGGTTCATCATGGTGCCCGCGATGATCTATCTGCTCGGGATGCCGACGCGGGTCGTGATCGGGACCTCGCTCTTCCAGATCATCTTCGTCTCGGCCTTCTCGACGGTGATGCACGCCTACACGAGCCAGTCGGTCGATATCCTGCTCGCGCTCGTGCTCATCATCGGGGGGGTGATCGGGGCGCAGATCGGCACGACCATCGGCGCGCGCCTCAAGGCCGAGCAATTGCGCATCCTGCTCGCGCTCCTCGTGCTCGCGGTGTCGTTCAAGATCGCGCTCGACCTGCTGCTTCAGCCGGGCGAGCTTTATTCGGTGGTGCCGGGGGTCCTGCCATGAGGGCGCTCGCGCTTGCCCTTGCCGTCCTGTGCGCGCCCCTGCCTGCCCTCGGGGCAGCCGAGGCGATCGTCGCGGGGCTGAGCCAGAACCGCATCGGCATCAGCGCCAATTTCGACGGCTCCGAGATCATCGTCTATGGCGCCGTGCGACGCGATGCGCCGCCGCCCGAGGGCGCGCTCGACGTGATCGTGACGGTCGAGGGGCCTTCGGGCCCGGTGACGGTCCGGCGCAAGGAGCGCCGCTTAGGCCTCTGGATCAACACCGAATCGGTCAAGATCAGCGCCGCGCCCGCCTTTTACGCCATCGCGACCACCGCGCCCCTCTCGGAGATCCTGAGCGAGACCGACAATCTGCGCCATCGCATCAGCATCCCGCGCGCGATCCGCGCCGTCGGCATCGGCGAGGAGACCCCCCAATTCACCGATGCGCTGATCCGCATCCGCGGCCGCACGGGGGCCTATCTGCTCGAGGAAGGCGCGGTCGATCTGGCGGGCGAGACGCTCTTTCGCGCCGATTTCATCCTGCCGGCGAACCTGACCGAGGGGCTCTTCGACGTGCGGATCTTTCTGCTGCGTGCGGGCGTCGTCGTCGATTCGCTCGAGACCCAGATCGACGTGCGCAAGGAGGGGCTCGAGCGCATCCTCTATCGCCTCGCCTATGATCTGCCGCTGGTCTACGGGCTACTCGCGCTCGTCCTCGCCGCCTTCGCGGGCTGGGCGGCCAACGCGGCCTTCCGTATCCTGCGGTCCTGAGCGCCCCTCAGCCCTCGGGGTGGAGGGTGCGGCAGCGGGCGATCTCGCGCTCGGCACGGGCGGCGAGGTCGGCGCGCTTGTCGCGCAATTGCCCGAGCAGCCGCCGCTCGGCCTCAAGGTCGACGGCGCGGGGCTGTTCGCGGGTGACGGGGACATTCTCGAGGCAGAGCGTCTCGACCATGGGCAGCGGCTTGCCCTCGGCGTCGGTCGCGGGGGTCGGCGGTTCGAGGCATCGCTCCCAGCGTGGCTCGAACACCTGCACGCGGTCGATCGCATAGCCGCGCGCCAGTGTCGCCTCGGACTGGGCGATGAGGCCGTCGAGCACGCGCAGATCGCGCGTCGCGGCGGCGACGCACGACTCATAGGGCGTGGCGCATCCGGTCGCGAGCAGGAGGGCGCAGAGGGCGATGCCGCGTATCATGCGCCGAGCATACAGGCGCCCGCCCGGCCGCGAAAGGACATTCCTCCGCCGCGCGGCCCATGTTGCGCGCGCGGGCGGCCGGGGCTAAGCCTCGCACATCGCGGGTGGCAGGCAGGAGGGTTCGATGCGCGCCTATCTCTTTCCCGGTCAGGGGGCGCAGGCGGTCGGCATGGGCCGGGCGCTGGCCGACGCTTATCCCGCCGCGCGCGCGGTGTTCGAGACGGTGGACGAGGCGCTGGGCGAGCGCCTCTCGACCCTCATCTGGGAGGGGCCGATCGAGACCTTGACGCTGACCGCCAACGCCCAGCCCGCGCTGATGGCGATGTCGATGGCGGCCCTTGCCGCGCTCGAGGCCGAGGGCCGGGCGTGGGAGGGGGTGGGCTTTGTCGCGGGCCACAGCCTTGGCGAATATTCCGCGCTCTGTGCCGCGGGCGCGATCGGGCTTGCCGATACCGCGCGGCTCCTGCGCCTGCGCGGGCAGGCGATGCAGGCGGCGGTGCCGGTCAGGACGGGGGCGATGGCGGCGCTTCTGGGCCTCGATCTCGCGACCGCGGCCGAGGTCGCGGCCGAGGCCGCGCAGGGCGAGGTCTGCGCCGCGGCGAACGACAACGACCCCGCGCAGGTCGTCGTGTCGGGCCATGCCGCGGCGGTGGCGCGCGCGGTCGAGATCGCGCGGGGCCGCGGCGCCAAGCGCGCCGTGATGCTGCCCGTCTCGGCGCCCTTCCACTGCGCGCTGATGCAGCCCGCGGCCGAGGCGATGGAGGCCGCACTCGCGCATGTCGACATCCGCACCCCGCGCGTCCCGGTCGTGTCGAACGTCGCGGCCGAGGGCGTGTCGGACCCCGCGCGGATCCGCGCGCTGCTGGTGGCGCAGGTCACGGGCGCGGTGCGCTGGCGCGAGAGCATCGCCTGGATGGGCGCGCAGGGCGTGAGCGAATTCTGCGAGATCGGCGCGGGCAAGGCGCTGTCGGGCATGGTGCGGCGCATCCTGCCCGAGGCCGCGACGCGCGCCGTCTCCACCCCCGAGGACGCGCGCGCCTGATGGAGGACGCCGGCATCCTCGAGACGCCCGAGGGCCGGCGCATCGCGTGGCAGCGCGTGGCGGGGGCCGCGCCCGGGGTCGTGTTCCTCGGCGGTCTGCGCTCGGACATGACGGGGACGAAGGCCGCGCATCTGCACGGCTGGGCCGCGCGGAGGGGCCGGGCCTTTCTGCGGTTCGACTATTCGGGGCACGGCAGCTCGGGCGGGCGGTTCGAGGAGGGCACGATCGGGGCCTGGGCGGAGGACGCGCGCGCCGCGATCGACGCGCTGACGGCGGGGCCGCAGGTGCTCGTCGGCTCCTCGATGGGCGGCTGGATCGCGCTTTTGCTGGCGCGCGCGGCGCCCGAGCGGGTCGCGGGGCTGGTCGGCATCGCAGCCGCGCCCGATTTCACCGACGCGCTCGGGCGCGAGATCGGGGCCGAGGGGCGCGCCCGCCTCGCCGCGGACGGGCAGGTCCGGCTGGCTTCGGCATATGGCGACCCGCTGCCGATCAGCCGCGCGCTGCTGGCCGACGGCCGCCGCAACCGGGTGCTGCGGGCGCCGCTGCACCTGCCCTTTCCCGTCCGCCTCTTGCAGGGCGAGGCCGACCGCGACGTGCCCGTGGC
>CAYYJB010000124.1:0-3807 GCA_964472135.1 uncultured Gemmobacter sp.
GGCGGGCCCCTGCGCGGTGGTTGCGGGGCGCGGGGGAATGCCTATAGTCCCGCGCGGGACGCGGGCCATGTGGTCCGCAGCATGGGCAGGGCGATGAAAACGGTCGAGATCTACACCACCCCGCTTTGCGGCTATTGCCATGCGGCGAAGGGCCTCCTCGGGCGCAAGGGGGTGGCCTTTGCCGAGATCGACCTCGCCCAGCACCCCGAGCGGCGGGCCGAGATGGTGGCGCGCGCGGGAGGCCGGCGGACAGTGCCGCAGATCTTCGTCGGGGGCGTCCATGTCGGGGGCTGCGACGATCTGCACGCGCTCGAGGCGGCGGGGCGGCTTGATCCGATGCTGGCGGGCTGATGCGCGCGGGGCTCGTCCAGCTCAACGTCGGGGACGACCCGGGCGCGAACCTCGCCGCCACGGTCGCGGCGGTGCGCGCGGCGGCAGCAGGGGGGGCGGGCCTCGTGCTCACGCCCGAGTGCACGAACCTGCTGACCTCGGACCGCGCGCACCAGCGCGCGGTGGTGCGGCGCGAGGCCGAGGATCCGACGCTCGCCGCGCTCCGCGAGGAGGCCGCGCGGGCGGGGATCTGGCTGCTGGTCGGCTCGCTCGCGCTCGTCTCGGACGAGGATCCCGAGGGGCGGCTGGCCAACCGCAGCTTCCTCATCGCCCCCGGCGGCGAAATCGCCGCGCGCTATGACAAGATCCACATGTTCGATGTCGATGTCTCGCCGACCGAGGTCTATCGCGAGTCGGCGGCCTTCCGGCCGGGCGGGCGGGCGGTGCTGGCCGAAACCCCCTTCGGACGGATCGGGATGACGGTCTGCTATGATGTGCGTTTCGGCCATCTGCACCGGCGGCTGGCGCAGGCGGGCGCCGAGATCCTGACGGTGCCGGCGGCCTTCAACCACATCACCGGGGCGGCGCACTGGCATGTGCTGTTGCGCGCGCGCGCGATCGAGACGGGATGCTTCGTGCTCGCCCCGGCGCAGACGGGCTTTCACGCCGACACGATCGGGCGGGGCAAGGGGCGGCGGACATACGGCCATTCGCTGGCCGTGGCGCCCTGGGGCGAGGTGCTCGCGGATGCGGGCGAGGCGCCGGGCGTGAGCCTTGTCGATCTCGACCTCGCCGAGGTCGGCCGTGCGCGGGGCCGGGTGCCCGCGCTTGCCCATGACCGGCCGATCGAGGGGCCGTGATGTCAGGCCGCGGCGAGGAGGTGGCGATCGCGCTCTTTGGCGAGCTGTTCATGGCCGACCAGCTCGCCCGGGCGCGCATCGGCAAGGCGCTGCCCAAGGGGATGGAGCTGTCGCATTTCGCCGTCCTCAACCACCTCGCCCGCACCGCGGATGAGCGCACGCCGGCCCAGCTCGCGCGCGCCTTCCACGTCACACGCGGCGCGATGACGAACACGCTCAACCGGCTGGAATGGGCGGGGCATGTGCACATCCGGCCCGACTGGGACGATGCGCGGCGCAAGTTCGTCACGATCAGCCCGGCGGGGCGGGCGGCGCGCGATGCGGCGGTGCAGTCGGTGGCGCCGATGCTGGCCGCGACGGTGGCCGAACTGGGCGAGGATCGCGTGCGCGCCGCACTTTCGGTGCTGCGCGCGCTGCGCAGCCGGCTCGAGGATGCGGGCTGATCAGCGCCGCAGGCTCGCGGTGACGTAGTTCACCGACAGGTCGCGCGCCGAGAGGTGCCACGACCAGCCGAGCGGGTTGAACACCATCCCCTTGCGGTCCACGGGCTCGAACCCCGCGCCCCGGAGCAGCGCGTAAAGCTCGTCGGGGGTGATGAACTTCGACCATTCATGCGTGCCCTTGGGCAGCCAGCGCATCACATGCTCGGCCCCGATGATGGCCATGAGGTAGCTCTTGGCGTTGCGGTTGAGCGTCGAGCAGATCATGAGGCCCCCCGGACGCGTCAGCGCGTGGCAGGCCGCGAGATAGGCGGCCGGATCGGCGACATGCTCGATCACCTCCATGTTGAGGACGACATCGAACCGCTCGCCCGCCTCGGCCAGCGCCTCGGCGGTGGTGTGGCGATAGTCGATGGCAAGCCCCGACTGCTCGGCATGGAGCCGCGCCACGGGAATGTTGCGCGCCGCCGCATCCGCGCCCACGACCTCGGCGCCGAGCCGCGCCATCGGCTCGCACAAGAGCCCACCGCCGCAGCCGATATCGAGGATGCGCAGCCCTGCAAATGGCGCCTGCGCCGAAAGGTCGCGGTCGAACTCGGCCGCGATCTGGCGGGTGATGTAGTCGAGCCGGCAGGGGTTGAGCATGTGCAGCGGCTTGAACTTACCGGCCGGATTCCACCATTCGGCGGCCATCGCCTCGAACTTGGCGATCTCGGCGGGGTCGACGGTTGACTGGCTCTGCATCGGGCATCCCTTCGCTGATCTGATTGTGGCGGCGCGGCGGTTGCGGTCTATATAGGTCCGTCATGGACAGGAACGCAGCCCCGGGCCAGCTTTCGACCCATCTTTTCCCGCCGATCGACCCGTTCGATCAGCGCGTGATCGACATGGGTGACGGCCACCGGGTCTATGTCGAGCAATGCGGCAACCCCGCGGGCCTGCCCGTTCTGGTGCTGCACGGCGGCCCGGGGGGCGGGTGCAGCCCGATCATGCGGCGCTATTTCGATCCCGCGATCTTTCGTGTCGTGCTCTTCGACCAGCGCGGCTGCGGCCGCTCGCGCCCGCAGGCGAGCGTGGTCGAGAACACGACCTGGCACCTCATCGACGATATCGAGACGATCCGCACGCTTCTGGGAATCGACGGCTGGGTGCTGTTCGGCGGCAGCTGGGGCGCGACGCTCGCGCTCGTCTATGCGATCCGCCATCCCGAGCGCGTCCGCCACCTGGTGCTCCGGGGCGTGTTCCTGATGACGCAGGAGGAATTGCGCTGGTTCTACGGCGGCGGGGCGGGGGCCTTCTTTCCCGCCGAATGGGCGCGCTTTGCCCAGGCCATCCCCGAGGATGAGCGGGGCGATCTGATCGCGGCCTATCACAAGCGCCTCTTTTCGGGCGACCCCGCGCAGGAGCAGCACTTCGGCCGCGTCTGGTCGGGCTGGGAGAACGCGCTGGCCAGCATCGTCCCGCATCCGGGGGCGGGCGAAAGCCCGCCCGATTACGCCCGCACCTTCGCCCGGCTCGAGAACCACTATTTCACCCATGGCGGGTTCCTCGACCACGACGGCTGGATCGAGGCGCAAAAGCCGCGCCTGCGCGACCTGCCCGCGACCATCGTGCAGGGCCGCTATGACATGATCTGCCCGCCCGTTTCCGCATGGCGGCTCGCGCGCGACTGGCCGCGCGCCGATCTGCGCCTCGTGGGGCTTGCGGGACACGCGCTGTCGGAACCCGCGATCACGGCCGAGCTTGTCGCCGCGATGCGCCGGATCGGGGGGCAGGGATGACGGACGCGGGCGAGGCCGCGCCGGGGCGCGCGGTCTGGCGGATCGGGGGGGCGGACCGGATCGCCTTTCTGCAGGGCATCGTCTCGGCCGACGTCCGCGCGCTGGCGCGCGGGCCGGTCTATGCCGCAATCCTGACGCCGCAGGGCAAGTATATCGCGGATTTCCTGATGGTCGGGGCGGATGAGGCGATCTGGATCGACATAGACGCCGCGATCGCCGAGCCGGCGATGCGCCGCCTCATGCTCTATCGGCTGCGCGCCGATGTCATGATCGAGCCCGCGCCGCTCCATGTCGTGCGGGGGCTCGGTGCCGCCCCGCCCGACGGCTGGGCCGATCCGCGCCACCCCGCGCTCGGCTGGCGGGCGCTGCGCGCCGCGCCGGGGCCCGAGGCGCGGA
>CAYYJB010000125.1:0-3765 GCA_964472135.1 uncultured Gemmobacter sp.
AGTTCGTCCATCCCGAGGATCGCGATGATGTCCTGCAGCGACTTGTAGCGCTGGAGGATCCCCTGCACCGAGCGCGCGACGGCATAGTGCTCGGCCCCGAGGATGGCCGGATCCATCAGGCGCGAGGTCGAATCGAGCGGGTCGACGGCCGGGTAGATGCCAAGCTCCGAGATCGCGCGCGAGAGCACCGTCGTCGCGTCGAGGTGCGCGAACGAGGTCGCGGGCGCGGGGTCGGTGAGGTCGTCGGCGGGCACATAGATCGCCTGCACCGAGGTGATCGAGCCGGCCTTCGTCGAGGTGATGCGCTCTTGCAGCGCGCCCATGTCGGTCGCGAGCGTCGGCTGATAGCCCACGGCCGAGGGAATGCGGCCCAGAAGCGCCGACACCTCGGAACCCGCCTGCGTGAAGCGGAAGATGTTGTCGACGAAGAAGAGCACGTCGGTGCCCGACTGGTCGCGGAACTGCTCGGCGAGCGTCAGGCCCGTGAGGGCGACGCGGGCCCGCGCGCCCGGCGGCTCGTTCATCTGACCATAGACCAGCGCCACCTTCGACTCGGTCATGTTGTCGATGTTGATGACGCCCGATTCGATCATCTCGTGATAGAGGTCGTTGCCCTCGCGCGTCCGCTCGCCCACGCCCGCAAACACCGAATAGCCCGAGTGGACCTTGGCGATGTTGTTGATGAGTTCCATGATCAGCACGGTCTTGCCGACGCCCGCGCCACCGAAGAGGCCGATCTTGCCGCCCTTCGAATAGGGGGCGAGCAGGTCGATGACCTTGATGCCGGTGACGAGGACCTGGCTCTCGGTCGCCTGCGAGGCGAAGTCGGGGGCGGGCTGGTGGATGGCGCGCGTCTGGGCGGCGACGACGGGGCCCTTCTCGTCGACCGGCTCGCCGATGACGTTGAGGATGCGCCCGAGGGTGGCATCACCCACCGGCACCGCGATGGGCTTCCCGGTATCCGCGACGGCCGTGCCGCGCACGAGGCCCTCGGTCGCGTCCATGGCGATGGTGCGCACCGTGTTCTCGCCCAGATGCTGGGCGACCTCGAGCACGAGGCGCTTGCCGTTGTTCTCGGTTTCGAGCGCGTTCAGGATGGCGGGCAGGCCGCCTTCGAACTGAACGTCCACGACGGCGCCGATCACCTGCGTGATCTTACCCGTAGCCTTCGCCTTTGCCATGTTCTTCTCTCCGGTTCCGTCAGAGCGCCTCGGCGCCCGAGATGATCTCGATCAGTTCCTTGGTGATCGCGGCCTGACGCGAGCGGTTGTACTGGATCGTCAGGCGGTTGATCATGTCGCCCGCGTTGCGGGTCGCGTTGTCCATCGCACTCATCCGCGCGCCCTGCTCCGAGGCCGCGTTCTCAAGGAGCGCGGTGAAGATCTGCGTCGTCACCCCGCGCGGCAGGAGGTCGGCGAGGATCGCCTCTTCGGAGGGTTCGTAGTCATAGAGCCCGCCGCCCGCGCCCGCCTCGAACTGCGCCGGGATGATCTGGCGCGCGGTCGGGATCTGGGCGATCACCGACTGGAAGCGGTTGTAGAAGATCGTGGCGACGTCGTACTCGCCCTTGTCGAAGCGGCCAAGCACGTCGCGCGCGATCGCCTCGGCGTTTACATAGCCGACGCGGCGCACTTCCGAGAGATCGACATGGCCGACAAATAGTGCCGAGAGGTCGCGCTTGAGTTGCTCGCGCCCCTTCTTGCCGACGGTCAGGATCCTGACGGTCCGGCCCATGCCCTGAAGCCGGGCCACCTCGGCCCGCGCCATGCGCACGATCGAGGAGTTGAACGCCCCGCAAAGCCCCCGCTCGGACGTCATCACGACAAGGAGGTGGACCTTGTCGCTCCCGGTTCCGGCGAGGAGGCGCGGCGCGCTGTCCGAGCCGCCGACCGATGCGGCGAGGCCCCCGATCACCGCCGTCATGCGGTCGGCGTAGGGGCGCGCGGCCTCGGCGGCGTCCTGGGCACGACGCAGTTTCGCCGCGGCGACCATCTGCATCGCCTTGGTGATCTTGCGCGTGTTCTTGACGCTGCCGATCCGGTTCTTGAGATCCTTGAGGCTTGGCATCTGCCCGTTCCCTGCCCCGGCCTCAGGCGAAGTCTTTGGCGAAGGCGGAGATGGCGGCGCGGATCTTGTCCTCGAGTTCGCCCTTCACCTTGCGGTCGTTCTTCGTGATGTCGGCCAGAAGGTCGGCGCACTTGCCGCGCAGATGCGCAAGCAGCCCCGCCTCGAAGCGCCCGACTTCCTTCACCGGCACCTTGTCGAGGAAGCCCTGCGTGCCCGCGAAGATGATGCACACGATCTCTGCGTTCGTGAGCGGCGCATACTGCGACTGCTTCATCAGTTCGGTCAGACGCGCGCCGCGGTTGAGGAGTTTCTGCGTCGAGGCGTCGAGGTCCGAGCCGAACTGCGCGAAGGCCGCCATCTCGCGGTACTGCGCGAGTTCGAGCTTCACCGGGCCCGCGACCGACTTCATCGCGTTGGTCTGCGCCGAGGATCCGACGCGCGACACCGACAGGCCCGTGTTCACGGCCGGGCGGACGCCCTGATAGAACAGTTCGGTCTCGAGGAAGATCTGCCCGTCGGTGATCGAGATCACGTTCGTCGGGATGTAGGCCGACACGTCGCCCGCCTGCGTCTCGATGATCGGCAGCGCGGTCAGCGACCCCGCCCCGAAATCCTCGTTGAGCTTCGCCGACCGCTCGAGCAGGCGCGAGTGCAGATAGAACACGTCGCCCGGATAGGCCTCGCGCCCCGGCGGGCGGCGCAGCAGGAGCGACATCTGCCGATAGGCGACCGCCTGCTTGGAGAGGTCATCGTAGATGATGAGGGCGTGGCGGCCGTTGTCGCGGAAGTATTCCGCCATCGCGGTCGCCGAATAGGGGGCGAGGAACTGCATCGGCGCGGGGTCCGAGGCGGTCGCGGCGACGACGATCGTGTAGGCGATCGCGCCCGTCTCCTCGAGCTTCTTGACAAGCTGCGCCACCGTCGAGCGCTTCTGCCCGACCGCGACGTAGATGCAGTAGAGCTTCTTCGATTCGTCGCTGCCCGCGGCCTCGTTGTAGCTCTTCTGGTTGAGGATCGTGTCGAGCGCCACCGCCGTCTTGCCGGTCTGGCGGTCGCCGATGATGAGTTCGCGCTGGCCGCGCCCGATCGGGATCATCGCGTCGACGGCCTTGAGGCCCGTGGCCATCGGCTCGTGCACCGACTTGCGCGGGATGATGCCCGGCGCCTTCACGTCTGCGACGCGCCGCTCGGAGGCCGCGATCGGGCCCTTGCCGTCGATCGGGTTGCCGAGCGCGTCGACGACGCGGCCCAAGAGCGCATCGCCCGCCGGCACATCCACGATCGACTTCGTGCGCTTGACGGTGTCGCCTTCCTTGATGTCGCGGTCATCGCCGAAGATCACGATACCGACGTTGTCGGTCTCGAGGTTCAGCGCCATGCCCCGGATGCCGCCCGGAAACTCGACCATCTCGCCCGCCTGGACGTTGTCGAGGCCGTAGACGCGCGCGATCCCGTCCCCGACCGACAGCACGCGGCCGACCTCGGCCACCTGCGCGTCCTTGCCGAAGTTCTTGATCTGCTCCTTGAGGATGGCCGAGATCTCGGCAGCCTGGATTCCCATTATCCGACCTCTTTCATGGCGTTCTGGAGTGCGGCGAGCTTCGAGCGGATCGAGGTGTCGATCATCGTCGAACCCACCTTGACGACGAGCCCGCCGATGAGTGCCTCATCGACGGTCACGCTGAGTTTCACGGTCTT
>CAYYJB010000126.1:0-3631 GCA_964472135.1 uncultured Gemmobacter sp.
CCGACCTGCCCGACCTCATCGTGGGCCACGGGGTGCTCGGCCGGCTGCTCGCGCGGCTGACGCTCGCCGCGGGCGGCGCCGCCCCCACCGTGTGGGAGGTCAACCCCGACCGCATGGCGGGCGCCGAGGGCTATGGCGTCATCCACCCCGACGCCGACCCCCGCCGCGACTATCGCGCGATCTACGACGCCTCGGGGGACGCGGGCCTCATCGACACGCTGATCGGCCGTCTGGCCAAGGGCGGCGAGATCGTGCTCGCGGGGTTCTACGCCGAGCCGCTGCGCTTTGCCTTCCCGCCCGCCTTCCTGCGCGAGGCGCGGCTGCGCATCGCCGCCGAATGGGCGCCCGAGGATCTGGTCGCGACACGCGCGCTGATCGAATCGGGTGCGCTGTCGCTCGGGGGCCTCATCACCCATCGCCGGCCCGCCGCCGATGCCCCGGCGGCCTATGAGGTCGCCTTTACCGATCCCCACTGCCTCAAGATGATCCTCGACTGGAGTGGCTGCGCATGACGCTCGACGTACCGAACCTCAAGGACTTCGACGCCCGGCTGCGTGCCGAGGCCGCCGAGGAGCCGACGCTCGAAGTGCCGATGGACCCGCCCTCGAAGAAGACGCAGATCATCGCGATCTACGGCAAGGGCGGCATCGGGAAATCCTTCACCCTCGCCAATCTCAGCCACATGATGGCCGAGATGGGCAAGCGCGTGCTGCTGATCGGCTGCGATCCGAAGTCGGACACGACATCGCTGCTCTTCGGCGGCAAGGCCTGCCCCACGATCATCGAGACCTCGACCCGCAAGAAGCTGGCGGGCGAGGAGGTCAAGATCGGCGATGTCTGCTTCAAGCGCGGCGGTGTCTTCGCGATGGAACTCGGCGGCCCCGAGGTCGGGCGCGGCTGTGGCGGGCGCGGCATCATCCACGGCTTCGAGCTGCTGGAGAAGCTCGGATTCCACGACTGGGACTTCGACTATGTCCTGCTCGATTTCCTGGGCGACGTGGTCTGCGGCGGCTTCGGCCTGCCGATCGCGCGCGACATGGCGCAAAAGGTCATCCTGGTCGGCTCGAACGACCTCCAGTCGCTCTATGTCGCCAACAACGTCTGCTCGGCGGTCGAATATTTCCGCAAGCTTGGCGGCAATGTCGGCATCGCGGGCCTCGTCATCAACAAGGACGACGGCACGGGCGAGGCCGCGGCCTTCGCCGAGGCGGTGAAGATCCCTGTCCTCGCGGCCATTCCGCAGGATGAGGATCTGCGGCGCAAGTCGGCGAACTATCAGATCGTCGGCACGCGGGCCGGGCGCTGGGGTGATCTTTTCGCGGGGCTGGCCGAGGCGGTGGCGGGTGCGCCCCCGGT
This sequence comes from uncultured Gemmobacter sp., assembly GCA_964472135.1. GTDB lineage: Bacteria > Pseudomonadota > Alphaproteobacteria > Rhodobacterales > Rhodobacteraceae > JAUREX01. Next base: position 1,357 of record CAYYJB010000126.1, read on the forward strand.
ACGGCCCAAGCCGCTGAGCCAGGACGGGCTTTTGAACCTCTTCTCGGCCGAGGCGACGGGCAAGGACTTCGTGCTCGAACCCGCGACCGACACCGACATGCGCGGCAAGCACGCCCAGGCGCGCAAGTCGCTCGAAGTGGTCTACGACAATGCTTGATCTCGACCTCCTCGCCCGCTTCGACCACGCGCTGCGCGATCTCGGCACCGGGGCGCCCTGCGCGGCGCGCGTCGCGCCGCAAGCGCGCGCCGAGGCGCCCGCCGCCGCCGGCCGCTGCCCCTTTCATGCCGCCGCGCGCGAGCCCCTGCGCGAGGTCGCCGCATGACGGGCGAGCTGCGCTATGACGACGCCCACGCGGCCGAGGTGATCGCGCCTGTCGCCGAGGCCGCGCCGGCCGAGGCTTGCGCGACCCCGCCCGCCGGGGGCGACGGCATGGGATGCCATGCGGGCGCGGCCGAGATGGACGCGGCCGCCCGCGCGGCCGGCAAGTCCGAGATCCTCGACCGCTACGCCGCCGACTATCCGCGCGGCCCCCACGACAAGCCCCAGAGCATGTGCCCGGCCTTCGGCTCGCTCCGCGTCGGGCTCAGGATGCGGCGGGTGGCCACCGTGCTGTCGGGGTCGGCCTGCTGCGTCTACGGCCTCACCTTCGTCAGCCACTTCTACGGCGCGCGCCGCTCGGTCGGCTATGTCCCCTTCAACTCCGAGACGCTCGTCACCGGCAAGCTCTTCGAGGACATCCGCGACGCGGTCCATGAACTCGCCGATCCCGACCGCTATGACGCGGTGGTGGTGACGAACCTCTGCGTGCCGACGGCCTCGGGCGTGCCGCTGCGGCTGCTGCCCGCCGAGATCAACGGGGTGCGGATCGTCGGCATCGACGTGCCGGGCTTTGGCGTGCCGACGCACGCCGAGGCCAAGGACGTGCTCGCGGGCGCGATGCTTGCCTATGCGCGCGCCGAGATCGAGGCGGGTCCGGTCGCGGCGCCGCAGGGCGGCCGGTCGGACCGCCCGACCGTGACGCTGCTGGGCGAGATGTTCCCGGCCGACCCGATGATGATCGGCGCCCTTCTGGCCCCGCTCGGCCTTGCCGCCGGGCCCGTGGTGCCCGCGCGCGAGTGGCGCGAGCTCTATGCCGCGCTCGATTGCGGGGCGGTGGCGGCGATCCATCCCTTCTACACCGCCGCGGTGCGCGAGTTCGAGGCCGCGGGCCGGCCGGTGATCGGCTCGGCGCCGGTCGGGGTCGATGGCACGCATGGCTGGCTGGCCGCCATCGGGGATGCCTTCGGGCTGCCCGCCGCCCGCGTGGGCGCGGCGCAGAACGCCTTCGTGCCCGCGATCCGCGCGGCGCTGGCGCAGATGCCGATCAAGGGCACGATCACGCTGTCGGGCTATGAGGGATCCGAGCTTCTGGTCGCGCGGCTTTTGATCGAGAGCGGGGCCGAGGTGCCCTATGTCGGCACCGCCTGCGCGCGCACGCGCTGGTCCGAACCCGACCGCGACTGGCTCGAGGCGCGCGGCGTGCGCGTCGTCTATCGCGCCGCCCTCGAGGACGACCTTGCCGCGATGGAGGCGATCCGCCCCGACCTCGCGATCGGGACGACCCCGGTCGTGCAGAAGGCCAAGGAACGCGGGATCCCGTCGCTCTATTTCACCAACCTCATCTCGGCGCGCCCGCTGATGGGGCCGGCGGGGGCAGGCAGCCTCGGCCAGGTCGTCAACGCCGCCATCGCGGGGCGGGACCGGATGGCGGGGATGCGCGAGTTCTTCGAGGGTGTCGGCACGGGCGATGCGGCGGGGATCTGGGAGGGCGCGCCGAACCTGCGCCCCGACTTCCGCGCCCAGCACCAGAAGAAGCTCGACAAGGCCGCGCGCGCCGCGAAGGCCGAGGAGATGATATGACGCGGGGGGCTGTCCCTTTACCCGCGGCGGGTGTTTCGCGGGGCTCGGGCCCGGCCGAGGTGCCGGGGGCTTCGCGCCCCCGGACCCGCAGAGCCGCGCCGGGGGCTTCGCGCCCCCGGACCCGCAGAGCCGCGCCGGGGGCTTCGCGCCCCCGGACCCCCGCGGGGTATTTCCGCCAAGATGAGGGGGCGGGGGCGCGCGTTGCCCGCGCCCGTGGTCTAGGTCGGGGTCGGAGTCGGGGGGGGCGCGCATGCTGATCCAGGACCACGACCGGGCGGGGGGATACTGGGGGGCGGTCTATGCCTTTTGCGCGGTCAAGGGGTTGCAGGTGGTGATCGACGGGCCGGTGGGCTGCGAGAACCTGCCGGTGACCTC
>CAYYJB010000127.1:0-3552 GCA_964472135.1 uncultured Gemmobacter sp.
TCCAGATCCGCATCGACGTCCCCGCCGCGCGGATCGATCTGTGCCGGGTCGAGATCGCGACAGACGCGACATCGGACCGGGACGGACGGCCGCGACCGGTCAGGATCACCCGCCAGGATGGGAGCATCGAGACGCTATGAACACCCCCGCCACCGCCGCGCCCACGATCGAGGATGTGCGCGCCTATTGGAACCGCCGCCCCTGCAACATCCGCCATTCGCCGAAGGCGGTGGGGACGCGCGAGTATTTCGACGAGGTCGAGGCGCGCAAGTATTTCGTCGAGCCCCACATCCCCGGATTTGCCGACTTCCCCGCCTGGGCCGGGCGGCGCGTGCTCGAGGTCGGCTGCGGGATCGGGACGGATGCGATCAACTTCGCCCGCGCCGGCGCCGATTACAGCGCCATCGAACTCTCGGAGGAATCGATCGCCATCGCGCGGCGGCGGTTCGAGGTCTTCGGCCTGCCCGCCGACCTGCGCGTCATGAACGCCGAGACGCTGGCCGGGGGGTTCGCGCCGGCCTCCTTCGATCTCGTCTATTCCTTCGGGGTCATCCACCACTCACCCGACCCGCGCGCGATCATCCGCGAGATCCGCAAGGTCATCCGCCCCGACGGAGAGTTGCGCATGATGCTCTATGCGCGCCGGTCGTGGAAATCGGCGATGATCGAGGCGGGGCTCGACCAGCCCGAGGCGCAATCGGGCTGCCCCATCGCGCTGACCTATGACGAGGACGAGGTGCGCGCCCTGCTCGATGGCCTCTTCGAGCCCGTCGAGATGCGGCAGGACCACATCTTTCCCTATGTGGTGGAGAAGTATGTGGCCTATGACTATGTCCGCCAGCCCTGGTTCGAGGCCATGCCCGAGGCGATGTTCCGCGCGCTCGAGCGGCATTTCGGCTGGCACATGCTGATCCGCGCCCGTCCGGTCTGAGGCGGGCATGGCGGCAGCGTGGGAGGTGCTCGGGGTCCGGCGCGTCCATGACGGGCGCCCCTTCGTCGCGGTTGATTGCGAGACGGTCCGCCTGCCCGACGGGCGGGTGATCGGGGATTACCACCGCGTGATCCTGCCCGACTATGCCGTGGGCGTGCCCATCCTGACGGACGGGCGCATCCTGACGCAGTGGCAATACAAGCACGGGGCGGGGGCGGTGTCGCTCACCTTTCCGGCGGGGCACATCGAGCCGGGCGAGACGCCCGAGGCCGCGATGCGGCGCGAACTCCTCGAAGAGACGGGCCACGCGGCGGCCGGGGTGGTCGGCTTTGGCGGCTTCGTCGTGAGCGGCAACCAGGGCTGCGGGCGGGCGCATCTCTTTGCGCTGCAGGGCTGCCGCAAGGTGGCCGAACCCGACCACGATGATCTCGAGAGCTGGGAGTTGCGCCCGATGCATCCCGCCGAGGTGGAAGGAGCGATCCGCGATGGCCAACTGGCGATTCTGCCCCATCTCGCCGTCTGGGCGGTGACCCGTGCGCGCCTCGGACTCTGAGGGCGCGCCCCCCGCGCCACCGGTGCAGCGCGGCCTCGTGCCGATCCAGACCCTCGTGCCCGGGGGCGCGCCCGTGCGCCTCTCGGCCTATTACCCGCACATGCGCAGCTATTACCCGCTGTGCGAGATGCAGACCAAGCGCTGGTGCCAGCGGACCATCGGCCGCGACTGGCGCATCTTCGATGTCGGGGCGAACATCGGCTATTATGCCGCCCTTTTCGGCCGTCTGGCCCCCGAGGGCCGCGTGGTCGCCTATGAGCCGACGGAGACGGCCGGGATGCTGGCCGAAAACCTCGCGCTGAACGGTGCCGGCGCGGTGGAGATCCGCCGCGTCGCGCTCGGCGCGGCCGAGGGGCAGCGGCGCGAGGGCATCTTTCGCGTCTGGGGCAGCCCGGCCGAGGTCGCGGAATATCCCTTTTCGACCGTCGATGCCGAGATGCGGGCGCTCGGCTGGTCGCGGCTCGATCTGCTCAAGGTCGATGTGGACAGCTTCGACCTCGAGGTGCTGAAGGGCGCGGCCGAGACGCTCGACCGCTGCAATCCCTTCGTGCTGGTCGAGCTGAACCACGCGCTGGCCGAGCGCGGGCAGGGCGTCACCGACGCGCTCGACTGGCTCGCGGGGCAGGGCTATGCCGAGGCGCAGGTGCTCGACCGCGAGAACTTCCTCTTGCGCCGCCCGCAGGCGGGCCGCGCGCCCGCGACCGCGGGCCTGCGCCTGATCCATGATCGCGAGCCGGTCTATTGCCCCGGCCAGCTGGTCGCGACGGCCGAGGCGGCGGCCGGGGTCGGCGCGCCCGTCACCGGCGCCATCGGCCGGATCGTGGCGGACGGCACGCAGGTCGCAATCGATGGCCCCGCCTGGAGCTATGGCCTGATCTGGCCCGTTTCCCCGACCGTGACCGGGCCTGCGGTGGTCGAGGTCGCGCTCGGGGTCGGGGGGGCGGATGTGGGCGTGCTGTGCGTCGGCGCAGGCCTTTCGACCCGGATCGGCGCCGAGCCGATCCTTGCCCCGGGGCCGATGCTGACCGTCCGGATCGAGATCGAGCGGATCGAGGAGGTCGCAGCCCTGATCCTGCGCAAGGGGCCGGGGCAGGGGGGCGCCGCGCGGGTCGCCTTCGGCACGCCCGAGATCCGCATGGCCGTGCTTGCCGGCAGCGCGGATGTGCCGCTGTCGATGAACCCCGCCCGGCGTGATGCGCCCCTGACCGAGATCGCGGCGGGGCTCGGCGCGCCGCCCCCCGACCTGCCCCCCGACCTGCCCCCCGACCTGCCCCCCGACGTGCCCGACGCGCGGCTCGATATCGTCGAGGCCCATGATCTCGGCCGCCGCCTCGGCTTCGATTTCGCGGTCCGCCCGCCCGAGGTGCTGGTCAGCGTCCCGCTCGATCAGTTCCGGATGGAGACGCATGACGCCAGGATCCTCGGCCAGCTCTATCGCATGCTCCGCCCGAACCGGCATCTCGAATTCGGGACATGGGAGGGGTTCGGCACCGCGCTTTGTGCGAGGAACTGCGACGCGCGCATCTGGACGGTGAACCTGCCCGGGGGCGAGACGGACGCCGAGGGCCGTCCCCTCTATGGCGGCGGCAGCGACGCGGGCGCGCGGATCGGGCGGCTCTATCGCGAGGGGGGCTTTGCCGGGCGGGTCACGCAGATGCTCATCGACAGCCGCGACTTCGACGCGGGCGCCTTCGGGCCCGACTTCTTCGACACGGCGCTCATCGATGGCGGCCACGAGGCCGAGGTGGTCGCAAGCGACACGCGCAACGCGCTCCGGACCCTGCGGAAGGGCGGGGTGGTGCTCTGGCACGATTTCTGCCCCGACCCCGAGGTGACGCGCCGCCATGCGGCCGCGCGGGGCGTGGTGGCGGCGGTGCTCGGCAACTGGCGGGAATGGCGGCCCTGCCTGTCCGATCTGTTCTGGATCCGCCCGAGCTGGATCCTCTGCGGCATCACCAACGGCCGTCGCCCTGAATGAGGCGCCAGCTGGATCGGGACCTGGGCAGATTGGTGGAGCCGAGGGGGATCGAACCCCTGACCTCGTCATTGCGAACGACGCGCTCTCCCA
>CAYYJB010000128.1:0-1203 GCA_964472135.1 uncultured Gemmobacter sp.
CCCCTGCCGCTCGCGCATCCATTTGGCGAAGACCTCGAAATGGACCTCGATGCGCTCGCGCGCCTCGGCCCGCATGAGGTCGGCCACCCCGATCCAGTGCTGGTATTCCTCGGGCGGGATCACCGAGAGGATCTGCACGCCCCCCCCGGTGCGCGCCGCCCGCATGGCGGCAAAGCGCATCGCGTTGAGGCATTCGCGGCTGTCATCGAGGATGACGAGGAACTTGCGCATCTGGACCCTCCGGCCGCGACTTTGCCCCAAGCGGCCGCCCGAGGCAACGCCCGCCCGAACCGGCCGCGCGGCTTTCCGCCACCAGCCGCCGCCAGCCGCCGCAAGAATCGGCATCCCAAAAGGCGCATTGCCCGGAGATGCGGCAGGAAGCGGGTGCGCTCAGACGCGCGGCCCCGACAGCGCCCAGTCCCAATAGAGGGCGCGCGCCCGGCGCGTCATCGGCCCCGGCGCGGGATAGCGGCGATCCTCGAAGGCGGCGACGGCCGTCACCTTGGCGAAGTTGCCCGACAGGAACACCTCGTCGGCGGCGGCGACATCGTCGAAGGAAAGCACCGTCTCGATCACCTCGACCCCGTCGGCGCGCAGGTTCGCGATGTGGCGCGCGCGGGTGATCCCGGCGAGGAAGGTCCCGTTCGGGATCGGCGTCAGCACGACGCCATCGCGCACGATGAAGACGTTCGCGGTCGCGCTCTCGGCGACATTGCCCATCGCATCGGCGACAAGCGCGTTGCCGAAGCCCTTGGCGCGCGCCTCGGTCAGCATCCGCGCGTTGTTGGGATAAAGGCAGCCCGCCTTGGCGTTGCACACCGCATCCTCGAGCACGGGGCGGCGGAAGCGCGTCCGACACAGGGTCGTCGGCCGCTCGAAATCGGGCAGAGCGACCTCTTCGAGACAGAGCGCGAAGCCCGTCTGGCCGCGCGCCGGCGCGATGCCGAGGTCCGAGCCCGCGATCGCCCAGTACATCGGCCGGACATAGACCGCAGCACCCGGGCCGAAGCCGCGCAGCCCCTCGCGCGCGATCGACGCCATCTCGGCCGCGCCGAGGGTTGCGTCGATCATCAGCGCATCGGCCGAGCGGTTCACCCGCTCGCAATGCGCCTCGAGGTCGGGGACGACGCCCTGAAACATGCGCGCGCCGTCAAAGACGCTCGAGCCCTGCCACATGCCGTGGTCGGCCGCGCGCATCACGGG
>CAYYJB010000128.1:1303-3365 GCA_964472135.1 uncultured Gemmobacter sp.
TAGCCGAAGCGGGCGGGGATCGCGATCAGATCATCCGTCGGCATCCGGCCGGCATTAGCGAGCGCCCAGACGACGGACGAACGGTTCCCGCTCGCGCAATAGGCGAAAACCGGGCCGCCGGCGGCGGCCATCGCCCTGGCCTGCGCCGCGACATTCTCGGCCGTCATCCCGCCCGAGATGATGGGGTTGTCGATGAAGGCCATCCCGGCCGCCTCGACCGCCGCGCGCACCCGGGCGGCGTGCAGGCCGGGCGGGATCTCGGGGTCGGGGCGGTTGCAGATGACGGCGACGAAGCCCGCCGCGCGGATCGCGGCCGCATCCTCGGGCGCGATCTGCGGGCTTACCGCGTAATCGTCGGTCAGGCGCCGTATCTCCATGCCCTTCCCCTTCAGGCGGGTTGCATCCGGTCGAGCCGCGCCCGGATCGGGGGGGCGGCAAGCATCCCCGCGGCCATCGCGACGACAAAGACAATCCCCCCCGTGCCGCCGAATGTCAACGACGCGAGCGCGGGCCCCGGGCAGAGCCCCGCGAGCGCCCAGCCCGCGCCGAAAACGGTCGAGCCGATGATGACATTGCGCCCCGGCCGCCCTTCACCCGCGGAGGCGAGCGGCAGCGGCCCGCCCAGCACCGCGACCTTGCGCCGCTCGGCCACCCGCCAGGCCACCGCCATCGGCAGGATCGCGCCGCCGAGCACGAAGGCGAGCGTCGGCTCCCACGCACCGAAGACATCGAGCCAGGCCTGAACCTTGGTCGTATCCACCATCCCCGAAACCACGAGCCCCGCCCCGAAGAGGCCGCCCGCTACCAGTGCCGAAAGAAGCCGCAGCATCAGATCACCCCCAGCACATGCCGCGCGATCGCCATCACGACGCCCCCGCCCAGCAGATAAAAGACCGTCGCCACGATCCCGCGCAGCGACAGCCGCGAGATCCCGCACACCCCGTGCCCCGAGGTGCAGCCGTTCGCGAGCCGCGTCCCCACGCCCACGAGCAGCCCCGCCACGATGACGACGGCGAGATTGCCGGTCAGATGCGTGTCGACCGTGTCGTAGAGCGGCACGACCAGCATCGGCACGAGGATGAGCCCCGCGATGAAGGCCGCGCGCTCGGCGCCGCTCTCCCAGCCCGAGCGGTCGACGAGGCCGCCGATGATGCCCGAAGCCCCCATGATCCGCCCGTTGACGAGCAGATAGAGCGCCGCCGCGCTGCCGATCATGAAGCCCCCGACGAGGCCCCAGATCCAGTCCTGTTCGATCATTTCGGTTCCACCATTTATCGAGTTGGTATTTTTACACAGCCAGAGCGCCCTGCACCGCCGTCAGCCTGCCTCAGAGGCCGTTCACCGGCACCTTGAGATAGGTCACCCCGTTCTCTTCGGCCGGCGGCATCTGGCCGGCGCGCATGTTCACCTGCAGCGAGGGGATGATGAGGCGCGGCATCGACAGGCTCGCGTCGCGCGTCGTGCGCATCTTGACGAAATCCTCGCGCGAGCGTCCGGCGCCGACATGGACGTTGCGCGCCTTCTGCTCGCCCACCGTCGTCTCCCAGGCATAGACGTCGCGCCCGGGCGCCTTGTAGTCGTGGCAGACGAAGATGCGGGTTTCGTCCGGCAGGCGCAGGATCTTCTGGACGCTGTCGAACATCGTCTCGGCCGATCCGCCCGGAAAGTCGCAGCGCGCCGTGCCGAAATCGGGCATGAAGAGCGTGTCGCCCACGAAGGCCGCATCGCCGATCACATAGGTCAGGCAGGCGGGCGTGTGGCCGGGCGTGTGCAGCACGTCGCCCCGCATCTGCCCGATGTGAAAGCTGTCGCCCTCGGTGAAGAGGCGGTCGAACTGGCTGCCGTCGCGCTGGAACTCGGTGCCCTCGTTGAAGATCTTGCCGAAGGTGTTCTGCACCACCGTGATCTTCTCGCCGATCCCGATCCGGCCGCCCAGACGCTCCTGGATGTAGGGCGCGGCCGAGAGGTGGTCGGCGTGGACATGCGTCTCGAGGATCCACTGCAGATCGAGCCCCTCGGCCCGGATGAAGGCGATCACGGCATCGGCCGAGCGCGTGTCGGT
>CAYYJB010000129.1:0-3264 GCA_964472135.1 uncultured Gemmobacter sp.
CCGCCGATCGCGGCGAGGATCGAGGGGATGTAGCGCCCCTCCATCCAGGCCCCGCCGCGGGGGTCGAACACGGCCTTGAGTTCCTCGACCACGAACGAGACATCGCCCCCGCGCCGGAACACCGCCGAGATCATCCGCGTGAGCGCGACCGTCCAGGCGAAATGCTCCATGTTCTTGGAGTTGATGAACACCTCGAAGGGCCGCCGCCGCCCGGCCGCGACGATGTCGTTGATGGTGATGTAGAGGGCGTGCTCGCTCTCGGGCCATTTGAGCTTGTAGGTCGTGCCCTCGAGCGCGCCGGGCCGGTCGAGCGGTTCGGAGAGATAGACGACCTCGCCCTCGCGCGAGGGGGCGGCGGGTGCGGGTTTCGGCGCCTCTTCGGCGACCGAGAGGACCGAGCCCGTGACGGCGTTCGGCCGATAGGTCGTGCAGCCCTTGCAGCCCGTGTCCCAGGCTTGCATGTAGACCTCGCGGAACGCCTCGAAGGCGATGTCGGCCGGGCAGTTGATCGTCTTCGAGATCGAACTGTCGACCCAGCGCTGGGCGGCGGCCTGCATCCTCACATGCGCCTCGGGCGCGAGGGTCTGGGCATCGACGAAGGCGGGCGGCAGCGGCGCGTCGCCGAACTTCTCGCGCCAGAGCGCGACAGCGTAATCGACGACCTCCTCCTCGGTGCGCGTCCCGTCGGGCTGGAGCACCTTGCGCCGATAGCTGAGGGCAAAAACGGGCTCGATCCCCGAAGATACGTTGCCCGCAAGGAGCGAGATCGTCCCCGTCGGCGCGACCGAGGTCAGGAGGGCGTTGCGGATCCCCTTGGCGCGCACCGCCGCGCGCACGTCTTCGTCCATCGCCTGCATCGTGCCCGAGGCGAGGAAGGCCTCGGCATCGAAAAGCGGGAAGGCGCCCTTTTCGCGCGCGAGATCGGCCGAGGCGAGATAGGCCGCCCGCGCGATGCGGTGCATCCAGGCGCCCGCCACCTCGGCGGCCTCGGGGGTGCCATAGGTGCGCCCGGTCATCACCAGCGCGTCGGCCAGCCCCGTGACGCCAAGCCCGATGCGGCGCTTGGCATGCGCCTCGGCCTCTTGCGCTGGCAGGGGGAAGCGGCTCGCGTCGACGACATTGTCCATCATCCGCACCGCCGTCGCCACGAGATCGTCGAGCGCCTCGAGGTCGAGCGCGGCATCGGGCCCGAACGGGTCGGTCACGAGCCGGGCGAGGTTGACCGAACCGAGCAGGCACGCGCCATAGGGCGGCAGGGGCTGTTCGCCGCAGGGGTTGGTGGCCGCGATCGTCTCGGCATAGCGCAGGTTGTTCATCGCGTTGATGCGGTCGATGAAGATCACGCCCGGCTCGGCGTAATCATAGGTCGCGCGCATGATGCGGTCCCACAGCTCGCGCGCGGGCAGCGTGCGATAGGTCTGCCCGGCGAAGGTCAGCGCCCACGGGCCGTCGGCCTTGACGGCGGCCATGAAGGCATCGGTGACAAGGACCGAGAGGTTGAAGTTGCGCAACCGCCGGGCGTCCTGCTTGGCGGTGATGAACTCCTCGATGTCGGGGTGATCGCAGCGCAGCGTCGCCATCATCGCGCCCCGGCGCGAGCCCGCCGACATGATCGTGCGGCACATCGCGTCCCACACGTCCATGAACGACAGCGGCCCCGAGGCATCGGCCGCGACCCCGTGCACCGCCGCGCCCTTGGGCCGGATCGTCGAGAAGTCATAGCCGATGCCGCCGCCCTGCTGCATGGTCAGCGCGGCCTCGCGCAGCGCGCCGAAGATGCCGTCTAGGCTGTCGGGGATCGTGCCCATGACAAAGCAGTTGAAGAGCGTGACCGACCGCTCCGTCCCCGCCCCCGCGACGATCCGCCCCGCCGGCAGGAAGCGGAAATCCTCGAGTGCCGCGCGAAACTTCCCCTCCCACGCGGCCGGGTCGCGCTCGACTGCGGCGAGGGCGCGCGCGATGCGCGCCCAGGTGTCCTCGACCGTGTGGTCGATCGGCGTGCCGTCGGCCTCCTTCAGGCGATACTTCATGTCCCAGATCTGGGCGGAAATCGGGGCGGCGAAGCGGCTCATGCCGGACCTCGGGGGTTGGGGTGGGTCGCGAAGGATAGGGGCCGGGGGCGCGCGGGTCAATCGCGGGGGGCGGTGTTGCAGCGGGGGGCGGTTCGGCCTAGGTCTGGCAGAGGTCCGGAACGCCCAGATGACAGCAGAGCACCCCGCCGATGACGACGAGGCCGCGCCCGCCGGGCGGCGGGGCTATCATCACGGCAACCTGCGCCAGGCGCTGGTCGATGCGACGCTCGACCTCATCGCCGAGCGGGGGCCGCAGGGCTTCACGCTGGCCGAGGCCGCCAAGCGCGCGGGCGTCTCGGCCGCCGCACCCTATCGCCATTTCGCCGGCCGCGACGAGCTGATCGCCGAGGTCGCGCGGCAGGGGTTCGATGCCTTCGCCGACCTCCTGGAACACGCCTATGACGATGGCCGGCCCTCGGCGCTTGCCGCCTTCTCGGCGACGGGGCGGGCCTATCTGGCCTTTGCCCGGCGCCATCCGGGCCATTACGTCGCGATGTTCGAAAGCGGCGTGATGCCCGGCGCGAACCCCGATCTGGCGCGCGCGGCCGAGCGCGCAAACCGCGTCGTGCTGCGCGCGGCCGAGGCGCTGCTCGCGCGCCTGCCGCCCGCCCGCCGGCCGCCCGCCGCGATGTTCGCGGCCCATGTCCAGGCCATGAGCCACGGGATCGTCGAGCTTTATGCCCGCGGCAAGCCGGGCGCGCGCGCCCCCTATGCCCCCGAGGATCTGCTCGAGAGCGGGATCGGCGTCTATCTGCGCGGTCTGGGCGTGCTCGATCCCGACCGCTGAAATCCCTTCGCCCTGCCCTTGACAGCCCGGGAAGCGCCCCCTACCTAATGTGAATGTGATTTACATTAACACCGGAGGACACCGCATGACTGCCGTTATGAGTTGGCCGGGGATGGTCGAGGACTGGCTCGACGCCCGCGGCAGGGGCGCCTGGATCACCGCCATGGTGCTTGCCTTCATCTTCGTCTGGCCGCTCGGCCTCGTGCTGCTCGGCTACATGATCTATGCCCGCAAGTTTTCCTGCCGGAGGCCCGAGATGATGAACGATGCCCGCCGCACGCTGCGCCGCAACCGCATGAGCCCCTCGGGTAACCTCGCCTTCGACGCCTACCGCGCCGACATGCTGAAGCGGCTGGAGGACGAACAGGCCGCCTTCGACGCCTTCCTGCTGCGCCTGCGCGAGGC
>CAYYJB010000130.1:0-3163 GCA_964472135.1 uncultured Gemmobacter sp.
TCGCCCTTGACGTAGAGCTGCGGGATCGTCGGCCAGTCGGAGAAATCCTTGATCCCCTGCCGGATGTCGGCGTCGGCGAGCACGTTCACATCGACATACTCGACCCCCATGAAGTTCAACACCCCCGCCACGCGCGAGGAGAAGCCGCACTGCGGCATCATCTTGGTGCCCTTCATGTAGAGGACGACGTCGTTCTTCTCGATCGTCTCGCGGATCTGGTCTGCTGCGGTGCTCATCTCGGGCCCTTCTGGGTTCGGGGTTTCGGTCAGTCGGGGGCGCGCGTCGTCAGCGCGAGGGCATGGAGCGCGCCCGCCGGGCCATCCATCCGCCCTTTCAGCGCGGCATAGACGGCGCGCTGCTGCTGGACGCGGTTGAGGCCGCGAAAGCTCTCGTCCACGACCTCGGCGGCGTAATGGTTGCCGTCCCCCGCAAGGTCGGTGATCGTGATCCGCGCGTGCGGGAAGCTTTCGCGCAGAAGGGTCTCGATGTCCTGGGCGGCCATCGCCATGGGGTCACTCCTTGCCGTCAGGGTCAATCTAGGATGCCGCCGGTCGGCCCGCAAGGCATCGCTTATGCCGCCCGGCTGCGCCATTCCCGCGCGAGCATCGCCATGAAGACGCAATCCACCCAGCCTTCGCCGGGCCGGTTCCACCCCTCGCGCCAGACCCCTTCGCGCACGAAGCCCGCCCTGGTCCAGAAGTCGATCGCGCGCGCATTGTCGGCGGTGACGTCAAGCCCGATGCGATGGGCGCCGCGCCCGTCGAAGAGATGCGCGAGGAGTGCCGCGAGGAAGGGCCGCCCCGCGCCACGGCGCGCGACCGCGAAGGCCCGGATCGAATGGACGGCGGGCACCCATTCCACCATCAGGGCGAACCCGACCGGCGTGCCGCCCTCCTCCCAGATGAACAGGAGATCGTCGGCCAGCGCATCGTCGATCTCGCCAGCCCCGGGCGGGTCGAGCAGGCGCGCGTTCCCGGGCGATGCGCAGAGCGCGCGGACAAAACCCGGATCCTCCGGCCGCGCGAGGCGCAGCATCAGCCGATCGCGGCCTCGAAGGCGCTGCGATAGAGCGCCGAGAGATCGGCAAGGGGTGCGGCATCAGGGCCAAGGCGCACCTCGGCGCCACCGAAGCGTCCCGCGACGGCGGCAGGCACGCCTGCGGCGCGCGCGGCGGCCATGAGCGCGGCCAGATCCTCGGGCCGCACGGCCAGCAGATAGCGCGCCTGATCCTCGCCAAAGAGCGTCGCGATGTCGCCCGCCTCGAGCGCGACACCCACCCCTGCCGCCTCGGCCATCTCGAAGGCCGCAAGCGCAAGCCCCCCGTCCGAGAGGTCGGTCGCGGCGCGGATGCGGGCGCGGTGCGCCAGCACGAAGTCGCCGTGGCGCCGCTCGGCCGCGAGGTCGACGGCCGGGGGCGGGCCGGCCTCGATCCCGAAGGCCTCGGCGAGCAGCGCCGATTGCCCCAGATGCCCCGTCGTCGCGCCGATCACGACGGCCGCGTCGCCCGCCTCGGGCAGGCCCGCGATCATCTCGGGCAGGGTCTCGATCAGGCCCACGCCGCCGATTGTCGGGGTGGGCAGGATCGCGCGGCCGTCGGTTTCGTTGTATAGGCTGACGTTGCCCGACACGATCGGGAAGTCGAGCGCGCGGCACGCCTCGCCGATGCCCCGGATCGCGCCGACGAACTGGCCCATGATCTCGGGCTTTTCGGGGTTGCCGAAGTTGAGGTTGTCGGTCGCGGCAAGGGGCCGCGCCCCGACCGCGACGAGGTTGCGCCAGGCCTCCGCCACCGCCTGCCGGCCGCCCTGCACGGGGTCGGCCTTGACGTAGCGCGGCGTCACGTCCGAGGTGAAGGCAAGCGCGCGCGCCGTCCCGTGCACCCGCACGACACCGGCGCCGAGGCCCGGGGCGCGCACCGTGTCGCCCATGACCATGCTGTCGTATTGCTCCCACACCCAGGCCTTGCTCGCGTGGCTCGGGCTGCCGATCAGCGCGCGCAGGGCCGCGATGGGGGCGATGGCGGGCAGGTCGGGCAAGGGCGGCGGCGGCGGCGTTTCCGTCCAGGGCCGGTCGTATTCCGGCGCGCTCGAGGCCAGTTTCGACAGCGGCAGGTCGGCGCGCACGCTGTTGCCGTGCAGGATGAGGAAGCGGTCCTCGGCGATCGTCTCGCCGATCACGGCGAAATCGAGATCCCATTTCTCGAAGATGGCGCGCGCCTCGGCCTCCTTCTCGGGGCGGAGCGTCATCAGCATCCGCTCCTGGCTTTCGGACAGCATCATCTCGTAGGCCGTCATCCCCGTCTCGCGCACCGGCACGCGGTCGAGGTCGAGCCGGATGCCGAGCCCGCCCTTGTCGCCCATCTCGACGGCCGAGCAGGTCAGCCCCGCCGCGCCCATGTCCTGGATCGAGATCACCGCCCCCGAGGCCATGAGTTCGAGGCACGCCTCGAGCAGGCGCTTTTCGGTGAAGGGGTCGCCCACCTGCACCGTCGGGCGCTTTTCCTCGATGGTATCGTCGAACTCGGCCGAGGCCATCGTCGCCCCGCCCACCCCGTCGCGCCCCGTCTTGGCGCCGAGATAGACGACCGGCATCCCTACCCCCGAGGCCGCCGAATAGAAGATCGCATCCGCCCGCGCGATGCCGGCGGCGAAGGCGTTGACGAGGCAGTTGCCATCATAGGCGCGGTGAAAGCGCACCTCGCCCGCGACCGTCGGCACGCCAAACGCGTTGCCATAGCCCCCGATCCCCTCGACGACGCCCTTCACCAGATGCGCCGTGCGCGGATGGGCGGGCGCGCCGAACGACAGCGCGTTCATCGCCGCCACGGGGCGCGCACCCATCGTGAACACGTCGCGCAGGATGCCGCCCACCCCCGTCGCCGCCCCCTGATGGGGCTCGATGTATGAGGGGTGGTTGTGGCTCTCCATCTTGAAGACGACGGCGAGGCCCTCGCCGATGTCGACGACGCCCGCATTCTCGCCCGGGCCCTGGATCACCTGCGGGCCCGTCGTGGGCAGCGTGCGCAGCCACTTCTTCGAGGATTTGTAGGAGCAATGCTCGTTCCACATGGCCGAGAAGATCCCAAGCTCGGTAAAGCTCGGGGTCCGGCCCAGCAGCGACAGGATGCGGTCGTATTCGTCGGGCTTGAGCCCGTGCGCGGCGA
>CAYYJB010000131.1:0-2753 GCA_964472135.1 uncultured Gemmobacter sp.
AGCCAGCCGAATTCCTCGGCGATGGGGATCTGGAAGACGCCGAAGCTCGCGCGGACCGCGAAGCCCGTCATCAGGATGACGGCGCCGGCGAGCAGCACGGGCGACAGAAGGCGGGGGGCTGGGGCGGACATGGGCGCTCGGGGTCAGGGACGCGCCCTTGTCGCGCGTTCCGCGCACGGCGTCAATGAAGGGGCCCCGGGGGCGCAAGGCGCGCGCCCCCGGGATTCCGCGCGATCACGCGAGATCGTAGCGGTCGAGGATCATGACCTTGGTCCAGGCCCGGCCGAAGGCCGCGACGAACGAGGCCGCACCGTCGGCAGAGCCCCAGACCTCGGCCACGGCGCGCAGCTGCGAATTCGACCCGAAGGCCAGATCGACGCGGCTCGCGCTCCAGCGGCGGGCGCCGGTCTTGCGGTCGCGGCCCTCGAAGCTGTCGCGCGCCGCCGAGGTCGCGCGCCACTCGGTCGCGGGATCGAGGAGGTTGACGAAGAAGTCGTTCGTCAGCTGCCCCGCGCGGCCCGTGAGCACGCCATGCGCCGCCCCGCCGTGGTTGGCGCCGAGCACGCGCAGCCCGCCCACAAGCGCCGTCATCTCGGGCGCGGTGAGGGTGAGGAGTTGCGCGCGATCGAGCAGCATCTCTTCGGCCGCGGCGGGCAGGCCCGCCTTGGCGAAGTTACGGAAGCCGTCCGCCTGCGGCTCGAGCACCGCGAAGGACGACGCATCGGTCTGCGCGGCGGTCGCATCGGTCCGGCCCGGCGCGAAGGGCAGCGCCAGATCATGCCCGGCGGCCTTGGCGGCAGCCTCGACGGCCGCCGTGCCACCGAGCACGATCAGATCGGCGAGCGAGACCTTGCGGCCACCCTTCGCGCCCGCATCAAAGGCGGCCTTGATGCCCTCGAGCACCGAGAGCACCCGGGCGAGGCGGGCGGGCTCGTTCGCCTCCCAGCCGTTCTGGGGGGCAAGCCGGATGCGCGCGCCGTTGGCGCCGCCGCGCTTGTCCGAGCCGCGGAAGGTCGAGGCCGAGGCCCAGGCGACCGCGACGAGATCCCCGACCGAGAGGCCCGAGCCCAGGATGCGCGCCTTGAGGTCGGCGATGTCGGCCGCATCGATCAGCGGATGATCGACCGCGGGCACCGGATCTTGCCAGATCAGATCCTCGGCCGGCACCTCGGGCCCGAGATAGCGCGGCTTCGGCCCCATGTCGCGGTGGGTGAGCTTGAACCAGGCGCGCGCGAAGGCGTCGGCAAAGAGCGCGGGGTTCTCGTGATAGCGGCGCGAGATCGGGCCATAGATCGGGTCCATCCGCATCGCCATGTCGGCCGTCGTCATGATGATCGGGACGCGCTTGGCGGGGTTGGCCGCGTCGGGCGCCATGTCCTTTTCGGCGAGGTTCTTGGGCGTCCACTGCCAGGCGCCGGCCGGGCTCTTGACCAGTTCCCACTCATAGCCAAAGAGGACGTCGAAATAGCCGTTGTCCCATTTCGTCGGGTTCGGCGTCCAGGCGCCCTCGATCCCGCTCGTGATCGTGTCGGCACCCTTGCCGCTGCCATAGGCGCTGAACCAGCCGAGGCCCATCGCCTCGACCGGCGCGCCCTCGGGCTCGGGACCGACGAGGGCCGCATCCCCTGCCCCGTGGCACTTGCCGAAAGTGTGGCCGCCGGCGACGAGGGCGACGGTTTCCTCGTCGTTCATCGCCATGCGCGCGAAGGTCTCGCGGATGTCACGCCCCGAGGCGACCGGATCAGGCTCGCCGTTCGGGCCCTGCGGGTTGACGTAGATGAGGCCCATCTGCACCGCGCCGAGCGGATTCTCGAGCACGCGGTCGCCCGAATAGCGCTTGTCGCCCAGCCACTCCGCCTCGGTGCCCCAATAGATGTCCTCTTCGGGCTCCCATACGTCGGCGCGGCCGCCGCCAAAGCCGAAGACCTTGCCGCCCATCGATTCGATCGCGACATTCCCCGCGAGGATCATGAGGTCGGCCCAGGAGATCGCGGAACCGTATTTCTGCTTGATCGGCCACAGGAGCCGGCGCGCCTTGTCGAGGTTGGCGTTGTCGGGCCAGCTGTTGAGGGGGGCGAAGCGCTGCGTCCCCGAGGATGCCCCGCCGCGCCCGTCGCCGATGCGATAGGTGCCGGCCGAATGCCAGGCCATGCGGATGAAGAGCGGGCCGTAATGGCCCCAGTCGGCCGGCCACCACTCCTGGCTGGCGGTCATCAGCGCGTGCAGGTCGCGCTTCAGCGCCACATAGTCGAGCTTGCGGAACGCCTCGGCATAGCTGAAGCCCTTGCCCATCGGATCGGGAGACTGGCCGTGCTGGTGCAGGATGCGCAGATTGAGCTGGTTGGGCCACCAGTCGCTGTTGCCCTGCGCGCCCGCCGAGGTGGTGACCGAGCCGTGCATGAAGGGGCACTTGCCTGCGGATTGTCCGTCCATCTCTTGATCCTTTCGAAAAGAGGTTCGGGGCCAGACCCGAGTCGGGCCGTGATGCGGGCGCCGATAGCAGAAGGAGCGGCGCAGTTTAAGCCGATTCTCCCCCTTGCGACGATAAGGCAATCACATGAATGGTTTGACGATGCGGCCCCCGGGGCGCCGCGCTCAGGCGGCGCGGCACCCCGGCGCGGGCTCAGGGCTCGTCGTCATAGGTGTCATCGGCGGGCGGCGTGACCGAGACGATCACGGGCACCACCCTGTCCATCACGACCGTATCCGTCACCGCCGCGCCCGCATTCCCCGCCGCGTCGGTCAGCACCACC
>CAYYJB010000132.1:0-2735 GCA_964472135.1 uncultured Gemmobacter sp.
CGCGGATGCGGGCGTTCGCGGGATCGTGGGGGCTGTCCTCGACCACCTCGGCCGTCCAGAGCGCGCGCTGCATCCGCACCTCCAGCCGGGTGCCGGGGGTGGCGAGCGCGGGCTCGACATAGCCCATCCCGATCTGGCGGCCGAAGACGACCGACCAGCCGCCCGAGGTGAGCCGCCCGACCTTGCGCCCGCCCTGAGAGAGCGCCTCGCGGCCCCAGGGGTCGGCATCCATCGGGCCGTCGATGAGGACGGTCACGCATTTCGCGCGGATGCCGGTCTCGAGCATCGCGGCCTTGCCGAGGAACTCCTTGCCGAGATCGACGAAGCGGTCGAGGCCGCCCTCGAGCGGGGTGGCGTCGCGGCCAAGCTCGGTGCCGAAGGCGCGATAGCTCTTTTCCTGGCGCAGCCAGTTCTGCGCGCGCGCGCCGACGAGCTTCAGCCCGTGCGGCTCCCCGGCCGCCATCAGCCGGTCGAAGAGGTGGTTCTGCATCTCGATCGGGTGGTGCAGCTCCCAGCCGAGCTCGCCCGTATAGGCCACGCGCACCGCCCGGACGGGCACCATGCCGAGCTCTATCCGGCGCATCGAGAGCCACGGGAAGCGGCGGTTCGAGAGCGCGCTTTCGGGTTCGCGGTCGCGGATCATGCCCGCGAGGATGGCGCGCGCGTTGGGTCCCGCGAGCGCGAAGACGCCCCATTGCGTGGTGACGTCGTGGATGTCGAGATGGCCGAACTCGGCCGCCTTGTCCTCGGCGCATTTGCGCAGCCAGTCGCCGTCATAGGCCGTCCAGGCGCCGGCGCTGACGAGGTAGTATTCCTGCTCGGCCACGCGCACGATCGTGTATTCGGTCCGCACCGTGCCCGTGGGCGTGAGCGCATAGGTGAGGTTGATGCGCCCGACGGCCGGCAGGCGGTTCGTCGTGAACCAGTCGAGGAAGGCCGAGGCGCCGGGGCCGCGCACGAGATGCTTGGTGAAGGCGGTGGCGTCGATGAGGCCCGCCGTCTCGCGCACGGCGCGGGCCTCGGCCTCGGCGTGGGGCCACCAGGCGGCGCGGCGAAAGCTGCGGGCGCCGTGGTCGAAATCGGCCGGGGCATCGGGCGGGCCGAAGTAATTGGGACGCTCCCAGCCGTTCACCTGGCCGAACTGGGCGCCGCGCGCCTTCTGCCGGTCATAGGCGGGCGAGGTGCGCAGCGGGCGGCAGGCCTCGCGCTCTTCGTCGGGGTGGTGTAGGATGAAGACGTGCTCGTAGCACTCCTCGTTCTTGCGCGCGGCGTATTCGGTCGTCATCCAGTCGCCGAAACGGCGGGGATCTAGGCTTGCCATGTCGATCTCGGCCTCGCCCGCCGTCATCATCTGCGCGAGGTAGTGGCCCGTCCCCCCGGCCGCCGTGATCCCGAAGGAGAAGCCCTCGGCGAGCCACAGGTTGCGCAGGCCCGGCGCCGGCCCGACGAGGGGGTTGCCGTCGGGGGTGTAGCAGATCGGGCCGTTGTAGTCGTCCTTGAGGCCCGCGTTCTCGGAACTCGGGATGCGGTGGATCATGCTGAGGTATTCGGCCTCGATCCGCTCGAGGTCGAGCGGGAAGAGATCGGCGCGGAAGCTCTCGGGCACGTCGTAGAGGAAGCGCGCGGGTGCGCCGCGCTCATAGGGGCCGAGGATCCAGCCGCCGCGTTCCTCGCGGACATACCATTTCGCGTCGGCGTCGCGCAGGACCGGGTGCTGGGGGTTCGACTTGCGCCATTCGACCAGCGCGGGATCTGGTTCGGTGACGATGTACTGATGCTCGACCGGGATCGCGGGGATCCGGATGCCCAGAAGCCGCGCGGTGCGCTGGGCGTGGTTGCCGGTTGCCGTCACCACATGCTCGGCGCGGATCTCGAAGCGGTCGTCCGAGGGCACGAGGTTGCCGCCCTGCTCGACCATCCGCACGCAGGAGACGATCCATTCCGCGCCGGTCCAGCGATAGCCCTCGACCTGCACGCGCCGCTCGATCGCGACGCCGAACTGGCGGGCCCCCTTGGCCATCGCCTGCGTGACGTCGGCGGGGTTGATGTAGCCGTCCTGCGGGTGGAAGAGCGCGCCCTTCAGATCCTCGGTGCGCACGAGCGGCCAGCGCGCGCGGATCTCGGCGGGGGTGAGGAAGTGGTGCTCGATCCCGACCGACTCGGCGGTCGAGGAATAGAGCATGTATTCGTCCATCCGGTCCTGCGTCTGCGCCATGCGCAGGTTGCCCACGACATAGAAGCCGGGGTTGAGGCCCGTCTCGGCCTCGAGCCCCTTGTAGAAGCGCACCGAATAGTCGTGCAGGTGGCTGGTCGCATAGCCCATGTTGAAGAGCGGCAAGAGACCCGCCGCGTGCCAGGTCGAGCCCGAGGTGAGCTCGTCGCGCTCGACCAGCATCGTGTCCCAGCCGGCCTTGCCGAGGTGATAGGCGATGCCGGCACCGACGGCACCGCCGCCGACGACGAGGGCTCTGACATGGGTCTTCATGGCTGCGACTCCGTCCGTGTTTCGCCCCTACATGCCAGAGCGCGCGGCGCGCACCAAGTTCGGCCCGACGCCTTGGCGCGGAAAAGCGACAGCCGGGGGCACCAAAGCGAAGGGCCCCGCCCGGATCGCTCCGGACGGGGCCCCCCTTGTTCGCGATCGCGCGCTCAGTGCCCGGCGAGGACCGCGAGCAGCAGAAGGGCGACGATGTTCGTGATCTTGATCATCGGGTTCACGGCGGGGCCCGCCGTGT
>CAYYJB010000133.1:0-2278 GCA_964472135.1 uncultured Gemmobacter sp.
GGATCGTTGGCGAAGGCGTGCACGCTCGTGATGATGCCCGAGCGCACGATGAAGGTGCCGATGAGCGAGAAGCCGAAAGCGAGGATCGCGAGCAGGATCGTCCAGGACTTCAGCGCCTCGCGCTTTTCGACCACGATCGCGGAATGGAGGAGTGCGGCGGCGATGAGCCAGGGCATGAACGAGGCGTTCTCGACCGGATCCCAGAACCAGAACCCGCCCCAGCCCAGTTCGTAATAGGCCCACCAGGAGCCGAGCGCGATCCCGATCGTGAGGAACACCCACGCCGCCAGCGTCCACGGCCGCACCCAGCGCCCCCAGGCGGCATCGACCCGCCCCTCGAGCAAGGCCGCGACGGCGAAGGAATAGGCCATCGAGAGGCCGACATAGCCCAGATAGAGGAAGGGCGGATGGAAGGCGAGGCCGGGATCCTGCAAGAGCGGGTTCAGATCCTGCCCGTCGAACGGCGGCACCTCGAGCCGCAGGAAGGGGTTCGAGGTCAAGAGCATGAAGAGCAGGAACGCAACCCCGATCGAGCCCTGCACCGCCAGCACGCGGGCGCGCAGCGTATCGGGCAGATTGCCCCCGAACCACGCCGCCGATGCCCCGAACAGCGCGAGGATCAGCGTCCAGAGCAGCAGCGACCCCTCGTGATTGCCCCACACGCCCGAGATCTTGTAGATGAGCGGCTTCAGCGTGTGCGAGTTCGACACGACCAGCGCGACCGAGAAATCCGAGGTCACGAAGGCCCAGGTCAACGCCGCGAATGCGAAGGCCAGCAGCAGGAGTTGCGCGACCGCGAGCGGCTCTGCCGCCGCCATCCAAGCCCCCCGCCGCTGCGCCGCCCCGATGAGCGGGACGGCCGTCTGCAAGAGCGCGACGACAAGCGCAAGGATAAGGGCGAAGTGGCCGAGCTCTACGATCATGCCCGCGTTATAGGACGCGCGGGGCGTCGCCGGAAGGGTCTGCGCCGATGGGTCGCGCGGGCGTGACCGGGGCGAAGGCCGCCCACTCAGGCGCCGCGCCCGCTCCGCCGCCAGTCCTCGAGCGCGGGATTGCCGCGCGCGGGCGGCGCGGGCACCGCGGCCTCGGGCGCAGCGGGCGCGGTTTCGGGCCGGGCCGCGATCTGGCGGGCGCGGAAATGATGCGTCTCGCGCGCGCCGAAATAGAAGGCCACGACCGCCCCCATCAGCCACCAGAGCGGCTCGGGCACGCGCCCGAGCGCCTCCATCCGCACGCCAAAGCCCGGCGGATCGGCCATCGCATAGGCGAAAAGCCCGATAGAGCCGAAGGCGAGCATCGGCCGCGGCAGACGATTGAGCCCGTTCACGAGCCCATCGAACCAACCCCGCGGCGCGTTGCGGAACTCGGCCGCGTGCTGGGCGAGCGCGGCCGATTGCGCCTCGGCCGACAGCTCGAGGCTGCGGGTGGCGTTGGGGATGAAGACCTCGGCCACCCCGCGCGTGGCATCGGCCAGCGCGCCCACCGCCTGCGGGGCGCCGAACAGGCGCGAGATCAGGCCCATTGCGACACCCGCGCGCTGTGCTCGGCCTCGCTGAGGTGGAAGCGGGGCGAGATGAACTCCTCGGCGCGCAGGATCCAGCCGCCCTTGCCGCCGTTGCGGCGGCGGACGAACTTGCGGCTGGCCTTCCGGGCATCGCCGACGGCGTAGTAATAATCGCGCCGCGCGATGCCGTAGGCGTCGGCGATGTGGTCGGGGGCGGCCGCCGCGGCGGCGGCGGCGTTGGCGGCGGTCGTGGACCCGATCACGCCGTCATCGCCCGTGGGATAGCCCATCTCGGTCAGCAGGCGCTGCAGGATCTTCACCGCATTGGCGCCCGCGTTCACATACATGTCGAAGACGCTCGCCTGCAGCACCTGCGGCAGGCGGTCGATCCTCGGCCCCTGGAAATAGTGGCGCACGAAGATCGCGGCCGCGTCATCGACGCTCAGCATCTTCAGATCGTCGGCGTCCGCGTCGCCGTCCCCGTCCAGATCGACGCCGAGCCGGCGCAGGGTCGCGAGCGTCACCCCCCGGTTCGTCAACCCTCCGGGATCGTCCGGGTCGTTCACGAGGCCGCCCTCGCGGGCGACGATCTCCAAGGCAATCTCCTCGATGGTCTGCATGTGCTCTGCCCCCATTTGCCGCGGGCCAAAATGTCTTCATGAAAGGTAAACGAAGGCTGAGGGGGGCGCGCGCCGGGCGGCGCCCCCGCCGGGATCAGGGCGCGACGCGGACCGTCGCCATGCGGTCGGGGGTGGCCACCTCGCCGTTCTGGCC
>CAYYJB010000134.1:0-2195 GCA_964472135.1 uncultured Gemmobacter sp.
GAGCCGGACGGTCGCCGCGCCCCGGCTGCGCTGGAGCGTCGGCGGCGCGGCGATGGGGGCGTGGGCATCGAGCATGGTGTCGGCATTCCGCATGGCGCCTCCATCGCGCCGCGTGCGGACGCCGAGTGCAACGCCCGGGCCGGCAGGCCGGGCGGGCGCGCGCGTCTCTCTGCGCGGAGAGCCCAAAATCTGGGCGGTTTGCACGCAGGAAAGGCGGAACTGAATCGGATTGCCGCGCGGGGGTTGATCTGTGTCAAGGAGCGGCCCCGATATCATATGCCAGAAAGAGAATGTAAAACGGAGGTGAACATGAACCTTGCCGACCCCGGCCCGACCTCGCGGCGGGCCTTTCTCGGTCTGGCGGCGGGGGGGCTTGCGGCGCTGGGTGCCGCAGCACCCGCGCGTGCCGCGCGCGTGCAGACATCGGCGCGCATCGTCATCCTCGGCGCAGGGGCGGGTGGGGCGGCGCTTGCCAACCGCCTTGCGGCGCGGCTCGAGGGCGCCAAGATCACGATCATCGACGGCCGCGCCGAGCACTGGTACCAGCCGGGCTTCACCCTGATCGCGGCGGGGCTGAAGCCCGCGGGCTATGCGGTGTCGCGCACCACCGACTGGCTGCCGCGCGCGGCCGAGTTCATCGCCGACTACGCCGCCGAGATCGACCCCGAGGCCAGGGTCGTGACCACGCGCGGCGGCCAGCGGGTCGATTATGACTTCCTTGTCGTCGCGACGGGCCTCAGCCTCGACTGGGCGGGGATCGAGGGTTTCTCGACCGAGATGATCGGCATGGACGGCATCGGGGCGCATTACCACAGCCCCGAGGCCGCGGCCGCGACCTTCCGCGCGCTCGACGCCTTCACCTCGAAGGGCGGGCAGGCGCTCATCGGCCGCCCCGCGACCGAGATGAAATGTGCGGGCGCCCCCCTGAAGCTCGCCTTCCTGACCGAGGACATGGCGACCCGCAAGGGCACGCGCGGCAATGTCTCGATCACCTATGCCGCGCAGTCGAAGGCCCTCTTCGGCGTGCCGATCGTGGCCGAAAAGGTGCGGATGCTCTTTGCCGAGCGCGGCATCGGGGTGGCCCATGAGCATGTGCTGAAGGCGATCGACCCCGCGCGCAAGGTCGCGACCTATGCCACGCCCGAGGGTGACAAGGAACTGGGCTATGACTTCATCAACGTCATCCCGCCGATGCGCGCGCCCGCGGCGGTGATGAACTCGCCCCTGCCATGGGCCGACAAATGGGTGGGCGAGGGCTGGATCGAGGTCGACCAGAAGACGCTGCGCCACGCCCGCTATCCGGAGGTGTTCGGGGTGGGCGACATCGCGGGGGTGCCAAAGGGCAAGACGGCCGCCTCGGTCAAGTGGCACATGCCGGTGGTCGAGGATCAGCTGATCGCGCAGATCCAGGGCCGCGAGGGCACCGAGACCTTCAACGGCTACACCTCCTGCCCGCTCATCACCCGGGTCGGGCGGGCGATGCTGATCGAGTTCGACTACGACAACAACCTCGTGCCGAGCTTTCCGGGCCTCATCGCCCCGCTCGAGGAACTCTGGATCTCGTGGCTGATGAAGGAGGTCGCGCTCAAGGCCACCTACAACGCCATGCTGCGCGGCAAGGCCTGAGGAGGGCGCGACGATGAAGGACATGACGCTCGGCACCCTGATCGCGGTCTTCGAGGAGATGTTCGGCCGCGGCCTCTTCTGGCTGCTGGTGGCGCTGGCGGTCGCAATCACGCTCGGCTTCGCCGCCATGGTCCTGCGCGAGCGGCGGCTGGTCGCCGGGCGGCTCCTGCGGGCCGAGATCTTCGCCCCGGTCGGCGCGATCCTCGCGGTCGCCTTCGTGTGGTGGATCACCAGTTCGGGCATCGGCGACATCGGCGGCCCGATCGATCTGCTCGCGGTGCTGGCGATCGCGGCGGTCGGCGGGGTGGGATTCACGATCCTGATCTATGTGCTTCAGGGGCTTGCCGGGGTGCTCCGCCCGCGGGGCTGAGTGCGGCCTTGCATCCCTGCGTGCGCGCGGCCATCTTCGCCGCGTGACCGGAGGGGCCCCATGGACGCTGGAGCGCACGACCGCATTCCCGAAACCGCACTCGCCTGGCACCGCGCCGGGCGGGGCGCCGCCATCGCCACGGTAGTCGAGACCTGGGGCTCGGCGCCGCGTCAGGCGGGCAGCCAGCTTGCCATCGCGG
>CAYYJB010000135.1:0-2098 GCA_964472135.1 uncultured Gemmobacter sp.
CGCGGCGAGGTCGGCAAGGTCGGCGTGCCGATCGCGCATCTGGGCGACATGCGCACGCTCTTCCACGACATCCCGCTCGAGCGGATGAACACCTCGATGACGATCAACGCGACCGCGCCCTGGCTGCTCGCGCTCTATGTCGCGGTGGCCGAGGAGCAGGGCGCGGATGTCTCGGCGCTGCAAGGAACGGTGCAGAACGACATCATCAAGGAATATCTCTCGCGCGGGACCTACATCTGCCCGCCCAAGCCCTCGCTGCGGATGATCACCGATGTCGCGGCCTATACCGCGCGCCACCTGCCCAAGTGGAACCCGATGAACGTCTGTTCCTACCACCTGCAGGAGGCGGGGGCGACGCCCGAGCAGGAACTGGCCTATGCGCTCGCGACCGCCTGCGCGGTGCTCGACGATCTGCGCGCCAAGGTGCCGGCCGAGGATTTCCCCGAGATGGTCGGGCGCATCTCGTTCTTCGTCAACGCAGGCATCCGATTCGTGACGGAACTGTGCAAGATGCGCGCCTTCACCGAGCTCTGGGACGAGATCTGCCGCGACCGCTACGGCGTGGCCGACGCCAAGCTGCGGCGCTTCCGCTATGGCGTGCAGGTCAACAGCCTCGGCCTGACCGAGCAGCAGCCCGAGAACAACGTCTATCGCATCCTGATCGAGATGCTGGCGGTGACGCTCTCGAAGAACGCGCGGGCGCGTGCGGTGCAACTTCCCGCCTGGAACGAGGCGCTGGGCCTGCCGCGACCGTGGGATCAGCAATGGTCGCTCCGGATGCAGCAGGTGCTGGCCTATGAGACCGACCTGCTCGAATACGGCGACCTCTTCGAGGGGAACCCCGTCGTTGCCGCGAAGGTCGAGGAGCTGAAGGCGCTCGCCCGCGCGGAACTCGGTCAGATCGACGCCATGGGCGGCGCGGTCGCGGCGATCGAGCACATGAAGTCGCGCCTCGTCGAGGCCAACGCCGAGCGCATCGCGCGGATCGAGGCGGCCGAGACGACGGTGGTCGGCGTCAACCGCTTCACGACCTCCGAGCCCTCGCCGCTGACGGCGGGCGAGGGGTCGATCATGGTCGTCGACGCGGCGGCCGAGGCCGACCAGATCGGGCGGCTGCAGGCGTGGCGGGCGGCGCGCGACGGCGCGGCCGTGGCGCGCGCGCTCGCGGATCTGCGCCGGGCCGCGGCGTCGGGCGAGAACATCATGCCCGCCTCGATCGCGGCCGCCAAGGCCGGCGCCACGACGGGCGAATGGGGCGACATGGTGCGCGCGGCCTTCGGCCAGTATCGCGGGCCGACGGGCGTGTCGCGCGCGCCCTCGAACCGGACCGAGGGCCTCGATCCGGTGCGCGAGGCGGTCGATGCCGTCTCGGCCCGCCTCGGGCGGCGGCTGTCGTTCCTGATGGGCAAGCCCGGCCTTGATGGCCATTCGAACGGGGCCGAGCAGATCGCGGCGCGCGCCCGCGACTGCGGGATGGAGATCCACTACGAGGGCATCCGCCTGACGCCCGCCGAGATCGTCGCGGCGGCCAAGGCGCAGGAGGTGCATGTGGTGGGGCTCTCGGTGCTGTCGGGCAGCCACATGCCGCTCATGTCCGAGGTGATGGCGCGGATGCGCGCCGAGGGGCTCGGGCACATCCCCGTCATCGTCGGCGGGATCATCCCCGATGCGGATGCCGCCGCCCTGCGCGCGATGGGCGTCGCTGCCGTCTATACGCCCAAGGACTTCGAACTGAACCGCATCATGATGGACATCGTCGCCCTGGCCGACGCCGCCCCCGTCGCGGCCGAGTAACGCCGCCCCGATTCGGCCGCACGCGGGCCTTGCGCGGGGCGCCAAGGGCGCCTATCTTTCCGCTGTCCCGGGCGACCGGGCCTATGGGCATAAACGCGCACGGAATACACGGATCGGACCCGGGGGCGGTACCCGGCGGCTCCACCAGAACCCTCGTTGGGGGACATCGGGGCCGAAACAGGATCGACGGACGTCTAAAGGTGTTTGCTTTGCCTCGGTGAGCTACCACCGTTATCGGTGCAAACAGTACAGTTGCCAACGACAACCGTGCTCCGGTGGCTCTGGCTGCGTAAGCAGCTCGGGT
>CAYYJB010000136.1:0-1990 GCA_964472135.1 uncultured Gemmobacter sp.
AGCCGCCCGCACCCCATCGCCATCAGGCTGTCGCCGGAAAAGAGCGCCGCCGCCTCGGGCACATGGATCGCGATATGCCCGACCGTGTGGCCGGGCGCGTCGATGACCTCGGCCATGAGGCCCGCGAGGGTCAGTCGCTCGCCCGGCACGAGCGCGCGGTCGAGCGGCGGCAGGCGGTGGCGGTCGGCCGCGGCCCCCATCACGACGGGGCGCGGTCCGCCGTCGGCCGCGAGTCCCCCAAGCCCCCCAAGCCCCCCAAGCCCCCGAAGCCCCCGAAGCCCCCCGAGCAGCGCCGCGAGGCCCTGCACATGATCGTCGTGATGATGCGTGAGCACGATCTCTCGCAGCCGCACGCCCTCGGCCCGGATCGCCGCAAGGATCGGCGCCGCCTCGGGCACGTCGATGAGCGCGGCCTCGGCGCCCGAGACGATCAGAAACGCGAAGTTGTCGCGCAGGCAGGGAACAGGGATGACGCGCGCGACCATGGCTTTTCCTTTTCGCCACTCTTGCCTAGCTTGGTTCGGGGGCGGCATCATCGCCTGGGCCGGGGGCGGTTTGCAATGCATCTCGATGTGCTCGACCTGCGGAGCTTCTATTATCGCTCCCGCCTCGGGCGGGTCGCGCAACGGGCCATCCGTGACCGGCTCGTGTCGCTATGGCCACCCGTTCCCGGCCAATGCGTGGCAGGGTTTGGCTTTGCCGTGCCGCTCCTGCGCCCCTATCTCGAGGCGCAGGCGCGTGTCGTCGGCCTGATGCCAGCCCGGCAGGGCGTGATGGCCTGGCCGCAGGGGCAGGCCAATGTGGCGGTGCTTTGCGACGAGACGCTCTGGCCCCTTCAGGCCGATAGCGTCGATCGGCTGGTGGTCATGCACGGGCTCGAGACCTCGGAAAACCCCGATGCTGTTCTCGACGAGGCCTGGCGCGTGCTGGCGCCGGGCGGGCGGGCGATGTTCGTCGTGCCCAACCGCGCCGGCATCTGGTCGCGCACGGATGGCACCCCCTTCGGATTCGGGCGCCCCTACAGCGCGCGCCAGCTTGAGGCGCAACTCTACCGGCACGATTTCAGCGTTGAGAGCCTCTGCTCCGCCCTTTATGCGCCGCCCTCGCCGCGCGCCTTCTGGCTGCGCTCGGCCGATCTGTGGGAGCGCGCAGGCGCGCGTCTGCTGCCCTGGCGCGGCGGCGGGGTGCTGATGGTTGAGGCCGCCAAGCAGATCCTTGCCCCGAGGCGGCGGGGCGGGCGCGTTCGCGTGCGCGCGATGCTGCCGGGTCTCGCGGTGGGGGGGCAGGGCGCCGGACAGCCGGCCTGAACGGGGGCGCCGGTGCGGCAATTGCGCGCTCCCCGCGGATCAAGACATATCGGCGTGATTTTTCATTCCGGTAGCCGCCGCAATCACAGTTGCGGCATTTCGGTGCCTCTGCTAGAGACGTGTCGGCCCGCGACTGCGCGGACGCCGAGAGTTAGTGATGCTTCCTCCTCCGTGAGGCGCGAGCGTCATCAGTCAGGGGTTTGGTGTGGCGGAGTCGGTCGCGATTTCATCTGGCATAGCAGGCCGCTACGCGGCCGCACTTTTCGATCTGTCGCAAGAGGCAGGGGCCGTCGCGACGCTCGAAAACGACGTGGACACGATGTCTGCGGCCCTCGGCCAAAGCCGCGACCTGCAGGCGATGATCGCGTCGCCCATCATCGGCCGGGCCGAGCAGGGGGCTGCGATCGGGGCGGTTGCGCGCGCGCTTGGGGTGTCGGAACTCTTTCTAGGGACGCTTGCGCTGATGGCGTCGAAGCGCCGGCTGTTCGTTCTGCCGCAGCTTCTGGCCGATCTGCGCGCGCGGATCGCAGCCGCCAAGAACGAAGTGACGGCCGAGGTCGCGAGCGCGACCAAGCTGTCGGCCGCCCAGTCCAAGGCCCTTGCCGCTGCGATCAAATCGAAAGTGGGAAAGACCGTGAAACTCAGCGTGACCGTCGATGAGGCACTCATCGGCGGGCTCGTCG
>CAYYJB010000137.1:0-1957 GCA_964472135.1 uncultured Gemmobacter sp.
AAGGCCGCGATCAGCCGCACCCGCGTCGCGTTGCGCCACACGAGCACGGGCGAGCGCGCCATCAGGTCGGCATCGACCCGCTCGGCCATCACCACCCGGTCGTCGCGGCGCGCGGCGTCGGCGATCATCCGCTCGAACGCCTCGAACCCCAGCGCGGGATCCGCGAGCGCATGGGCGAGATCGAGGATCGGGCTGTCGGCCTCCTGCCGGTGGATGCGCGCGAGCGTGAGGATGTCGGCGGGCGGCAGGCGGTCGAAGGCCATCGCCCCCGATTGCCCGACCGGGGCAAGCTGGGCCGGATCGCCAAAGAGGATCAGCGTCGGGAAGATCTCGCGCAGGTCCTCGAGTTGTCGGTCGTCGAGCATCGAGGTTTCGTCGATGAGGCCGATGTCGAGCGGATCCTCGCGCCGCGTCCAGCCGCGGATGAAGTCCGACCCCCTGAGGCCCGCGGTCGCGAGCGCGCCGGGCACGGACCGCGCCTCGGCGTAGAATTCCGCAGCACGGTCGAGGGCCGCCTCGCTCAGCCCCTCGATCACGGGCCGGGTTCCGCCCGCGGCCAGCCATTCGGCCAGCGCCTCGAACTCGGGCGCGTAGACGGGGGTATAGAGGACGCGGTGGATCGTCGTCGCCGGCACGCCGCGCAGGCGCAGCACCGAAGCGGCCTTGTTGGTCGGCGCGAGGATCGCGACCTTGCGCGCGTCGCGCCGGCGCTTGGGTTCCGGATCGCCCGTCGTCACCTCGACGCCCGCCGCGATCAGCGCCTGCACGAGGGCGGCGAGCAGGAGCGTCTTGCCCGATCCGGCCTTGCCCGTGACGCCCAGAACGCCGCCGCCGCGGGCGGGACGGGGCGCGACGGTGCCCGCCGCCAGATCGACGCCGACGCCCGCAAGGGCCGCGCGCAGGCGATCCATCGCCTGCGCCTGATCGGTCGAGAGGGGGGGAAGGGCCATGGCCCGACCCTACACCCCCCGAAGCCCGCGCGAAAGCGTCAGACCGTCTTGCCGGCCTCGATCACGTCCTCGAAGGTCC
Source organism: uncultured Gemmobacter sp. (assembly GCA_964472135.1). Classification (GTDB taxonomy): domain Bacteria; phylum Pseudomonadota; class Alphaproteobacteria; order Rhodobacterales; family Rhodobacteraceae; genus JAUREX01. The sequence continues at coordinate 1,030 of CAYYJB010000137.1, forward strand.
GCAGGCCCGCCCGCGGCGATTGCACGAGCACGGCCATGTTGCCGGGCTTGTGCTCGTTGCGGCGCATCTTCATGTGCGCCTCGGGGATCTCGGCCCAGGGGAAGACCTCGGACATGCAGGGGTCGAGCCGGCGCTCGAGCATGAGCTGGTTCGCGGCACTCGCCTGCTTGAGGTGGGCGAAGTGGCTGCCCTGCAGGCGCTTTTGGTGCATCCACATGTAGCGCACGTCGAAGGTGCAGTTGAAGCCCGTGGTGCCGGCGCAGATCACGACCATCCCGCCCTTCTTGCAGACGAGAGATGAGACCGGGAAGGTGCTCTCGCCCGGGTGCTCGAACACCATGTCGACGTTCACGCCCTTGCCGGTGATGTCCCAGATCGCCTTGCCGAACTTGCGCGCTTCCTTGAGCCATTCGTTGTATTCGGGGCTGTTGACCTTGGGCAGCTGGCCCCAGCACTTGAACTCGTTGCGGTTGATGACGCCCTTGGCGCCGAGCGACATGACGAACTCGCGCTTCGATTCGTCCGAGATGACGCCGATCGCGTTCGCGCCCGCCGTGTTGATGAGCTGGATCGCATAGGAGCCGAGCCCGCCCGACGCGCCCCAGACGAGCACGTTCTGCCCGGGCTTCAGGTCATGGGGTTCGTGGCCGAAGAGCATCCGGTAGGCGGTGGCGAGGGTGAGGGTGTAGCACGCGCTTTCCTCCCACGTCAGGTGGCGGGGGCGCTTCATCAGCTGCTGGGCCTGCACGCGGGTGAACTGGGCAAAGCTGCCGTCGGGCGTCTCGTAGCCCCAGATCCGCTGCGAGGGGGAATACATCGGGTCGCCGCCGTTGCAATCCTCGTCGTCGCCGTCGTCCTGGTTGCAGTGGATCACGACCTCGTCGCCGACCTTCCAGCGCTTGACCTTCTCGCCGACCTTCCAGACGAT
>CAYYJB010000138.1:0-1812 GCA_964472135.1 uncultured Gemmobacter sp.
AGTCGATCTCGGTGCCGATCAGGAACATCTGCGCCATCGGCGCGATCATGACCCGCGCGCCGTCCTGCTCGACCACGGCATCATGCGCGCCCACTTCGGCGGCGTGTTCGAGCGTGTATTCCATCCCCGCGCAGCCGCCCTTCTTGACGCCGACGCGCAGCCCGGCCGAACCGCCCGTCTCCATGATCTGGCGCACCCGACGCACCGCGGCGGGGGTGAGGGTGACGGCCGCCTTGCCGGGGATGCCGAACATCTCAGATGAACCCCATCTCGAGCTTCGCTTCCTCCGACATCATGTCCATCCCCCAGGGCGGATCGAAGGTCATCTCGACATTGACCTGCTTCACGCCCGGCAGGGGCTCGACCGCATCCGCCACCCAGCCCGGCATCTCGCCCGCGACGGGGCAGCCGGGCGCCGTCAGCGTCATGGTGATGGCGACCGCGTTCTCGGCATCGATCTCGATCGTGTAGACGAGGCCGAGGTCGAAAATGTTGACCGGGATCTCGGGGTCGTAGACCGTGCGGCAGGCCGCCACCACCTGCTCATAGAGCGGGTGCTCGGTGCTCGAAGGCCGGATGATCGGCTCGCCGGCGGCCATGGGCGGTTCCTCGCGTCGGAGTTCTTGAGCGTTTATATAAGGAATTCCCCGCCGCCCGTCCAGACCCCCCGCCCCTGCCCGATTGCCCCCGGCCGCGATTTGGCGCACATCTGGGGGCAGGGGGGCGGCATGGCTGGATTTTCCTTTGCGGTGACGGCGACGGACGGGCGCGCGCGGACGGGGCTGATCGAGACGCCGCGCGGGCAGGTGCGCACGCCCGCCTTCATGCCGGTGGGCACCGCCGCGACGGTCAAGGCCATGCTGCCCGAGAGCGTGCGCGCCACGGGCGCCGATATCCTGCTCGGCAACACCTATCACCTGATGCTGCGGCCAGGGGCCGAGCGGGTGGCGGCGCTGGGCGGGCTGCACCGCTTCATGAACTGGGACCGCCCGATCCTGACCGACTCGGGCGGCTTTCAGGTGATGAGCCTTGCCGGGCTGCGCAAGCTCAGCGAGGAGGGGGTGCGCTTCAAGTCGCACATCGACGGCTCTACCCATCACCTCACGCCCGAGCGCAGCATGGAGATCCAGCGCCTGCTCGGCTCGGATATCGTGATGGCGTTTGACGAATGCCCCGCGCTCCCGGCCGAGGAGGCCGAGATCGCGCGCTCGATGCGCCTCTCGATGCGCTGGGCGCAGCGGTCGCGCGATGCCTTCGGCGACCGGCCGGGGCATGCGCTGTTCGGGATCCAGCAGGGCGGCCTTTCGCCCGAGTTGCGCGGCGAGAGCGCCGAGGCGCTCCGCGCGATCGGCTTTGACGGCTACGCCATCGGCGGGCTTGCGGTGGGCGAGGGGCAGGCGGCGATGTTCTCGGTCCTCGACTACGCGCCGGGGATGCTGCCCGAGGACCGGCCGCGCTATCTGATGGGGGTGGGCAAGCCCGACGATATCGTGGGCGCGGTGGTGCGGGGCGTCGACATGATGGATTGCGTGCTGCCCTCGCGCTCGGGCCGGACGGGGCAGGCCTTCACGGCGCGCGGGCCCGTCAATCTGCGCAACGCCCGCCACGCCGACGATCCCCGCCCGCTCGAGGAAGGCTGCGATTGCCCGGCCTGCCGGGGCTATTCGCGCGCCTATCTCCACCATGTCGTGCGGGCGGGCGAGATCATCGCCTCGATGCTGCTGACCTGGCACAACCTCGCCTATTACCAGCGCCTGATGGCCGATCTGCGCGCCGCGATCGCGGCCGGGAACCTCGCGCGCATGGTGGCCG
>CAYYJB010000139.1:0-1798 GCA_964472135.1 uncultured Gemmobacter sp.
CACCACGGCGCGCTCGGCTCCTTCGCGACGGCCTATCTGCCCGAGGGCGCCGACCGCGCCGCGATCCTCGCCCGGCTTCTGGCCGAGCCCGGGATCGAGGTCGCGATCGGCCGCGAAGAGGCCGCCGCCCGCTTCGAGCTGCCCCCCGACCGGATCGGCGACATCGTGCTGACCTCGACCGGGGGGATGACGATCGGCACCTCGGCGCACCGCCACGACCTCGCCGCGCTGACCGAACCCCTGCGCTCGCACGGGGGGCTGACCGAGCAGGCGGTGCCCTTCATCCTCAACCGCCGGCTCGATCTGCCCGACGCACCCGCCTTGCGCAACTTCGACGCCTTCCTCTACGCCACCACCGCCGCCGCGCTCTGAGGTCCGCCATGCCCACCCCCCCGATCGAACCCCGCCACGAGGCGATGCGGATCGCCGGCCGCAAGGTCGATCTGCCCGAGCGCATCCCCGTGCGCTACCCCTTCACCGGCGAGGTCGTGGGCACGGTGCCCGCCGGCCGGGCCGAGCACGCGGCCGAGGCCTTCGCCATCGCGCGCGCCTACACCCCGCGCCTGACGCGGTTTCAGCGCCAGCAGATCCTCTTTGCCACCGCCCGCATCATCGCCGAGCGCAAGGCGGAGCTTGCCCCCATCATCACGGCCGAGCTCGGCATCTCGCTCGCCGACAGCCTCTATGAATGCGGGCGGGCCTATGATGTCTATTCGCTCGCGGGTCAGCTCTGCATCCACGACGACGGCGAGATCTTCTCCTGCGACCTCACCCCCCACGGCAAGGCGCGCAAGATCTTCACGACGCGCGAACCGCTGCGCGCCATCTCGGCCATCACGCCCTTCAACCATCCGCTCAACATGGTCAGCCACAAGATCGCGCCGGCGATCGCGACGAACAACTGCATCGTCGTCAAGCCGACCGACCTCACGCCCCTGACCGCGATCTGGCTGGCCGATGCGCTCTATGAGGCGGGGCTGCCGCCCGAGATGCTCTCGGTCGTGACCGGCTGGCCGGCCGAGATCGGCGAGGAGATGGTCACCAACCCCGACTTCGACCTCATCACCTTCACGGGCGGGGTGCCGGTCGGCAAGATGATCGCGGCCAAGGCCGTCTACAAGCGGCAGGTCCTCGAACTTGGCGGCAACGACCCGCTGATCGTGTGCAGCGACCTCTCGGACGCCGACCTCGCGCGCGCGGCCGATCTGGCGGTGGCGGGGGCCACCAAGAACTCGGGCCAGCGCTGCACCGCCGTCAAGCGCATCCTCGTGCAGGAGAGCGTCGCCGACCGCTTCGTGCCGATGGTGCTCGAACGCGCCCGGGCGCTGCGCTTCGGCGACCCGATGGACCCCGCGACCGAACTGGGCTGCGTCATCAGCGCGCGCGCCGCCGAGACCTTCGAGGCCCGCGTCCTCGAGGCCGAGGCGATGGGCGCGCGCATCCTTCACCACCCGCCCCGCCTAGGCGCGCTCCTGCCGCCGATCGTCGTCGATCACGTCCCGCCCGACTGCCCGCTCGTGATGGAGGAAACCTTCGGCCCCGTCGTGCCCATAATCCGCGTGCCCGATGATGATGCCGCGACGATGGAGATCTCGAACGGCACGCCGTTTGGCCTCTCGGCCGGGGTCTGTACCAACGACTGGGGGCGCATCCAGGCCTATATCCGCGGCCTCGTCGTCGGCACGGTGAACATCTGGGAGGTCCCGGGCTACCGCATCGAGATGTCGCCCTTCGGCGGCATCAAGGACAGCGGCAACGGCTACAAGGAAGGCGTCATCGAGGCGATGAAGAGCTTCAC
>CAYYJB010000140.1:0-1593 GCA_964472135.1 uncultured Gemmobacter sp.
TGTCATGATTACCGAGATCGAGGATTTCTTCCGCAAGGGTTGCGGCAGGTGTGCGCGATTTGACACGCCTGAGTGTTCGGTCGCGACGTGGCAGCCCGCGATCGATGTGTTGCGCCAGATCTGCCTGTCGGCGGGCCTCGTCGAGACGCTGAAGTGGGGGCACCCCTGCTACATGCATGCGGGGCAGAACATCGCGATCATCGGGGCGTTCCGGGGTGATTTCAGGATCACCTTCATGACGGCACCTCTGCTCAAGGATCCCGAGGGCATCCTGACACGGAGCGGCGAAAATACGCAGCATCCCAACATGATCCAGTTCAGGACCGACTCTGAACTCGTCGCGCGCGCTCCGATCATCAAGGCATACCTCGAGGAGGCGAAGCGCCATGCAGACGCTGGCCTCAAGCCGAAGGTCGAGCGCGAGACGCTCGTGCTCCCGGACGAACTCGTCGCGGCGCTTGATGCCGATCCCGCCTTGGCCGAGGCGTTCCATCGGCTGACGCCTGGCCGGCAACGCAGCCATGTGATCGAACTCGCCGCCGCCAAACAATCAGAAACCCGCCTGCGCCGCCTCGAGAGGTTGCGCCCGCTCATCCTCGCCGGAAAGGGGGCGCTGGATCGATAGGCGCGGCGCAGGGGCTTGCCTTCATCGCGCGTCCTCCCTCGCTTTGTGCCACGCCGCGGTTATGATCGCATCATCTCTGGTCGCGATCCTTGGCAGACTATGACGCAATGACGGCGCTCGACAGGATATCGGATCAGGAGCCGGCCGGCAGTGAGATGCCGCCGCGCAAGATCATCCATGTCGATATGGATGCCTTCTATGCTTCGGTCGAGCAGCGCGACAATCCGGAGTTGCGCGGCAAGCCGGTCGCCGTCGGGGGCTCGGCTGCGCGCGGTGTCGTCGCCGCGGCAAGCTACGAGGCGCGCGCCTTCGGCGTGCGCTCTGCCATGCCTTCGGTGACCGCGCGGCGCAAATGCCCCGATCTCCTCTTCGTTCGCCCGCGTTTCGAGGTCTATCGCGCCGTCTCGGCCAAGATCCGGGCGATCTTCGCCGAGTTCACCGACCTCATCGAACCCCTCTCGCTCGATGAAGCGTATCTCGACGTCACCCTCAACAAGCGCGGCATCGACCTCGCGACCGATGTCGCACGCCAGATCCGCGCGCGCATCCGTGCCGAGACCGGGCTCAGCGCCTCGGCGGGGATTTCCTACTGCAAGTTCCTCGCGAAGATGGCGAGCAGCCTCAACAAGCCCGATGGTCAGGCGGTGATCCCCCCCGCGCGCGGAGCGGCCTTCGTGGCAACCCTGCCGGTGCGCAAGTTCCACGGCGTGGGCCCCGCGACAGCGACGCGGATGGAGAGCCTCGGCATCCTCACGGGTGCCGATCTGCGTGCGCGGGATCTGCCCTTCCTGCGCGCGCATTTCGGGAAATCGGGACAATGGTATCACGACATCGCGCGCGGCATCGACACCCGCCCGGTCGAGCCCAACCGGCCGCGCAAGTCGATCGGAACCGAGGATACCTTCTCGACGGACATCATCTCTCACGATGCGGCGCGCCGCGAACTCGCGCGGCTCGTGGCCAGGGTC